>CAYLIP010000029.1:0-32717 GCA_964383855.1 uncultured Actinomycetes bacterium | reverse complement strand
TATTGCGGGTGTGCGCATCCACCATGCCCCGCGTCGCACGGCGCATAAAAAGGAAGAGGCCCCACGCGGGGCCTCTTCCGAAGAGTCTTTGTTGTGTGTCGGCTAGGTGCCGAGAGCAGTGACGACGTTGGAGAAGACGTTCTTGATCTGGTTACCCATCGTAAGAAGGATGACGATGACCACGATGGAGACAAGGACCAGGATCAGGGCGTATTCGACCATACCCTGGCCTTCCTGCCGGGTGGCGAGACCGCGAAGCTTGAAGTAAAGGCTCAGCATCTTTCTGTTTTCACCTCCTTCTTCTGAGATAGACCGTTCTGGTCGGGCATTACAACGAGGCTCTCGCCGATTTCCTGCGCCCAACCTTCAGGGTCGGCGGCATATTAGCGCCAGCGGGTCAGCCAGGCAACAACCTGTGGGTTAACGCCCTCAGGCCGGCTGGACGGGGAAGTCGCCGGTGATCTCGGTCCCGGCCCCCTTCTGGCTGGTGATGTCGAGCCGGCCGCCCACGGCGGCCGCCCGCTCGCGCATCCCCACCACCCCGAGCTGGCGGCGGCTGCCCACCGGCGGTTCGGCGGGGTCGAAGCCCGCGCCGTCGTCGTGGACCCGGAGACCGACCCGGTCCGGGCGGATCTCGAGATTGACCTCGGCCGTGCGCGCCTGCGCGTGGCGGCGCACATTGTTGAGGGCCTCCTGGATGATCCGGAAGAGCGCCTCCTCGAGCGCCGAGGGAAGCCTCCGCTCCTCGCCGACGATGTTGAAGCGGCAGGTGACGCCGGTTCGCTGCTGCCACTCCGTGGTCAGCCGGTGAAGGGTGGCGATCAGCCCGAGGTCGTCGAGGGAGTCGGGCCGGAGGTCGAACATGAAGCGCCGGATGTCGGCGACCGCATTCTTCACCGAGTTCCTGAACTCCTGGAGCTCCGCGGCGACGAGCTCGGGATCGCGCTTCAGCAGCCGTTCCAGGATCTCGGCCTCCAGGACCAGGTTGGACAGCACCTGCGCCGGGCCGTCGTGCAGGTCCCGCGCGATCCGCAGGCGCTCCGCCTCCACCGCCTGGTGAATCTCCAGGGCGGGCAGGGCGCCCGGCAGCGGGCCCAGCGCGGGCAGCGTCTGCGTCCGGCGCTCGGCCTCGGCGACGGCGCGCTGCGCCTGCGCCTGCGTGTGTGCGACATAGGCGCGCGCCTCCGCCTTCACCTCCTCGACCGCGGCCCGGGCCTGGGCGGCCTCGACCGCCAGCCGTTCCTGCTCGGCGGCCAGCGAGCCGCCCAGCTGCTCGAGCAGGGTCAGCCGCTCGCGGGCCGCCGTGAGCCAGGTCGAGATCTCTCCGCGGCGGGCCACCAGCCGTTCCGCGCGCTCGAAAACGTCCTCGCGCTCATGGGCGGCAAACCGCTCCGGGGTGCGGGCGACGTGGCGCCGGATGACCAGCGCCCGCGAGAGCTCGTCCTGGATCTCCGTCATCTCGGTCTCCAGCTTCTGGATGGCCTCCTGGGTCCCGGCGACCTCGGACGCGAGCAGGCTCGAGAGAAGGACCCCGTTGCCGAGGGCGGTCACGAGGTGGGCCTAAGAAGGGGGGCGAGCATGGGGTGGGCTGATAGGCTAGCTGCCCACATGGCCGCCGAGACCATGCACGCGCACGTGCCTGCCAGTCGCCCTACGCGCTCCTCATATTGGTTCGACATCGTCTTCGGGCGCACGGCCCCGGCGATCTTCTTCAGCGTCTTCCTGCTGGTCAAGGCCTTCCAGCTCCATGACGCCCTTGTCGCCGCCCCGGCCGCTGCGCAGCCGACAGATTACCTTGCGCCCCTCAGCCAGGGTCTCGGTCTGGCGTACTACCTGCTGATCGTCGTGCTTTACGTGGTCAGGCTGCCCCGGCGGGCCGGCGATCGGAGCCCGGCCATGATCGCGATCAGCTTCTTCGGATCCTTCTCGGTCCTCTTCATCGCGCTCCTGCCAGGCGCCAGCCGGCGCCCCTACATGGAGCTGCTGAGCTCCGTCCTGGTCGCCGCCGGCCTCGTCTACACGCTCTGGTCGCTGGCCTACCTGCGGCGCTCGTTCTCGATCATGCCGGAGGCGCGGCGCCTGGTCACCGGCGGCCCCTACAACCTGAGCCGGCATCCCCTCTACCTGGGCGAGGCGACCGCCGCCATCGGCATCGTGCTCCCGATCGTCAGCTGGGCGGGTGGTGCACTGATCGTCCTCTTCCTGGCCTCGCAGTACATCCGGATCCGAGCCGAGGAGCGAGTCCTCTCGAGCGAGTTCCCGGAGTACGGCGAATACGCGCGCCGGGTCCCCCGCTACCTGCCGGACCCCCGGCGGCTGATCGCACACCGCTGAGCTCGCTCACCGCCCGGCTGACGCCGCGCCTCCTTCTGCTCGGCGGCGTGATGATCGCCTCGCTGTCGGCGCTCACCTCGCCGGAGGCGGACCCGGATTTCTGGTGGCACCTGCGCATCGGCCAGTGGATCGAGAAGAACGGGCTGCCGCGCACCGACGTCTTCACCTACACCGTCCCCGATCACGCCTGGACCGACCACGAGTGGCTGACCGAGGTCCTGATCGCCTGGGTCCACGCCCACGGGGGCATGTTTGCGATCTCGCTCGCCTTCGGCCTTCTGACCTGGGCCGGCCTGCTGGTAGTCCTGCGCTCCTCGCGACCCACCCGACATCCCTACGTGGTCGTGGCGCTGGCCATGGCCCTGGCCGTCGCCGCGGGCGCCCCGATCTGGGGACCGCGGGCGCAGATGATCACCTTCCTCTTCGTCTGCATCGAGCTGCACTGGCTGCGCAGCTACCTCGAGGGCAGGAGCCGGATGATCAACTGGCTGCCGGTCCTGGTCGTCCTCTGGGTCAACCTGCACGGCGGATTCGTGATCGGCATCGGGTTCCTCGGCGTGGCGTTCGTCTCTGAGCTCGCTCGCTGGCTGGTCAACCGTGACGACCTTGCCGCCCGGGCGCACTTGAAGAGGCTGGCCCTGATCGGAGCGGCCTGCCTGCTGGCGGCGCTGGTCAATCCCAACGGCGCCGCCATCTATCCATGGGTGCTGAAGACGGTTGGCAGCTCGGCCCAGGAGCAGCTCATCGTCGAGTGGTTCTCACCCGACTTCCACCGGGGGGACCTGAAGGCTTTCGAGGCCATGATCATGCTCGTCGTCGCCGGCTTCTCGCTGCGGCGGCCCCGCCTCTACGACCTCCTGCTGGCGCTGGCGGCGCTCGCCCTCGCGCTCCAGTCGGTTCGCAACGTGGTGCTCTTCGTGGCCGCCACCACCCCCATCCTGGTCGCCACCTGGTCGGGCGTCTGGGGCGACCTGGCCGCCCGGCGCGGCCTCCGGCTGGGCAACATCCCGCCCCGGCCGGTCTTCGCCGCCATCACCGGGCTGGCGCTGCTGGTGATCACGGCGGCCACGGCCGGCGTGGTCGCCGGGCACCTCGCCCAGCAGGCGTCGGTGACCCGCAAGGAGTACCCGGTGGCGGCGGCCGACTGGATCGCCGCTCACCCCGACCGCGTGGGGACCCGCATGTTCAACCAGTACGGGTGGGGCGGCTACCTGGCCTACCGCTTCTACCCCGCCGCCGACCGGCGCGTGTTCATCTTCGGCGAGGCCGAGCTGATGGGGGACCGGCTGCTCCAGCGCTACGAGGACGTCGCCGCCCTGCGCCCGGACTGGGTGCGGGTGATGGACGACTACGCCGTGGACACCGTGGTCTTCAACCACGGGGCGGCCCTCAGCGACGTGCTCGCCACCGAGCCCGGCTGGCAGCTGGTCTATTCGGACCCGGTCGCCGACGTCTACACGCGCGCCCGGTAGATCCTGGCCCCGGGCGTGTCGTAAACGAGGTCGCCCACGCCGCTCGGCCGGCCGGCGCCGTCCTCCCGGCTCCAGAGCAGGTAGGTGATGCCATGCGCCGAGGCGAAGGCGGCCGCGTCGGCGTCCCCCGACAGCACGGCGCGCGCCTCCCGCTCCTTGGCCGCGTAGTTGTACGTCTCGCTGTACTGGCCCACGTACACGGGATCGGGCGAGTAGGCGGGCACGTAGAGGCCCAGCCGGCCCTCGGAGAGCACGCTGCCCGAGGGGTGGGCGGCGAGCCAGTTGAGGGCGCCCACCTCATCGCGGCTGAGCGTGTACTGGTCGCTTGTGGCCAGCAGCATGGGCGCCAGCAGCAGGACGAGGCTGCCCATTGCCGACACGGCCACGTAGCCGAACGGCACCAGGCGCCGGGCGCGGCCCTTAAGCCGCGGCATGGCGACCTCGTAAATCCCCCGCGCACCGAGCACGACCAGCGGCAGGTAGATGCCGTCGAAGAACCGGCGGCGCAGGTTGCCGGCCGGGTTGGGCAGCCAGAGGATGATCACGATCAGCGCCAGCCAGGCGACCAGCACCAGATCCCGGCGCGAGCGCCGGCGCAGCACCCCGGGCAGGGCGAGCGCGGTCAGGAGCAGCTGCGGGAGCAGGGCCAGGGCGAAGCTGAGTCCCTCCGGAGGCAGGTTGTTCCGCCACTGGGCGCTCCACCGCAGCACCTCGGGGACGTGGTTGGAGGCCCAGTACGAGTAGCCGACATAGGGCGCCGAGATGGCAAAGGCAAGGAATGCCGCGGCGTAGCCTCGCCTGCCCACGGGCCGGGCGACCAGGGCCACGGCGAAGGCGCCGCCGAGCAGGATCGGCATCTGCGCGTGGATCGACGACTCCCCGAGCCAGGCCAGCCCGGCCAGGATCCCGTAGACGAGGCTGCCGCGCTCCGCGGCCCGCACCGTGAAGACGATGGCGGCGGCCTGGAAGGCGGCCGCCCAGGCGAAGTGAGGCAGCGCCAGGATCGAGTAGAAGGCGCTCAGCTCGGGCATCCGCCAGTCGAGCGTGTCGCTGCGCTGGCCCAGCACGACCGGGTGGCCGAGGGCCTGGATCACGTATCCGCAGCCAAGTCCGAGGGCGAGGAACCAGAGCGCGAACCGGCGCTGGGCCGGCTCCTCCAGGAACTCGGTGATGAAGAGCCAGCCGGCCGCCAGGAGCGCGAAGGCGCCGAGGACCCGGGCGGCGTGGAAGGTGGCCATCAGTGGCACGTGCGTCCAGGCCGCCAGGTGGCCGAGGAAGATCCAGAACACGAAGAACCAGGCGCCGCTGCCGGGCTCGGTGGAGTAGCGGTTGCTCCAGCGCCAGGCTCCCTCCCACCCCTCTCGCATCTTGGCCAGGTAGGTGTTGGCGTCGTCGCCGAGGAAGAAGAAGCCCATGAACACGCGGCCCGGCGGCTGCGCGTTCCAGGCGTAGAGGTAGGGAACCAGCGTCAGCGCCGCCAGGGCCGCGGCCAGGCCCAGCGGAAGCGCCCACTGACCCAGCCGGAGGCGGCGCTCGACCGGCAGATCGCGCGCCATCGCTCGCTGCCCGGCGCTCACCGGACCCTCGTGAAGCGAAGCCGAAGAATGTCCTTGAGCATCTGGCTCGAGTCGCGGACCGCGTTCACCTTGGTCTCCGGCGAGTTGATCCAGCGCACCGGCAGCTCGGCGATGCGCAGCCTTCGCCGCCGGGCCCGGTAGAGAACGTCCACGTCATAGCCGAACCGGTCGGTGGTCAGGGCCGCGAAGAGGTCATGGGCGACCTCGCTCCGAAAGAGCTTGAACCCGCACTGGGTATCCCACAGCCCGGGCAGTATCAACGCCTGCACGACAAGGTTGAACGTCTTGCCCATCAGAACCCGGTAGAACGGCTGTGAGTGCTCGACGCGCGCCCCCCGCTTGGCCCGCGAGCCGATCGCGATGTCGGCCCCGCCCCTGATCGCCTCCTCGAGCTTGCCGAGCTCGGTGATGGGGGTCGAGAAATCGGCGTCGGAGACCAGGACCAGCCGGCCGCAGGCGACCTTGACGCCCTCCGCCAGGGCCCGGCCCTTGCCCCGGTTCGGACTCTGGGCGACCACCCTCACCGCCGGATGCTTGCTCGCCCACTCCCGCATCAGGTCCAGCGTGCCGTCGAGGCTGCCGTCGTCGACCAGGATCAGCTCGAAGGACGGGCCGCGGGCCTCCAGCCAGGGCAGCACCGCGGCCAGGGTCACCGGGAGCCGCCGTTCCTCGTTGTAAGCGGGGACGACGACGGACAGGTCGCGGGTCACGGGCGCAGATCGTAGCGGAGCCGCGCCCGCGCGCTGCCCGGTTAGGCCGGGCGGGAACGCAGGACGCGCAGGGCGAAGGCGGGCAGGACCGCCATCCGGCGGATGCGCCAGGGCTGCAGGAGCAGCCGGAAGAGCCACTCCAGGTGCACGCGCCGCATCCAGCCCGGCGCGCGCGGAACGCGGCCGGCGGCAAAGTCGAACGAACCGCCGACACCGATGGCGACAGGGACCTGCAGCCGGTCGCGGTTGCGCGCGATCCAGCGCTCCTGGCGGGGATGGCCGTAGGCCACCAGCAGCAGGTCGGGGCGGGCGGCGGCGATTCTTCTCAGCGCCTCCTCGTCGCCGGCGTCTTGGGGCGTCCCGGCGTGGACGCCCGCGACCTCGAATCCGGGGTGGGCCCCGGCCAGGCGCCGGGCCGCCTCCTCGGCCACGCCGGGCATGGCCCCCAGGAAGAAGGGTCGCCACCCGCGCGCCGCGCACTCCGCCGCCAGCCTGGGCAGGAGATCGCTGCCCGTGACCCGCTCCCGCAGCGGGCAGCCGGCCCGGCGCGCCGCCCAGACCACGCCGATGCCGTCGGCCAGGCAGAGGTCGCAGCTCTCCAGAATGGCGGCGAACTGGGCGTCGCCGCGGGCATGCATGACGAACTCGGGATTGACGGTCGCCACCTGGGCGCAGGGGCCGCGCCGGGCCACGAGCTCGCCGATCCGGGCCAGCGTCGCCGCCATGTCGACGCAGTCGACCCGGACGCCGAGGACGCGCACCGAAGGCGAGCGGAGGGTCGCCACCGGCTGATTATGCTGACCGGCTGTGCCCGGGCTTCGCATCGCGGTCGACCTTCGCGGCCTGGCGGCGCCCGGGGAGCGGCCTCACGGGCCCACCCGCTGGGCCCGCCGGCTGGCCGGCCTGATGGCGGCCGAGGCGGGCGAGCACGAGGTGCGGATGGTCGAGGAGGAGACGGCGCCGGCTCCCGCGGACGTGGTGGTGGACCTCGGCCCCACCCTTCGGGCGCCCGGCCCCGAGATTCCCACCGTGCGCGCGGTGTACGACATCTCGCACCTGGTCGCTCCGCGTGCGCACAGATTCCTTGAGCGCACCCGCCGGGGCTGGTCGGCGGCGCTGCTGACCCGCCGGGCGGCGGCCCTCCTCTGCCCCTCCCTCACGATCAGCCGCGGGCTCGTCGACTACCTGCGGGTGCCCGAGGAGCGGCTGGCGTGGATCCCCACGATCGGGCCCGGCTGGCGCCGGGCGCCCCGGGCCGACGTCGAGCGGCTGCGCGTCCAGCTCGGCCTGAAGCCCGCCTACCTCCTGTTCGTGGGAACCATCTCCGCGCGCAAGAACCTGCGGATGCTCCTCCAGGCCTGGGACATGCTCTGGCCGGACCTCGGGCAGCGGGTCGACCTTGCCGTCGCCGGCGCCGGCGCCGATCCCGAATTGGTGGGTGAGGTGGTCGCCGGTGGCGCCCGCTACCTCGGCCCCCTTCCCGACGACCAGTTGCTCTGCCTCCTGAGCGGCGCCACGGCGCTCGTCTGCCCGAGCCTGGCCGAGGGCGTCTCCATGGGCGCCCTGGAGGCGATGGCGCTGGGCGCGCCCCCGCTGGTCTCGGCCGGCACCGCGCTCGCCGACGTGGTCGGCAACGCCGGGATGGTGCTGCCCGCCGGGGACCCGGCGGCCTGGACGGCGGCCATGCGGCTGGTGCTCACCGACAGCGAGGAGCGCAACCGCATGGCGGCGCGCGGGCTCCGGGCGGTGGCCGACCTCAGGGAGCCAGATGCGGGACGGAGAGCTCTCGCGGCAGCTCTCGCAGCGGCGCGTACGCGTACTTGAGAGGCAGCCGCTGCAGCTCGGGGATCCGGCCATAGCTCGGCTCGGGGGCGGGCGTCACGGTGGGGTCGGCGGGTCCGAGATCGGAGGCGAACTGGTCCAGCGGCTCGCCTCCGGAAACGCGCACGCGCGTCCAGGTGAACCGGTCGTCGAGCGAGTGCAGCGTGCCCGGGGCGGTCGTGGTCGCGGTCTGGTAGCCGGCGGCGCGGACCGCCGCGACCACGGCGGAGCTGTAGCTCCCAGCCGGGTAGCAGAAATCGACCACCGGGTGTCCGAGCTCAGCCTTGAAGTCGGCCTCGCTGTCGTTCAGCTGCCGGTGCAGTTCGCCGGCCGGCGCCCTCGCCAGGTCGATGTGGGAGAAGGTGTGGGCGCCGATCTCGATGCCGTTGGTCTCCATCTCCCGCACCATGTCCCAGGTCACGTAGTTGGGGCCGCCGACGAAGCCCGTCACCACGTAGGAGACCGCCTTGAAGTGGTGGGCACGGAGCGCCGGGTAGGCGGTGGTGTACATGTCGCGGTAGCCGTCGTCGAAGGTCAGGACCACCGGCTTGGCGGGCAGCGGGCGGTGCCCGGCGAAGTATTCGCGGACGTCGTTCAGGTCGACCGGGTGATAGCCGTTGGCGGCCAGCCAGTCCAGCTGCTGGTAGAAAGCGGAAGGCGCGACCGAGAGGTTGAAGCCGAGGCGGTCGCCCGGGTCCGGGTTCTCGCGGATGTAGTGATACATGAGGATGGGCACGTGGATGCTGGAACGCCCGAGCGGGATCTCAGGCGGTGCCGCCGCCGGCTGCGCCGTCAGCGATCCGGGCACGGCCGGTCGCTCCGGCAGCGCGGCCGGAGGTGCCACGTGAAGGGCTTCGGTGCGAGCCGTCAGCGAGCTGAGCTGCGCACCTGCTTGCGGCGCCGCACCGGAGCTGATCGCCTGGGCGACCAGGATCAGTGCAGCCGCCAGCAGGGCGCCCGCTCCCGCCCGCCCAAGGTGGGGGCGCCGCATCCTGGATAGCTTACGAGGCGTTGCCGCCGAATTGAAGACGCGGTTTTGAGGACGGTCGCGGTCGACGCGTCGCCCGCCCTGCGGGAGATCCGGACGGGCACCGAGATCTACGCACGCGAGGTCGTCCGGCGCCTGCCCGGCCTGGCGCCCGATCTGCGCTGGCTCCTGCTCGCCAACCGGCCGGGCAGCCTCGACGGGCACGATCTCCTGGTCCTGCCTCAACGCCGGCTCTGGTCGCAGACGCGCGTGCCGCTGGCGCTGGCCCGGCTCCGCCCCGATCTCTTCTTCGCCCCCTCCCACGTGGTTCCCTTCCTGGCTCCGGGGCGCACCCTGACCGTGATCCACGATCTCGCCTACGAGCGCTTCCCGGCCAGCTACCCGGCGGCCGCGCGCCGCTACCTGCAGCTGACCACGCGCTGGGCGGCCAGGCGGTGCCCGCTGCTGATCACGGTTTCCGAGGCCACGGCAGCGGACCTGGTGGAGATCTACGGCGTGGACCGCAGGCGGATCCGGGTCGTCCCGCCCGGGGTGGCGCCGCCGCCTGGTGTGCGCGCCCAGCGCGCCCGGCTCGCAGCGCTTGGCGTCGACGGCCGCTTCGCCCTCCACGTGGGCCGCGTCGAACCCCGCAAGAACCAGGAGGCGGCGGCGGCCGCCGTGCAGCGGGTGCCCGGCCTCCGGCTGGTCTGCGCAGGGCCAGTCGTCGACGAGGCGATGGCGAGCCGGCTCCGGCTGGCCGGGGCGCTGGTCATGGGGCGGGTGGCGCAGGAGGACCTGGAGCAGCTGTACCTGGGCGCCGAGGCGCTGGTCTTTCCCTCCCAGTACGAGGGCTTCGGCTTCCCGGTGCTGGAGGCCATGGCGCGCGGCCTCCCGGTGGTCACTGTCCGCGGCTCCTCCCTGCCCGAGGTCGCCGGCGAGGCGGCGCTCTACGCCCAGGCGCCGCTCGACGTGACCGGCCTGGCCGCGGCGCTGCGGTCGATCACCGAGGACGGCGGCCTGCGGCGCCGCCTGGTCGCAGCCGGCCGCCGGCGAGCGGCCCTCTACTCCTGGGACGCGACCGCCGCCGGCGTGCTCGGGGTCATCGCCGAGCTGCTCGCTCGATAGCGCGCCACGTCCGCTCCGCGGTTCGCTCCCAGCTGAACTCGGCCGCCCGCAGCAGGCCGCGGCGGCGCAGGCCGGCCGCCAGCCCGGCATCCTGGGTCACGCTTTCCAGCGCCTCGGTCCAGGCGCGCACGTCGCCGGGGTCGAGCAGGATGCCGGCCTCGCCGACCACCTCGGGCAGCGCGCTCCGGTCGGAGCAGATGACGGGCGTCCCGCAGGCCATCGCCTCCAGCGGCGTGAGGCCGAAGCCCTCATACCAGGCCGGGTGGGCGAGCACCGTGGCCGCCGAGTAGAGGCCCGGCAGGTCGTCGGGATGCACGGGTCCAAGGTGGTGCAGCCCGGCGCTGCGCAGGCGCTCCATCCTGGCCGCCACCGCCTCGCTCCGCCATCCGAACCCGCCGGCGATCACGAGCGGGAGCCGCCCGCCCATCTGCGCCCAGGCGTCGAGGAGGGTGTCCAGGTTCTTGCGCGGCTCGATCGTGCTGACGAAAAGCACAAAGCGCTCGGGCAGCTGCAGCCGCCGGCGAACTTCGGCCGTACGCTCGCGGTCCAGCGGCCGGAAGCGCTCGGACACCCCCTCCAGGGTCACCTCCAGGCGCTCCGCGGGCAGGCCGAAGATGTCGACCACGTCACGCGCCGTGCTCTGCGAGACGCAGAGAACGGTGCCTGCGCGCTCGAGGCTCCGGGGCACCACCAGCCGCGTGCTCAGGGGCTGGCGGGCGGGGAACCACTCGGGGTGACGGTAGATGGCCAGGTCGTGGACGGTGACCACGGCCGGCGAGCCGGGGTCGCCCAGGGGCAGCAGGCCGGCCGGCCCGAAGTAAACGTCGGCGCTTTGCCGGCGGAGCCGTCGCGGCCAGAGAAGGTGCCGCCCGAGCAGGCGGGTGGCCGGGATGTCGCGGGTTGCCAGCTGGGGCGAGTGGAAGGGCGCCTGCGCTCCGGGAGGCAGCCAGAGCGTGATCCGGTGAGCCGGGCGCGCGGCGAGCAGAGCGCCCAGGAGCTCGCGCGTGTAGGTGCCGATGCCGGCCAGCGGACGGAGCAGGCCCGACCCGTCGACGGCCAGGTGCAGTCCGGTCGCAGGCGCCCCAGCGTTTCTCGCGCGGGAGCCCTGGAGGCCCTCCTGCAGCCCGCGGGGAGGGTGGCTCCCTTCGGTCATCGCAGGTACAGCTGGTTTCGCTTGAGGACCTCGAACTGCTCCAGGGCCTGGCCGGTGCCGCGCACGACGCAGGTCTGGGGGTCGTCCGCGACCAGGGCCGGGATGCCCGTGTGCATGGCCACGAAGCGGTCCATGCCGCGCACCAGCGCGCCCCCGCCGGTGAGCACGAGGCCGCGCTCGAAGATGTCGGCGGCGAGCTCGGGCGGGGTCTGCTCGAGCACGTCACGGATGCCGGCAACCACCATCGCCAGCGGCTCCTGCAGGGCATCCATCATCTCGGCCGAGGTCACCGCGACATTGCGGGGCAGGCCCGACACCAGGTCCCTCCCGCGCACCTCGGTCGTCAGCGGCTCGCGCATCGGCACCGCCGCCCCCACCGCCAGCTTGATCTCCTCCGCCGTCCGCTCCCCGATCAGGAGGTTGTGCCGGCGCTTCAGGTAGGCCATCACCGCCTCGTCGAGCCGGTTCCCCCCGGCCCGAACCGAGTGGGCGACGACCATGCCCGAGAGCGAGATCACGGCGATCTCGGTGGTGCCGCCGCCGATGTCGCAGATCGCATGGCCGCGAGCCTCTGAGATGGGAAGGCCGGCCCCAATCGCAGCCGCCAGCGGCTCGTCGATCAGCCACGCCTGGCGGGCGCCGGCGCTGATGGCGGCCTCGGTCACCGCCCGCCGCTCGACCGAGGTGACGCCAGAGGGGACGCAGACCATCACCTCCGGCTTGAAGATCCGGTTTCGGCCCTGCACCCTGCCGATGAAGTGGTGGAGCATCCCCTCGGTGGCCACGAAGTCGGCGATCACACCGTCGCGCATGGGGCGGACGACCTGGATCGCATCGGGGGTGCGCCCGACCATGTCCAGGGCCTGGCTGCCGATGGCGAGGATGCGGTCGCCGTCGCGGTTGATCGCGACCAGGCTCGGTTCCTGGACCACGATGCCCTCGCCGCGCACGTAGATCTGCACGGTGCTGGTCCCGAGGTCGATGCCGATCTTCTTGGACAGCACTGGCTGGGAAGCTTAGACGGGAGGTCTCTTCCCCGCTCAGAAAGGGAGAGCGGATCGGACGACAGCCGGAGAAGTGCTGGCGACCTCCCGGGTCAGCTATTCGTAGCTGCGTTCGGTGGTCGGACGGACGCTGCCCGCGGTCACCCGCTCGATCCGCGCGCCGAGATCGGTCAGCTTCCCGACCAGGTCCTGGTAGCCGCGGTCCACGTGCCAGGCGTTGAGCAGCTCGGTGGTCCCCGACGCGCAGAGGCCGGCGATCACGAGCGCCGCCCCGGAGCGGATGTCGGGCACCCTGACGTCCGTTCCCGTCAGCGGCGTCGGGCCGGTGACGAAGCAGGTCCGGCCCTCGGCCCGGATCCGGGCCCCCATGCGGGCCAGCTCGGGCACGTGCTGGAAGCGGCTCTCGAAAAGGTACTCGGAGATCACGGCCTCGCCGGCGGCCTGCGTCATCAGCGACATGTACTGCGCCTGCAGGTCGGTCGGAAAGCCGGGATGGACCCAGGTCACCATGTCGACCGCGCGCAGCGGCATCTCCGGCGTCCGGTGCACCCGGATCGTCCCCTCGCCGGTCTCGACGCCGACGCCCGCCTCCTCGAGCTTGAGCAGGACCTGCACCAGGTCCTCGGGCGGGCTGCACTCGAGTACCACGTCGCCGGTAGCCGCCGCCACCGCCATGGCGTAGGTGCCCGCCTCCAGGTAGTCAGGGATCACCCGGTGCTCGACTCCGCGCAGCCGTTCGACGCCCTCGACCACGAGCTCGTCGGTCCCCGCGCCGTAGATCTGCGCGCCCATCTTCTGCAGGCAGTGGCACAGGTCCTGGACATGGGGCTCGCGGGCGGCGTTGAAGATCTCGGTACGGCCTTCGGCGAGGACCGCGGCCAGCACGATGTTCTCGGTCCCGGTCACGGTCGGCAGATCGAAGATGACCCGGGCCCCATGTAGCCGCTCGCCTCGGGCCACGAAGTCGGTCTCCGTCTCGCTGATCTCGGCGCCCATCGCGCGCAGGCCGCGCACGTGCTGCTCGACGCGGCGCGCGCCGATCTCGTCTCCTCCCGGCTTGGGAAGGCGGGCGGCGCCCGTGCGCGCGAGCAGGGCACCGAGAAGGACGATCGAGGCCCGCATCCTCTTGCCCAGCGCGTCGTCGACCACCGAGCCGAGCTGGGATGCGCTGATCGCGACCACGCCGGGCTCGCCGGCCCAGGCGCTGCCGCCCAGGGAGCGGATGATCTCGCCCATCAGAGCGGTGTCCGCCACGTTGGGGACGTTGGTCAGGCGGACCGGCTCGGCGGTGAGCAGCGCCGCCGCCATCAGCGGCAGCGACGCGTTCTTGGCGCCGCTGATGCAGATCCGGCCCTCGAGCCGGTGGCCGCCCTCGACGCGGAGGACGTGGTCGGCCTGGGAATGGCTCTGCCTGGTCGGCGGGATCACCAGGCCGAGCCGCTCCGGGGCAGCCGCGGGCCTGCGTTACAGGTCAGCGCCCGCCCGACCTCCGAAGCCGGGCCATGCGGAGGCGCGCTTCGGCGACGCCGAGGGCGGCCTCCATGTCCAGCCGCTCGCGGTCGGAGAGCTCGTGCGCCCCCTCGAGCCGCTCCTGGATCTCATGCCGCGCGCGCTCCGCCGCCTCCTCGGAAAGATCCTCGGCGCGCTCGGCCACGTCGGCCAGGACGGTGACCCGGTCGGGCAGCACCTCGAGGAAGCCGCCGCCCACGAAGAGCTCCTCCCGCTGGCTTGACCCATGCTGGATCATCAGCGGCCCCGGCTTGAGCGTCGTGAAGAGCGGCGCGTGGCGCGGCAGCACGCCCAGCTCCCCCTCGGCGCCGCCGGCGACCAGGAAGTCGGCCTCGCCCTCGAACAGGCTCTGCTCGACCGACACCACGCGAAGCGGAAAGGGCATCAGGCTCAGCCTTCCTTCTTCAGCTGCTCGGCCTGCTCGAGCGCCTCGTCGATCGTGCCCACCATGTAGAAGGCCTGCTCGGGCAGGCCGTCGTGCTTGCCCTCGAGGATCTCCAGGAAGCCGCGCACCGTCTCCTTGACCGGCACGTAGCGGCCCTCGCGGCCGGTGAACCGCTGGGCGACGTTGAACGGCTGGGAGAGGAACCGCTGGACCTTGCGCGCCCGCCCGACGGTGAGCTTGTCGTCCTCCGACAGCTCCTCCATGCCGAGGATGGCGATGATGTCCTGCAGCTCCTTGTAGCGCTGCATCGTCCGCTTGACGCCCTGGGACGCCTCGTAGTGGTCGCGGCCCACCACCCTGGGGTCGAGGAAGCGGGAGGTCGACTCCAGCGGGTCGACCGCCGGATAGATGCCGATGTCGGTGAGGGCCCGGTTCAGCGTCACGATCGCGCCCAGGTGGGCGAAGGTGGTCTGGATGGCAGGGTCGGTCATGTCGTCGGCGGGCACGTAGATGGCCTGGACCGAGGTGATGGAGCCCTTCTTGGTCGACGTGATCCGCTCCTGGAGGTCGCCCATCTCGGTCGCCAGCGTGGGCTGGTAGCCGACCGCGGAGGGCATCCGTCCGAGCAGCGCCGAGACCTCGGACCCGGCCAGCATGTAGCGGAAGATGTTGTCGACGAAGAGGAGGACATCGGCGCCCTCGGTGTCTCGGAAGTACTCGGCCATGGTCAGGCCGCTCAGGGCCACCCGGGCGCGGGCGCCGGGCGGCTCGTTCATCTGGCCGAACACGAGCGAGGTCTTGTCCAGCACGCCGGCGTCCGACATCTCGGGGTACAGGGCGTTGCCGTCGCGCGTGCGCTCTCCGACGCCGGCGAATACGGAGCGGCCCTTGTGCTCGTGGGCGATGTTCCGGATCAGCTCCTGCACGATCACGGTCTTGCCCGTCCCGGCGCCGCCGAAGAGGCCGATCTTGGAGCCTTTGACGAAGGTGCAGATGAGGTCGATGACCTTGATGCCCGTCTCCAGGATCTCCACCTGGGTCTGCTGCTCCTCGACCGGGGGCGCCTCGCGGTGAATCGGCCAGCGCTCGCCGCCCTCCGGGGTGGGCTCGTTGTCGATCGACTCGCCGATCACGTTGAACATGCGGCCCAGCGTCTCGACGCCGACCGGCACCGAGATCGGAGCGTGCTGCCGGACCACCGGATCGCCGCGCCGGAAACCGTCGGTGGAGTCCATGGCGATGCAGCGGACCATGTTGTCGCCGATCTCCTGCTCGACCTCGAGCACGACCGACCGGCCCTCCTTGTCCTGGACTGTGATCGCCTCCATGATCTCGGGCAGCTGGCCGGGGTCGAACTCCACGTCGACCACGGCGCCGATCACCTGGGCGATGCGGCCGGTCGCCCTGTCGGCGGTCGCGGCCTTCTCTTTGGTCATTGCCATTCTCTGTCTCCTCGCTACATCGACGAGCTGCGGAGTGCTTCCGCGCCGCTGACGATCTCCATGAGTTCGGTGGTGATGCTGGCCTGGCGGACCTTGTTCATGGTCAGGGTCAGGCTCTTGATGAAATCCCCGGCCGCGTTGGTCGCGTTCTGCATCGCGATCATCTGGGCCGAGTAGAAGCTGGCCTGGTTCTCGAGCACGGCCTGGAAGACCTGCGTCTCGACGTATCGGGGCAGCAGCTCGCCGAGCACCTCCTCGGGGCCCGGCTCGTAGATGTAGTCGGCCGCCGGCGGGGCGTCCTTCTCCCGCTCCGGCAGCTGCACGGGGACCAGCGTGCGCACCACGGGTTCCTGCCACAGCGTCGAGACCCACTTGGCGTAGGCGAGCAGGACCATGTCCGCGCGCCCCTCCATGTACTCCTGCAGCGCGATGTTGACGGCGGGCAGGATGGTGTGGATGGGCGGCCGGTCACCGAGCTGGCTGGCGTCGGCGACCACGTCACGGCCGTACCGGATCAGGAAGTCGCGGCCCTTGCGCCCGATCGTCACCCACCGGGGATGGTCGGGCGCGTTCTCGTTCACGTACCGGTTGACCGCCCTCAGCGTGTTGGTGTTGAGCGCCCCGCAGAGGCCCCGGTCGGAGGTGACCAGGATGGTCACCGCGCGCCTGCCCTCTCGCTGCTCGAGGAACGGGTGCCGGAACTCGGTCGCCCGCTCGGCGGTGGTCGCCAGGACCTCCAGCATCTTCTCGGAGTAGGGCCGCGTCGCCTGCACGGTCGCCTGCGCGCGGCGCAGCTTGGTGGCGGCGACCACCTGCATCGCCTTGGTGATCTTCTGCGTGTTCTTGACGCTTCGGATCCGGCCCCGGATGTCGCGGAGTGAGGGCAACTAGCTCTCCTCTGTGCCGGACTCGGTGGGCGACTCGTCGCCGCCGGCCGCGACCGCCGACTTGGCCGGGGCGTCGGGCGCCGGCGCCGCGGCCGACCTGGCCCCCGTCCCCTCCTGCTGCTTGTCCTGCTGCTTGGGCTCCTCGGCCTCCACGCCGAACTGCTTGTTGAAGGCGGCCAGGATCTCCTCGGTCTTCTTCTCGACCTCGTCGTCCCACTTCTTGTCCTTCTCGATCAGCTGCAGGTAGTCCTCGTGCTCCGACTCCAGGAAGCGCCGCAGCTGCGACTTCCAGTCGGCGATCCGGCCCACGTCGACCCGGTCGAGCAGGCCCCGGGTGCCGGCGAAGATCTGCGCCACCTGCACGCCCACCGGCACCGGCTCGTACTGGTCCTGCTTCAGCAGCTCGGTCAGCCGGTTGCCGCGGTCGAGCTGGCGGCGGGTGATGGCGTCGAGGTCGGAGGCGAACTGAGCGAAGGCCGCCAGCTCCCGGAACTGGGCGAGCTCGGTCTTCATGCGCCCGGCCACCTTGTTCATGGGCCGGATCTGGGCGTCGCCGCCCACCCGGGAGACCGAGATGCCGACCGAGATCGCGGGCCGGACGCCGGCGTTGAAGAGGTCCGACTCGAGGAAGATCTGGCCGTCCGTGATCGAGATCACGTTGGTCGGGATGTAGGCGGAAACGTCGCCGGCCTGGGTCTCGATCACGGGCAGGGCGGTCAGGGAGCCGCCGCCGTTGGCTGTGTTCATCCGGGCCGCGCGCTCGAGGAGGCGGGAGTGGAGGTAGAAGACGTCGCCCGGGTAGGCCTCCCGGCCGGGCGGCCGGCGCAGGTTGAGCGACATCTCGCGGTAGGCCCAGGCGTGCTTGGTGAGGTCGTCGTAGCAGCAGAGCGCGTCCTGGCCCTTGTCCCGGAAGTACTCGCCCATCGCGCACGCCGTGTAGGGCGCGAGATAGACGAGGGGCGCCGGGTCGGAGGCGGTGGCGGCGACGATGATCGTGTACTCGAGCGCGCCCTGCTCCTCCAGCGTGGCCGCCACCCGGGCGATGGAGGCGGCGTTCTGCCCGATCGCGCAGTAGATGCAGATCAGGTCCTTGCCCTTCTGGTTGATGATCGTGTCGAGCAGGATCGCGGTCTTGCCGGTCTGGCGGTCACCGATGATCAGCTCGCGCTGGCCGCGGCCGACGGGGATCATGGCGTCGATGGCGACGATGCCGGTCTGGACCGGCGTGTCGACTCGCTGGCGGGTGATGACGCCGGGCGCGATCTTCTCCACCGGGCTGGTCTCGGTGGCCTTGATGGGGCCCTTGCCGTCGATCGGCTGGCCGAGGGCGTTGACGACGCGGCCCACCAGCTCGGGCCCGACCGGCACCTCCACGATGCGGCCCGTGGTCCGGACCTCGGCCCCCTCCTGGATGTGCTCGTAGGCGCCCATGATCACGGCGCGCACCGCGTCCTCCTCGAGGTTCAGGGCCATGCCGTAGACGTCGCCCGGGAACTCGAGCAGCTCGCCCGCCATGGCGCCCTGAAGCCCGTAGATCTGCGCGATGCCGTCGCCCACGCTGACCACCCGGCCCACGTCGGCCGAGACCAGCTCGGCGCTGAAGTCCTGCAGCCTGCGCTTGATTACCTCTCCGATCTCGCTGGTGCTGATGCCCATCTACTTCCTCTTTATGTATGTCCTATGCGGTTGCCAGCCGCCGCCGCAGCTGCTGGAGCCGGGTGGCGACGCTGGCGTCGACCAGGCGATCGCCGACCTGGAGGACCATCCCCCCGATGATCGCCGGGTCCACCCGCACGTCGAGGCGGACCTCCTTGCCCAGTCTCCTTGAAAGTTCACCGGTCAGGCGCTCGAGGTCGCCCGGCTCGAGCTCGACGGCGGTGGTGGCGGTGGCGCGCACCCGGCCGGCGGCCTCGTCGGCGAGCCGCTGGTAGTCCTCGACGATGCCTCCGATGAGGTCGGCGCGGCCGGTCGCCACGATCATCCTGGCCAGGTTGGCCGGCTCGCTCCCGAGGTCCTGCGCGAGGTCGCCCACCACCTCGACCCGCTTCACGGAGGGGATCGCGGGGTTGAAGAGGACGGCCCGCGACTCCGGGTGCTCGAGCAGCGCCTGCACGCGGGCCAGGCGCTCGAGCCAGGCTTCGACCTCGCCCTTCTCCTGGCCGACCTCGAAGACGGCCTTGGCGTAGCGGCGGGCCCGGGCGCTAGCCACTCTGGGCACCGACCTCCGATATGGCCTGGTCGATCAGCCGCCGGTGCTTGGCCCCGTCGAGCGTCTCCCCCACGACCTTCTCGGTGGCCTCGACGACCAGCGCCGCCACCTCGGCCCGGACCGAGTCGATCGCCTTCTGGCGCTCGGCGTCGATGTCCTGGCGGGCGCGCTCGACCAGCCGGCCGGCCTCCTCCTCGGCTTTCCTTCTCTGCTCGGCGCGCAGCTGGTCCGCCGACCTGCCGGCGCCGCTGATCACCTCCTGGGCCTGGGCACGCGCCTCCTCCAGGCGCTTGCGGGCCTGTTCGAGCTCGGCCTGGGCCTCCTGGCGGGCCTTCTCGGCAGCCTCCAGCTCGGCCGCCACGGCGCGCTGGCGCGCCTCGGCCGCCTCGATGATCCGCGGGTAGACCCAACGGGCGAGGATGCCGAGCATCAGCAGGAAGGCGACGACCTCGATCCAGAAGCTGGCGTTGATGTCCAGCAGTCCCGAGGTTTGGGTTTCGGCGAGGTACATGGCTAGCTGACGCCGTTGGCGACCGCGTAGATGAACACGAAGGCGAGCGCGAGGTTGATGAAGTACATGGCCTCGACCAGGCCCACGATCAGGAACATGATCACCTGCAGTCGCGCCTGCGCCTCGGGCTGGCGAGCGACGCCCTGGATGGTCGCGTTGCCGGCCAGGCCGTCACCCATGCCGGCGCCCATGGCGCCGCCTCCGAGCGCGAGACCGGCCGCGATCAGCGCGCCGGCGATGGCGATTGCGTGGTTCATTCCTTTCCTCCTACGTGCTGTGGGATGTGACGGGCGATGCGCCGACCGAGGCGCCGTGGTGGCCGTGCTCCTCTTCCTCCAGGCCCTCGCGGGCCTGCCCGAAGTAAATGATCGTGAGCAGGAAGAAGATGAAGGCCTGGAGGGTGCCGACGAAGAAGACGTCGAACAGCTTCCAGACGATCACGAAGGCGGTGGAGAGCCCATAGGGCACCGCCGGGATGGGGACCGCCGGCAGCAGCACCGTGAGCACCCAGAGCATCACGATGCCGCCGAAGATGTTGCCCATCAACCGGAGCGAGAGCGTGACCGGCTTCACGATCTCCTCGATCACGTTGAGCGGGATGAAGGCGATCTGGATTGCCTTGGACATCCCCTCCGGGCGCATGAAGTGCTTGAAGTAGCCGCCGAACCCGCGCACCCGGAAGGCATAGGCCTGGACCGCGATGAAGACGACGATCGCCATCGCCAGCGTCTGGTTGATGTCGGTGTTTGCAGGCGCCAGCGGATGGGGCAGGGGCAGGAAGTCGATCCAGTTGGCGATCAGGATGTAGAAGAAGAGCGTCAGGGCCAGCGGCAGGATGAACATCGCGTCCTGGCCGACCGTGTCCTTGATCAGCGTCCGCGTGTAGTCGATCAGTAGCTCGAAGACCATCTGGAACTTGCCCGGCGTCCGCGACTGCAGGCGCGAGGCGACCCAGAACCCGAAGGCGACCGTGATCACGATCGCCACCGCGGTCGAGATCAGGCTTTCGTAGTTGACCGTGCACAGGAAGGCGGAGCCGCCGCAGACCTTGGTCGCCGGGTGGAAGACGGGCGGGTTCTCGATCAGCCGGATCATCGGCGCGCCAGCATCTCCGCCAGCGCCGAGCCGGCCAGCATCAGCTGGGCCGCGGCCAGGCCGGCCAGCGTCAGCCAGGCCACGTCGGTGCCGAGGGCGAAGCCGATGGCCAGGCCGATCGCCGAGAGAACGCCGAGCCGGCCGAGGCTGGTTGCTCGAAAAGAGATCTCCGAGCCGAGCGTGCGCTGGGCCCAGAGCCCGTTGAGGCCTCCGACCAGCAGCCCGGCGCCCAGCGCGAGGCCGGCGCGCGGATGTCCGGCGAGGGTGAGTACGCACATGGCCAGCAGCGCCGTGCCGGCCGAGAACGCCACCGTGTGGCGCAGCGCGCGCTGAGCGGTGGTGACCGTGCTCGTTTCTCCTCCTCCTCGCATCACAGGTACTGTCTGAACCTCACGTAGACCGTCGCACCGGCGGCGACGACCCCTAGACCAAGGCCGATCAACGTCAGGATCGGTCCCGAGCGCAGGGCGGCATCGAGCGCCAGGCCGGCGATCAGTGGGACCAATACCGCCCCCGCGACCATCGCTCCCACGCCCAGAAGTTCGGTGCCGCTGGGCGATTTGCGGCCGGCGGGCTGCATCCCCGCTGCTGAGTTTACCTAGAACGCTGGCCCGGCATGGGCGCCGCCAGCAGGCGGCCGAGCCAGGGCGCGGGCAGCCTCCACCGAGCGCGCTCGAGGTGCTCGGCGATGATGGTCGAGAGCACCACGATCAGTCCGACGATGGCGATCGAGAGAATCCGCCGGTGCCCGAAGATCGTGAGGCCGACGGCGCCCAGGATGGCGGTCGCGCAGTAGAAGACGACGCAGGCCTCGCGCTGGCTCAAGCCGAAGTCGAGCAGCTGGTGGTGGATGTGCTGAGTGTCGGGGTGCGCGATCGAGAGCCGCCGCCGCCGCCGGCGCACGATCGCCCAGCCGGTGTCCAGGATCGGGATCCCGAGCGCGAGCACGGGCAGGAAGAGGGCGAAGGCGGCCGCCACCTTGGCCACGCCGGCGACCGAGAGCAGGGCCAGGGCCAGCCCGAGGAAGTTGCTGCCGGAGTCCCCCATGAAGATCCGGGCCGGGTTCCAGTTGAAGAGAAGGAACCCGGCGCAGGCGCCGGCCAGGCAGGCCGAGAGAAGCACCACGTCGGTCTGCCCGCGGGTCGAGTCGGCGACCAGCAGCGTGAGCGCCACGATGCCGACCACGCCCGCCGCCAGCCCGTCGATCCCGTCCAGCAGGTTGACCGTGTTCTGCATGCCGACCATCCAGATCACGGTCAGCGGGAGCGCGAAAAGGCCGACATGGAGGAGGCCGGCGCCGGGCAGGGACAGGTAGGTGATCTGGAAGGTCCCCGGCGCAAACGCCTCAGCGGCGACCACCGCCAGCGCGAACTGGACGCCGAGCTTGAGCCAGGCGTGAATCTGGACGCGGTCGTCGACGAACATGATCACGACCGCGGCCAGGCCGAGGACCAGCATTCCGGTGCGGTACTCGGACGGCGGCGCGAAGAGGAGCGCCGCCACGGCGAAGGCCAGGTAGAGGGCGAGGCCCCCGATGTCGGGCACCGGACGCGTGTGGATGTCCCGTTCCCGGACCTTCTTCACCCAGCCCATCCGGCGTCCGGCGTAGATGGCGCCCAGGGTGAGCAGGGTGCCGGCAGCCAGGGCTGTCGCGAAGGGCAGGACGGCGGGACCCAGGTGGCTGAGCAGAGCCT
Source organism: uncultured Actinomycetes bacterium (assembly GCA_964383855.1). Lineage (GTDB taxonomy): Bacteria > Chloroflexota > Dormibacteria > Dormibacterales > Dormibacteraceae > CAZHAC01. The sequence goes on along the minus strand of CAYLIP010000029.1, from coordinate 10,822 downwards.
GGCTGAAGCACGTGGAAAAGAACTCCTCGTGCGCGCCGCAGCCGCTCAACCCCGCTGCCTACTGGAGGCCGTAGGGGATCGGAAACCGCCGGCAGAGGTCCAGCGTCCGCTCTCGAACCGAATCCCGGTTGGCCTCGCTCTCGAGGTCCTGGAGCAGGTCGGCGATGCAGGCCGCGATCTCCCCCATCTCGCCCGGGCCCATGCCCCGCGTGGTCACGCTGGGCGACCCCAGGCGCAGGCCGCCGGGGTTGAAGGGCGGCGCGTCGTCATAGGGGATCGAGTTGCGGTTGAGGGTTATCCCGGCCCGGTCGGCCGCCTCCTGGGCCGGTTTGCCGCGCAGGCCGAGCGGCCTCAGGTCGATCAGCATCAGGTGGTTGTCGGTGCCGCCCGAGACCAGCCGCAGCCCACGCGCCTGGAGCGCCTCGGCAAGCGCCCGAGCGTTGTCCACGACCTTCTGCTGGTAGACCTTGAACTCGGGCCTGAGCGCCTCTCCGAAGCAGACCGCCTTGGCCGCGATCGCATGCATGAGGGGACCGCCCTGCGTCCCCGGAAAGACGGCGCTGTCGATCGCCTTCGCCCACTCGTCGGTGGCGGCCAGGATCATTCCCCCCCAGGCGCCGCGCAGGGTCTTCTGGGTGGTCGTGGTCACGATGTGCGAATGCGGCACCGGGGTCGGGTAGACGCCCGCCGCGACCAGCCCCGCGAAGTGCGCCATGTCGGTCACCATGACGGCGCCCACCGAGTCGGCGATCTCGCGCATGCGGGCGAAATCGATCACCCGGGGGTAGGCGCTGTAGCCGACCATGAGCATCCGGGGCCGGACCTCCTCGGCGCGCCGCGCGATCTGGTCGTAGTCGAGGCGCTCGGTCTCGCGGTCGACGGTGTAGCTGTGGATCTCGTACAGCTTTCCGCTGAAGTTGACCGGCGAGCCATGGGTCAGGTGCCCGCCGGCACCGAGGTCGAGCCCCATGACGCGGTCGCCCGGCTTGCAGACGGCGGCGTACACCGCCGCGTTGGCCTGCGACCCGGAGTGCGGCTGGACGTTCACATAGGCCGCGCCGAAGAGCTTCCGGGCGCGCTCGATGGCCAGCGACTCGACCCGGTCGACGACCTCGCAGCCGCCGTAGAACCGGCGGCCGGGATAGCCCTCGGCGTACTTGTTGGTGAGCAGCGTGCCCAGGGCCTCGAGCACGGCCGGGCTGGTCAGGTTCTCGCTCGGGATCAGCTCCAGGGTGTCGCTCTGCCGGCGGTACTCGGCGCGGATCAGATCTGCGACCTCGGGGTCGTGGCGGTCGAGGTCCTTGAAGGTCAGCGTGGTCTGCGTCTGCGCCACGGCTACAGGTTAACCGGCCCTGCCCGGATCAGCCGGGGCCGCTCGCCGGTCAGGTCGGCCACGGTCGAGGGCACCCCTCCGGGGGCGCGGCCGCCGTCGAGCACCGCCGCCACGCCCTCCAGCCTGACCTCGTCGGCGGTCATGGCCGGCGCCTCGCCGCTGAGATTGGCGCTGGTCGTCAGCACCGGCTCGGCGACCTGGCGCAGAAGATCGAGCGCCACCGGATGGCCGGGCACGCGGACGCCGAGCGTGCCGGTGCCCTGGCGGCGCTCGAGAACCAGCGTCAGCGGGCCCGGCCAGTGGCGCGCGGCGAGCTCCCGGGAAGCCTGGTTGAACCTGACCAGCTCCTCCAGCCGCGCCGCGCTGGCGGCCATCGCGATCAGCTGCTTGTCGCCGGGGCGCCGCTTCACCGCGTAGATGCGGCCGGCGGCGGCGGGCAGCGCCATCAGCCCGTAGACGGTGTCGGTCGGAAACGCCACCACCTCGCCCTCGAGCACCAGGCCGGCGGCGCGCCGGAGCCCCTCGGCGTCGGCTCGCAAGACGCGCATGTGCGGGCGCATGGGCCTAATTCAGGCCCGAATTCGGCGCATGTGCGGGCGCCTGCGCCTTATCTGCGGCGGCCCGGCGGGCCTCCAGGACCCGCTCGTGCCCCCCCAGGTCGCGGTGGACCCGGACCTCGGCATAGAGCCGCTCGGCGGCCGGCCTGACCCTGGCGAAGACCTGGGCATCGGCCTCGGCCAGGAGCACCCCGCCCGGCGCCAGCCGTTGGGCTGCCTGCTCGGTCAGGGCCTGCACCAGCTCGGCCCCGTCATCGCCGGCGAAGAGCGCCAGGGCAGGCTGGGCGCGCACCTCGGCCGGGAGCTCGGCCCAGGCCGGGAGGTAGGGCAGGTTGGCGCAGATCAGGTCGAGCTCGCCCCCGACCGCCTCCAATAGCGATCCCTGGACGAGCTCGACCCGCCCCGGCGCCAGGCGCTCGGCGTTGTGGCGTGCCACCTCCAGCGCCTCGGCCGAGACGTCCGAGCCGACGACCACCGCCTCCGGCACGTAGTGAGCGATGGCGATCGCGATGCATCCCGACCCGGTTCCCACGTCGGCCACCCGGGCCGGGCGCCCGATCCCGCGCAGCAGCTCGATGGCGCGCACGACCAGCGTCTCGGTGTCGGGGTTGGGAACCAGCACCTGGGGCGTGACCTCGAAGTCGAGCTTCATGAACTCCCGGCGGCCGACCAGGTAGGCAACCGGCTCCCCCCTCCCCCGCCGCGCCGTCAGCTCCCGGTAGGGCTGCAGCTCGGCCTCCCCCAGCGGGCGCTCGAACTGCAGGTAGAGGTCGAGGCGGCGCAGGCCGAGCGCATGGGCCATCAGCACCTCGGCATCGAGCCGCGGGGACGACGATCCGTGCTGCTCGAGGTACCCGGTGGCTCGCCGGAGCACCTCGATCAGCGTCACGGCGACTCCGGGCCCTCCAGCTGCTGCTGCCGCTCGTGGCCGGCCAGCTGGGTGACGATCTCGTCGAGATCGCCCTGCATCACCCGGTCCAGGTTGTGGATGGTGAGGCCGATCCGGTGGTCGGTGACCCGGTTCTCCTTGAAGTTGTAGGTGCGGATCTTCTCGGAGCGGTTGCCGTGCTTGACCATCGACTGGCGCGCCGCCGACTGCTCCGCCTGCAGCTCGGCGAGCTTGCGCTCGTAGAGCCGCGTGCGCAGCACGCGCAGCGCCTTCTCCTTGTTCTTCAGCTGCGACTTCTCGTCCTGGATGCTGACCACCATCCCGGTCGGCAGGTGGGTTATGCGAATCGCCGAATAGGTGGTGTTGACCGACTGCCCGCCGGGGCCGGTGGAGGTGGAGGTCTCGATCTTGAGCTCCTTGTCGGGCAGCTCGATCTCGACCGGATCGGCCTCCGGCATGACCGACACGGTGGCGGCCGAGGTGTGGATCCGGCCCTGCGACTCGGTCACCGGCACCCTCTGCACGCGATGCACCCCGCCCTCGAACTTGAACTGCGAGTAAGCGCCCCGCCCGTGCACCTCGAACTCAACCTTGTCGAAGCCGCCGATTCCGTTCTCCTGCACCTCGACGATCTCGATCTTCCAGCCCTTGGTCTCCGCCCAGCGCTGGTACATGCGAAAGAGGTCGGTGGCGAAGAGCGAGGCCTCCTGGCCACCCTCGGCGCCCTGGATCTCGACCACGACGTCGCGCTCGTCGTTGGGGTCCTTGGGCAGCAACAGGAGGCGGAGCCGCTCGTCGAGGTCGACCAGCTTCTGCTCGGCCGCCTTCTCCTCCTCCCGGAAGAGCTCCTGCATCTCGGGGTCGCGCTCGCTGCGCAGCACCTCGCGCGCGCCGGCCAGCTGCTTCTCGGCCGCCTTGAAATCCTCATAGGTCCGGACCAGGTCCTCGAGCCCGCTCATCTCCCGGCCGAAGTCGGCCAGCTTCTGGGGGTCGGAGACGACCTCGGGGCGCGCCAGCTCCTCCTGGATCTGGCGGTAGCGCCGGACCAGCGCCTCGATGCGCTCGATCAACTGTTCGCGGCCCTCAGGCGGCTGCCCTTTCCTCGCCCTCGCGGGCCGCGTTGAAGGCTGCGATGGCGACCTCGAGCATGTCGTCGCTGGGCTCCCGGGTCGTGAACTTCTGGGTGCCGAGCACCGGCCAGAGCAGCACCTTCACGACCGGGTTGTCCTTGAACCGCGCCATCAGCCGGATTCCCTCGAAGGAGACGCCGGCGATCACCGGCACTCCGAGCAGCCGGGAGACGACCAGCCAGAAGAAGTTGGGATGGAAGGCCGCCACCGCGGTGAAGACGACGATGCTCACCACCAGCACGACGACCAGGAAGCCGGTGCCGCAGCGCGGGTGGAGCAGGCTCGCCCGCCGCACGGTGGCCACCTCGAGCGGCTGGCCGGCCTCGAAGGTGTTGATCGTCTTGTGCTCGGCTCCGTGGTACTGAAAGACACGGCGCACGTCCTTGAGCTGCGCGATCACGAGCAGGTAGCCCAGCACCAGCACCGCCCTGATCACGCCCTCGACGAGCACGAACTGGAAGGTGCTGCTCTTGTGCACGGCGAGGTTGCCGATCAAAAGCGGAAGGCCGATGAAGAGGAGGAGGCTGCCCAGGAGCGCGGCGCCGATCGAGATCCCGATCTCCCGCCGCCCGATCTCGATGTCCTGGCCGGTGGCGTTCATGTTGGCCGACCAGATCAGCGACTTCATGCCCAGGTGCAATTGCTCGGCCAGCAGCGCCAGCCCGCGGACGAAGGGCAGCTTCCAGAAGGGGTGGTTGTAGATGGGTGCCGTCAGCTCTCCGCGCTCGACCCGGATCTCGGCGGTGCGCGGCATCCGCACAGCCACCGCGTAGTGGCTTCGCCCGCGCATCATGACGCCCTCGATGACGGCCTGGCCGCCGTAGAAGAACTTCTCCTTCGAGGGCTTCGCCTCGGGGGGCGGGCCCTCGGGCAGCGGCACTCCGGCTAGGAGCGGCCCTTGGCCGCCCGCCTCCGGAAGCGTTCCACCTGTCCCCCGGTGTCCACGATCCGCTGCTGCCCCGTGTAGAAGGGATGGCAGACGGCGCAGATCTCGGTCTTCAGCTCTTTGCGCGTCGATCCGGTGGTGAAGGTGTTGCCGCACACGCAGGTCACCACCGCGTCCTCGTAGTAGGTCGGATGAACTTGAGTCTTCACTTTCTGATTGATACCCCGGAACGGAGGATTCTACCGGAGGAAGCCGGAGAGGGCCGCCGTTTGCATGAGACCGAAGCCGAGCACAGCCGCCAGGCCCAGCCAGGCGAAGCCCATCAACCACCGCGCGGCGGGCGGCACCGACTGGTAGTAGGGCGAGGCATCGTTCCGGAACCGCTCGATCACGGTCGGGATGGCCATGATCAGCAGGACGATCAGGAACGGCGAGAAGAAGAGGTGGAAGAAGAAGACGGCGATCGCCATCAGGCCGATGCCCAGCACCTGGAACCACTTGGAGGCCGCGGCCAGCACCCAGCCGCCGTCGAGCATGCCGAAGGGGATCATATTGAAGAGGTTGACGAAGAAGCCCCACGCCGCCCAGGCGAGGAGGAACTGCCAGCCGGTCGTGGTGTAGAGGACGAGCGCGACGATGGCGGCCATGGTCCCCGCGATCGGTCCCGCGATGCCGATCTGCGCCTGGTGCAGCGCATCACGCGGATGGCTGCGCTGGAAGATGGCGGCCCCGAAGAAGGGGATGAACACGGGCGCCGTCGCCTGCATGCCCTGCCTCCGGATCTCGACGACGTGGCCCATCTCGTGGATGAAGATCATCACCACGATGCCGGAGGCGGCGACCGGGCCCGCAAACAGGGTGTAGGTCCCAAAGCTGATCAGGAGCGTGACCAGCGTGGTCAGCGCGGGGATCTTGAACAGCAGCAGGCCGCCGTACTTGAGGAACGCGAAGAGCGCCACGCCGGCGCTGCCCAGGGCGCCCGCCAGACCGCCCCGGTTGGCGCGCGGTGGTGGCGGCGGCTGCGGCTGGTACCAGCCGCTGTACTGGCCGGGCTGGTAGCCGGGCGCCTCGTACGGCGGCGGCTGGTAGCGGATCTGGGGCTCGGGCGGCCCTTGCGGCTCGGCGCCGGGCCCGGATTCCGGCCCGCGCCGGGGATCGGTCATTGCCACCTCCTTATACCCCGTCCGGGAACGGGATAATCCCGGGATGCCCGCATACATAGTCGCCAGCGTCGACGTGAAGGATCCGGACGGCTACTCCGCCTACTCCGCGCAGGTGCCGGCCACTCTCGAGAGGTTCGGAGGCCGGTTCATCGTCCGGGGAGGGGAGCTCGAGGTGCTGGAGGGCGGCGAGTGGTTCACACCCCGCCTGGTGGTCATCGAGTTCCCCTCTCGAGAGGCCGCCCGGGACTGGTATCGATCCGAGGAATATCAGCGGATAGTCTCCATCCGGCACGCCACCTCGACCGGCCGGCTGGTCCTCGCCGGCGGCTACGAACCGCCGGTGTAGCGAAGCCAGGCGGCGTCCCTCCGCTCGCCCGCCCGCACGGTGACCCGGACCGCGCACTCGCTCTGCGCGCAGGGAGCGGGCAGCACCTCGCCCTGGCCTCCGGGGCCGGGTTGCGCGGTCACCCGATAGCCGTCGCCCACCTCGACGGTGACCGGCTCGGTGAAGCCGGGGGCGCGCGCCAGCTGCACGCAGAGCGGCTGGTTGGCGCCCAGCGCCACCGGTCCGGCGGGGGCGAACAGCGCGAACGACCCGACGACCTTCTCCACCCGGCCGCGGTCGTACTCCGTCCGGGCCCGGCTCAGCCCGTCTCCCCCACCCGGTGATGCTTCGTCGTGACGCGGCGGACCACGGCGCGCCTGGTCGACATCGTGAGCGAGTGCGTCTCCGCGTAGACACTGCCGAACCATGCCCCGGGCAGCAACTGCCCGCCGGTCACGCCGGTCACGGCGCACACCACCTCGGCCGGCGCCAGCTCGGCACCGCTGTACTTGCGGCCCAGCTCGCCGCCCGCCAGCATGCGCTCCTCCTCGTTGCGCGGCCAGAGCCGCGCCTGGAGGTCGCCGCCCAGCGAGCGGACGAGCGAGGCCGCGATCAGCGTCTCCTGAAGGCCGCCGATGCCGACCATGGCGTCGACGCCGGTGCCGTCCAGCGCCGCCATCACCGCGCCCGCGATCTCGCCCTCCTCCAGCAGCAGCACGCGCGCGCCGGCCGCCCGCAGCTCGTCCAGGATCTCCTGGTGGCGGGGCCGGTCGAGCAGGGCGATCGTGAGGTCGGAGACGCGGGCATCGCGAGCAAAGGCGATCCGGCGCAGGTTGTCGGTCAGGCTGTCGTCGAGGTCGACGGCGCCCCGCGCGGATGCCCCGACCACGATCTTCTCCACGTACCAGACGGCGGGCAGGGTGGGCACGCTGTCCGCCTCGCAGGCGCAGAGCACGGAGATCGCGTTGTGCTTTCCACGCGCGACCAGGCTGGCGCCCTCAACAGGGTAGACCGCCAGGTCGAGCATGGGCGCGTCCTCGGGGCCGAAGATCGAGCCGTGCGAGAGTACGCGGTCGCCCCGCGGCCCGAGCACCACGCGCCCCCGGAAGCCGACCGCCTCCAGCTCGTTGAGCATGGCCGAGGCGGCGGCCTGCTTCACGCGGTCGGCGTCCGCCCGGCCGAGCAGCCGCGCCGCCGCCATGGCGGCCACCTCGGTGACCTGAACCAGCCCGAGCGAGAGTCCGCCCCGGACGTCGCGGAAGGAGACGCGGCCGGCAGCGCTCGGGTCCATACCGCCGGTTGAGTGTAGGAGCCTCGCGCCCGGACGGTCCCCCCCAACCGAAGGTTGTGGACCCCGCGGCCCGCGGCTCCCCACCCGCGCGGGCCGCGCAAGTCTGGGTCGCTAGGCCTCGGCCGGCAGGTCGGTGGCCCGCAGCTCCATCTGGTCGATGCCGCTGCGCGTCACAGCCGATCCGACGAAGTCGCGAAACAAGGGGTGCGGCCGGAGCGGCCGGGACCGGAATTCCGGGTGGAACTGGCTGGCCACGAACCAGGGGTGGTCCTGCAGCTCGATGATCTCGACCAGGCGGCCGTTCGGCGACAGCCCGCTGAAGATCATTCCCGCCTCGGAGAGCACCTCTCGGTACTCGTTGTTGAATTCGAACCGGTGCCGGTGCCGCTCGTAGACAACCTCCTCCCCGTACGCGGCGTGGGCCTTGGTCCCGGGCTGCAGCCGGCAGGGATAGAGGCCGAGGCGCATGGTGCCGCCCATGTTGGCCACGTCGCGCTGCTCGGGCATCAGGTCGATGACCGGCGTCGAGGTGAAGGCCGCGAACTCGGTCGAGTTGGCGTCGGGCGCCTCGAGGATCTCGCGGGCAAAGTCGATGACCGCGCACTGCATTCCCAGGCAGAGTCCGAGGTAGGGGATGCCGTGGTGCCGCGCGTAACGCGAGGCCTGCACCTTGCCTTCGATGCCGCGGTAGCCAAAGCCTCCCGGCACCACGATTCCGGCAACGCCGCGCAGCAGGGCGGCGTCGCCCTGGTCCAGCTTCTCCGAGCTGATCCAGCGGATGTCGATGTCCACCCCATGGGCGAGGCCGGCATGGTGGAGCGACTCGATCACGCTCAGGTAGGCGTCGGGGAGCGCGACGTACTTGCCCACGACCGCCACGGGCACGCTCCCGCGCGGGCGCTGCTGGCGCTCGATCACCTCCTGCCAGGGCCCGTGGTCGGGTTGGTGCTCTTCGGTGTCCAGCCCGAAGTGCTGGGTGATGAGCCGGCCCAGGCCCGACTCCTCGAGCAGGATCGGGACCTGGTAGATGGAATCCACGTCGGGCACCGAGATCACGGCCTCGCGGGGCACGTCGCAGAAGAGGGCGATCTTGTCTTTGAGGTCGGTCTCGATCGGCTCCTCGCAGCGAGCGACGATCGCGTCGGGGGTGATCCCGATCCCGCGCAGGGCATGGACCGAGTGCTGGGTCGGCTTGGTCTTCATCTCGCCATGAATCGCCGGGATCAGCGAGACGTGGACGTAGAAGACGTTCTCCCGGCCCAGGTCGTTCTTCAGCTGGCGGATCGCCTCCAGGAAGGGCAGCGACTCGATGTCGCCGACCGTACCCCCAACCTCGACCACGACGACCTCGGCCTGGCCGTCGCGGGCGGCGCGGATGACGCGCTCCTTGATCTCGTTCGTGATATGAGGGATGACCTGAACGGTCGCGCCCAGGTAGTCGCCGCGCCGCTCCTTGGCGATCACCTCGGAGTAGACCTTGCCCGTGGTGACGTTTGACGCGGCCGAGAGATTGGTGTCGGTGAAGCGCTCGTAGTGCCCGAGGTCGAGGTCGGTCTCGGCGCCGTCGTCGGTGACGAAGACCTCCCCGTGCTGGTAGGGGCTCATGGTCCCGGGATCGACGTTCAGGTAGGGGTCGAGCTTCTGCAGGGTCAGCGAAAGCCGGCGGGCCTTGAGGATGTTGCCGATCGATGCCGCCGTGATGCCCTTGCCGAGCGAGCTGACCACACCGCCGGTCACGAAAACGTATCTGGACAAGACCTTGACCCCCTGCGGTTTTTCTAATGTTACCGGGTAAGGCCGGCCCTGGCGCTGCTTGGAATTCACAAGCACTTTAGCGGATCGAACCCGCATTCCCGTCATTTGCAGGGGATTTCCAGCGCAGGGTCGCCATATTCGGGCCGTTTTTCAAGGGGTGAGCCCGGCGACGGCGTTGCCTGCGAACGTCAGGACCGACAGCAAAACGGACCTTGGAGAGGGGAGGGAGATCACCATCGCCAGTCCGGGCTCACCATTCGACCGGCTGCGCGGGCGCGTGGAGCTGGTCACCGAGGGCGGCGTGGTTCTGGTCACCGTCCCGGGCAAGGGATTCCTTCAGCTCCTCCCCGAAGAGATCAGCTGACCGCCTTCGGCGGTACCTGACCCGGCCGGCCCGCAGCCGGCCTCGGTCAGCCCAGCCTGGCCTCCAGGATCACGACCCGCGTCGTCTCGCTCTCGCCCGACGTCGCTTGCACGGAGAGCTTGCTCAGCGGCTCGCCATCCCCCACGCCCATCTCCTTGAGAAAGCGCTCGACCCCGTCCAGCTGCTTCTTCAGCCCGGGCAGCGCGTAGTGCATGGGCACCACTGTTCGGGGCTCGACCTGGCGCACCACCTCGGCCGCGCGCGTCGCGTCCAGCGAGTTCCCGCCCCCGACCGGCGCCAGGAGCACGTCGATGGTGCCGATGGCGTCGAGCAGGTCGTCGTCCAGCCGGTGGCCGAGGTCGCCCAGGTGGCAGACGCGGACGTCGTCGACCTCGATCACGAAGACCGTGTTGCGTCCGCGCTCCTCGCCTCCCGAGCCGTCATGAAAGGTGGCCAGGCCGGCCACCGTGATGCCCGCCACCTCGTACTCGCCGGGGGTGTCGACCAGCCGGGCATCCTTCACAGCCTGGACGAAGCTGTGGTTGTCGTGCGGGTGGCTGACGGTGACCAGGTCCGCCTCCAGCTTGGGCAGCTTGAGCCCGAGCGCTGCGGGGTAGGGGTCGGTGACCGCGACGGCGTTGCGCCCGCGGAGCCGGAAGCAGCCGTGTCCGAGCCAGGTGACGTCCAAACTTGTAACTCCTTACATACGGTCGGGCGCTGAGACCCCGATCAGTTCCAGCGCGCTTTTCAAGGTGTGCCGGGCCGCCCGGGCCAGCTCGAGGCGGGCGCGCGTCAAATCCGGCCTGCCGTCGACCACGACCCGGTGCGCCCAGTCGCGGTTGCCGGCCTGGTAGAACCCGTGCACGGCGTCGGCGAGGTCGTGGACGTAGTACGGAATGCGGTGCGGCTCCATCTCCCGCGCCGCGTCCTCCACCATCTCCGGCCAGACCGCCACCTCGCGCGCGAGGTCGAGCTCCCACTTCTCGGTCAGCAGCGAGACGTCGGCCTCCACCGGCAGCTCGGCGCTGTGCTCGGCGGCGAAGCTCTCCAGGTTGGCCAGCCGGGCATGCGCGTACTGCGCGTAGTAGACCGGGTTCTCATTGCTCTGCGACACCGCCAGCTCGAGGTC
>CAYLIP010000028.1:23663-32984 GCA_964383855.1 uncultured Actinomycetes bacterium | reverse complement strand
GGCATCCGGTTTTGGAGACCGGCGCTCTGACCAGACTGAGCTACGCCCCTAGGCCGTGAGAGAGTTTACCCGCTGCGCGTGACCCTCAGGCCCCCGACCGCGGCGTGGCACCGGGAACTCGTGGCCACCAGCACCCGCGTTCCCCCCGGGAGCCGGCCCACCCGGTCGCGCGCGGCCAGGAGCGAGCGCACCGGGACCGTCCCCACCCCGTGCGTCAGGTGAAGGCAGCGAAAGACCGCCGGCTCCCATCCCTCCTCGGCCGCCCGCGCCTCGATCATCTCGGCCAGGTCCCAGTCGCGGGGCGCGTGAATGGCCGGGCAGTGCGCCGGCTCGACGCAGGTGGCGGGACAGGTCCATCCCGCCGCGGAGAGGAACCTGACGCCGGGCGGGCCGGCCGACTCGAAGGGCAGGCGCCAGCCCGCGGGCGGCTCGGCCGGTGCCGCCCCCACGGCCTCCGCGAGCCACTCCCAGAGCAGGTGCGGCGCCATCGGCGCCGGCACCAGGTGATCCTCTGGAGAGGCGCCGGCCAGCCACTCGCGAAGGAAGGCGGCCCAGTCTCGCTCGACCAGGAGGACGTCGCCGTCGATGGCCCCGGCGGCGGCCGCCCGCCGCAGCTGCCGGGCGTGGAAGTCGCCGGCCGCCTCGCCTCCGATCACGGCATAGGTCGCGGGCACGCCCTTACTATCGACCGGATGGCCGCCTACCTGGCGAACATCGGCGCCAACGCCGGGCACGCGGTGCGCTCGACCCTCAACCCCGATCACACATTCACGCTCGCGCCCATCCCCGAACCGGTGGCCTGGGCGCCGCCGATGCTGCGCTACCGCGACCTTCCCGACCTGGCGCCGCCGGCGTCCTGGGCCGACCGCGCCGTCCACCTCGACCCCGACCTGCGTGGGCGCCCCGCCACCTACGGCGACAACTGCGCCACCGCCGGCCGGTCCTTCAGCCTGCGGCGGGCCGAGCCGGGCGACCTGGTCGTCTTCGCGGCCCGCGTCGGAGGGACGATCCACCTGGTCGGCGGGCTGGAGATCGACGCCGTGCTCCGCGACGTGGCCAGGGACCCTGGGCCCGGCTGGTGGGACGCCAACGCGCATGTCCGCCGAGGCCGGGCCACCGGCACATGGAACCGGTTCGCGGTCTTTCGCGGCAGCGCGCGCAGCCGCCTCTTCGGCCGCGCGCTGCCCTTCGATCGCGATCTCGCCGGCCGCCTGCTGAGGATTGCCTGGAATCCAGGCCGCACCGAGCAGCAGTCGCTCGCCTCCCACACCCGGGCCGTGCGCCGGCTGGAGGGCGAGCCGGAGCGGCTGCTGAGAGCCCTTTGGCTGGCGCAGAGCTCCCGATCCTGATCGTGGGCGACGTCCACGGGGACCTGGAGCGCCTGTTCGGCGCCCTGAAGCCATACCCGGCGGCGGAATGGCGGACCGTCTTCCTGGGCGACCTGGTCGACGGCGGGATGTTCGGTGTGGGCGCCCTGCGCTACGCGCGCGACCGCCCCCAGAGCGAGGTGCTGCTGGGCAACCACGAGATGATGATGCTGTGGGCTCTGCGGGATCGCAGCCGCATGCCCTACTGGCTCTCGATCGGCGGCCACCCCCACGAGATGGCCGAGCTCGAGAAGGATCCCGGCCTGGTGGAGTGGCTGCGGGCGCGGCCTTTGCTGCTGCGGCTGCCGGACGGCACGCTAGCCCAGCATTCGGACACCGATCTCTACTCCCGCCTGATCGAGGAGCGGCCGGGCGACCCGGTGGAAGCGGTCAATGCCGAGGGACGCCGGCTTCTCGAGAGCGGCGGCGAGGACCAGCTCTGGGACATCCTCTCGCCCGGCCTGGTCTTCCGCGGCAGTCAGCATCGCCTCGCCAGCTGGCTCGAGCGGTGCGGCGCCCGGCGCCTGGTGCACGGCCACAAGCCGCATGGCGGCTCGCGCCCGGACGTCTACGGAGGGGGGCGCGCGATCAACTTCGACGGCGGCTTCAGCCGCTTCCACGGCTCCAGTTACCGGCGCCGAACCGCGGCCGCCGCGAGCGTCGGCCCGCTCCCTCCACTGGTAGACTGAGCAGCCCATTCATGCCGGAGGTCCTCACGCACCCCACGCCCGCCAGAGCCGAGAGCGGCGCGGCCGGCGAGGCCCCCTCGACCCGGCCCAGCACCCCGAGGCCGCCCGTGGAGGGCAAGCCCCTGATCTCGGAACGGCGGATCTCCCGCCGCGTGCAAGCGCTCGGAGCCGAGATCAGCGAGCGCTACTCGGAGATCGACCAGCCGCTGGTCCTGATCGTGATCCTAAAGGGCGCGGCCGTCTTCGCTGCCGACCTGCTGCGCAGCCTGAGCATTCCCGCCGAGCTCGAGTTCGTGCGCGCCTCGAGCTACGGGAGCGGCACCAGCTCGAGCGGCAAGGTCCGCTTCGCGCACATGGTCGACGGCCCGCTCACCGGACGCCACCTGCTGCTGGTCGAGGACATCGTCGACTCCGGGCGGACGATCAACGTGATCATGCGCAAGCTCAAGGCCTTCCGGCCGGCCAGCGTTTCCCTGGCGGCGCTCCTCGACCGGCCCGCCCGGCGCGAGGAGGAGGTCGCCATCGACTTCACCGGCTTCTCCATACCGGACCTCTTCGTGATCGGGTACGGCCTCGACTACGCCGGCCTCTACCGCGAGCTGCCCGCGATCTACTCGCTCGGCTAGGCCGCCGTCGAGCCGGCCGGCCGGCAATGCCGGCAGGGCCGGTAGCCGGCCCCGTAGGCGTCGTCCAGCGATCGAAACGCGACCAGGTGGCGGTCGGTCACGCGGCGCGCGTCCCGGCAGGCAGGCAGGCAGAAGACGCGGGTGGTCTGCGAGCCGACAAACCGGGCGCCGGCCCGGCCGAGCCGCTCGAGGCGCTCGAGGTCGCGCCCCGAGATCCCCTCTGAATCGAGGAGCGAGCGCTTCACGGCCGGCCCCCCGAGTCCGTAGTTGCCGATCACCCCGTCCGAGCGAACCACGCGGTGGCACGGGATGAGCAGCGGGACCGGGTTGTTGGCGAGCGCCGTCCCGACCGCCCGCACCGCCGCCGGCCGGCCGATCTCGCGGGCCACCCAGGAATAGGTGCGGACCTCGCCGCGAGGGATCTCGAGCGTCTTCATCAGCACCGCCCGCTCGAAATCGGAGAGCAGGGCCAGGTCGTACTCGAGGGCCCGGCCCTTGCCCGCGCGCAGGGCCGAGACGATCCGCGCCGGCACCGCCGGGACCCTCCGCGCGCGCCGGCCGAGCCGGGCCGCGAACTCCTCGTCGCTGCCGGCCAGGCTCACCTGCGCCACACCGGAGGCCCCCCAGGCCACGTAGACGAGCCCGATCGGGGTCTCCAGCGCCGCGTAGGTCAGCGCCGGGCGCACGCCCGCCGCCGCCAGCACGCGCTCCGCGAAGCCCTCGGGCACCCGCTCGGCAGCCCCGGCCCCGGCCAGTACCTCCTCCATCTTCATCACGCCACCTCCTTTCCTTCGAGCAGGCGGCGCAGCCCCACCAGCCCTCTCGACACGTGCGACTTGGCGGTCCCCACGGGCACCGCCATGACCTCGGCGACCTCGGCGTAGGGCAGGTCCTCCACCCAGCGCAGCGTCACCGCGATCCGCTGCGGCTCCGGCAGCGCGGCCACGGCGCGCCAGACGTCGGCCCGGGCGATCGAGTCCAGCGCTCGCTCCTCCGGACCCGGAGCCGCGTCGGCGACCTCCTCGCTGAGCTCGCCCCCCGGGTGCCGCACGGCTGAGCGCACCCGGTTCTTCCACACGTTGAGGCAGATCCGGCGCAGCCATGCCCGCTCCGCGAGCGAGGCCAGCCGGGCCTCGTCGAACGCGCGCAGCGACCTGAAGGCGCGCAGAAACCCCTCCTGGGCGATGTCCTCCGCCTCCGCGCGAGAGCCGGAGAGGCCGAGCGCGAACACGAACATGCCGTGCTCGTGCTCCCGGACCATGCGCTCGAATCGCGCCTCGATCTCCATCACCGACCAAACACCGGGGGCATCACCGTGGTTGCGGATCCGATTATCGGCCGCGCCTCCAGCGCCTCCAGCAAGTTCAGGCGCTGAAACGGCGCCGAACCCAGACCTATACTCGACCCACCTTAAGACGGGGGAATTGAAGATGAAGAGACGCCTGCTGACGTTCGTGCTCGCGGGCATGTTCGCGATCGCCTGCGGTGGGGGTGGCACCTCGGGCACGACCACCGGCGGAAACACCGGGAAGCAGGGCGACGTGCTGAAGGTCGCCATCGGCATCGACCCGGACACGCTCGACCCGGCCGCCCAGACGACCACCACCTCGCAGCAGATCATCGACATGATGGTCGAGCCGCTGGTGACGATCGACCAGCAGGGCACCGTGAAGCCGCTGCTCGCCACCAGCTGGACCCAGTCCTCAGACGGACTCAGCTACACCTTCACGCTGCGCTCGGGCGTCAAGTTCCAGGACGGCACGCCCTTCAACGCGGCCGCGGTCAAGTTCAGCCTCGAGCGGCTGGCAGTCGACAAGCGGACCTTCAAGCCGCAGCCGGGCGCGCTCGGCGGCAAGAACGGCATCGACCACGTGGACGCCGTCGACGACACCCATGCCAAGGTCGTGCTGAAGGCGGCCAACGCGCCGGTCCTGGCCGAGCTGACCCAGACCGTGGCCGGCATCATCTGCCCGAACTCGGTCACGGTGGCCCCCAACACCTTCGAGAAGGTGGTCCAGCCCTGCGGCACCGGGCCCTACAAGTTCAAGGAGCGGGTGGCCAGCGACCACATAACGCTGACCCGCAACGACAGCTACTGGGGAACCAAGGCCAACTACGCGAGCCAGCAGTACCGGATCATCCCCGAGGCGACCACCCGCGAGTCGGCCGTGGTCAGCGGTCAGGTCGACGTCGCCTACCTGCCGCCCGCCAACGACATCCCCGCGCTCGAGGCCAACAAGAACGTGAGCGTCGTGCTCGGTCCCAGCGACCGGACGATCCAGGTCATCCTCAACACCCAGGATCCCAACCAGCCGCTCCTTCAGAAGAAGGAGGTCCGGCAGGCCCTCAACTACGCGGTCGACAAGAACGCGATCATCCAGAAGACGATGTTCGGCGCCGCCCAGGCGCTGGACGCGCCCTCGGCCAAGACGCTCTTCGGCTACTGCTCGGCGGGCAGCTACAACTACGACGCCAACAAGGCCAAGCAGATGCTGTCGGCGGCCGGCGCCAGCGGCATGCACGTCAAGTTCATCGCCCCCACCGGCCGCTACGTGCAGGACATCCAGGTCGCTCAGGCGGTGGCCGGCTACCTGCGCGACGTCGGCGTGCAGGTCGACGGCCCGGGCACCATGGACTGGCCGAGCTACCTGGCCACGGTCAACGTGCCGCCCCCGGGCAAGGTCGACATGCACTTCCTGGGCTGGGCTCCGGGATACCTCGACGAGAGCCAGCAGATGAACCAGTTCACCAAGACCCAGTGGCCGAACGCCGGCCTCGCCACCTCCTACTACACCAGCCCCCAGGTCGAGGATCTGATCGCCAAGGCGCTCGGCGAGACCGACCAGAACCAGCGCAAGACCGACTACTGCAACGCCCAGAAGCTGATCTGGGACGATGCGCCCTGGATCTTCCTCTACAACCAGAAGAACCCCTTCGTGACGACGAGCAAGATCAGCAACGTCTACGGGTTGCCGAACGAGAAGTTCGTCACGACCTGGGCCTCGCCCAAGTAGCAGAGTCCTGATCAAGGAGGGCTCGGCGTGCTGACCTACGTGGCACGCCGGGCCCTCGCCGCCCTGCCGACGATGATCGGCGCCGCGACCATCGTCTTCACGATGGTCCACCTGCTCCCCGGCGATCCCGCCCGGGTGATCGCCGGGCCAACCGCCAGCCAGGAGGACGTGGAGCGCCTCCGGCACCAGCTCGAGCTCGACCAGCCGCTCTGGCTGCAGTACCTGACCTTCATGGGCCGGCTCGCCACCGGCAACCTCGGTTTTTCGGCCCGCACCGGCGACACCGTCGTCCACGAGCTGCTCCAGCGGCTGCCCTACACGATCGAGCTGGCGATCATCAGCAGCGTCCTGGCGACCGGATTCGGCGTGCTGCTCGGAGTCCTGGCAGCGACCCGGCACAACACCAAGCTCGACCTGCTCGTCTCCGCGGTGTCGGTCTTCGGGGTCTCGATGCCCGTCTACTGGCTCGGCCTGATGCTGATCGTGGTCTTCGCGATCGACCTGCGACTGCTCCCAGCGGCTGGCGCCGAGGATCCGCTCGGCTTCCTGATGCCGAGCCTCACGCTCGCCTTCTTCTCGATGGGCCTGGTCGCCCGCCAGACCCGCAGCGCCATGCTCGAGGTGCTCGGCCTGGACTTTGTGCGCACGGCGAGGGCCAAGGGAGCGGGCACCCGGCGGGTGCTCCTCCGGCATGCGCTGCGCAACGCGCTGCTCCCGGTCATCACGGCGGTGGGCCTGCAGTTCGGCGCCCTGCTCGGCGGCGCGGTGCTGACCGAGACCGTGTTCGGATGGCCCGGCGTCGGCCGCCTGCTGGTCGATTCCATCTTCAGCCGCGACTACCCGGTCGTCCAGGGCGTGGTGCTCCTGCTGGCGACCATGTTCATCCTGGTCAACCTCGCGGTCGACCTCCTGTACGCCTATGTCGATCCCCGCATTAGGTACGGCTGACGCCGCCGAGCTGCTGCCTGAGGCGGCAGCCCCCGCCGTCACCGGCAGCCGGGTCTGGCAGCGGCTGCGCACGCATCCCAGCGCGCTCATGGGCATCGGCGTGCTGGCGGCCTACGTGCTCCTGACGCTGGTGGGACCGCTCCTGATCCACAGCGACCCCTACCGCAACAACCTCTCCCAGGCCTTCCTGCCGCCCTCCCCTCAGCACTTTCTGGGGACCGACGACCTTGGTCGCGACGAGCTTCTGCGGCTGATGCTGGGCGCCCGGTACACGCTGCTGATCGGGTTCTTCGCGGTCGCCATCGGCCTCGTCATCGGCCTTCCCCTCGGCGCCCTCTCCGGATACCTCGGCGGCTGGGTCGACCTCGTGCTCCAGCGCCTGACCGACATCCTGCTCGCCTTCCCGGGCATCCTGCTCGCCCTCGCCCTGGTCGCCGGGATCGGCCCCGGACTCCAGAACGTGATCATCTCGGTCGGCATCACCTCGATCCCGGGCTTCGTCCGCCTGGTGCGCGCCTCAGCGCTCTCCATCCGCGAGCTGCCGTACGTGGAGGCGGCCCGGGCCCTGGGAGTGCCGGACTGGCGGATCCTGCTGCGCCACGTGATCCCGAATTCGCTGGCGCCGGTGATCGTCCAGGCCACCCTCCAGCTGGGCGGCGCCATCCTGGTCGCCGCCGGCCTCGGCTTTCTCGGCTTCGGAGTCCTGCCCCCGACCGCCGAGTGGGGCTCGATGCTCGGCTTCTCGCGCAACTTCATCTTCAGCGACACCGGGCTTGTGACCTACCCGGGGCTCGCCATCTTCGGGGCGGTGCTCGCCTTCAACCTGGTCGGTGACGGGCTCCGCGACGCGCTCGACCCCAGGCTGCGCTGAGGACTCAGCCCGGCGAGGGGCGCCTCACACCGCGACCGGTGCCGGCTGCGCCGGCGGCAGCACGAGCGCCATCTGCGCCCGGGCCGGGCGCTCGAGACCGGGCGACGCCTCCGGCCGGGCCGCGTGGGCGGCCACCGGGGCAAGGGCGGCGTCGCCCTCGAGCAGCGGGGCCGCGAGCTGCGCGAAGCCGAAGGCGTCGGTGGCATTGCCGCGGTGTCGCGCAGCCAGGCTGAGGGCCGTGAGCAGGGCCCCCGCGGCGTGCCGGTCGAAGATCTCCATCGGGTCGCCGATGTGCGACTCGACGTACTGGCTTGCGCTCTCGGTCCAGCCCTCGATGTAGTGGACGCAGCCGAGGGCGATGCTGGCGAGGCCGGTCTGAGAGACGTCCTCGGCGGCGGCCGCCATGCCCAGTGCGTCCTCGATGGCCGGCCGCGCGACCTCGGTCCGGCCGCCGGCCAGGGCCAGGCAGCCGGCCAGCAGCACGATCTCGGAACCGAGCGCCTCGTCGAGCGCGCCACCGCCGGCCGCCCACCCGATCGAGGCGCGGGCCTGCTCGAAGTCGCCGCCGAGGTACTCCAGCCAGGCGATGCGGGTGAGTCCGAGGCGGATGGCCGGGGGCTCGCCGGCCGCCTGGGCCGTCGAGACCTGCGCCTGGTAGGCCGCCCGGGCCTCATCGCGGCGGCCCGCGGCAAAGGCGAGGTCGCCCTGCCGCAGCTGCGCGCGGGCGAGTTCGGACATCCGGCGCCGCTGGTTCTCGCTCCGCACGGCGCGCTCGCCCGCGAGCACCATCAGCCCGACCTGGGACATCGCCATGGCCGCCGCCGAGGCCAGGCCCGCCCCGTGGGCGGCGTTGACGAAGCCCTGCGAGTGGGCCAGGGCGGCACCGATCTCGGGTACCGACCCGAGCAGGGAAAGCGCCAGGGTGGGCCAGATGACCCAGGCCGCCACCCTTTCCTCCTCCGGCCGGAGCGCCCGGGCGACCCACCAGGAAGCCCCCAGGAACGTCGCCTGGCCGAGTACGAGCAGCGCCGAGAGTGTTGACATCTGATTGCCCCCGCGTGGCTGCCGGCGGCAGCCGCCCTTTTCGATGGATACGGCGGCCGGCGGGCAAATCTTGCGAGCTGGGCGCGGCGGCACAGGCGTGGTGGACGCCGAAGGTGACGCCCGCTGGCCTCGCCCGGCCGTGACTCTTATCCTTCAGCCGTTCCCGTTCCCTGGCCACCTTCAGGAGGTCGCAATGGAAACCCGCACCATTGATACCCGCCGCCTTGCCACCCACTGCTGGATGGATGGTCCTGAGGACGGGCAGCCGCTCCTCCTGGTCCACGGCAACATCACGACCGGGCGCTTCTGGCAGGGCGTCGCCGAGGCGCTGCCCAGGGGACGCTTTCGCGTCGTGGCGCCCGACCTTCGCTGCTTCGGGCGCACCGAGCGCCTGCCCGTGAATGCCACCCGCGGGCTTGCCGACTGGAGCGACGATCTCCGCGCGCTGGTGGAGGCGCTGGGCTGGGCGGGCGGGCGCCGCGTGCACGCAGCCGGCTGGTCGATGGGCGGTGGAATCCTGCAGCAGTACGAGATCGACCACGGTGACGACCTGGCGTCGCTGACCCTGGTGGCGCCCCTCTCCCCCTACGGCTTCTGTGGCACCAGGGACCCGGAGGGCAGCCTGACCTGGCCCGACGCCGCGGGCAGCGGTGGCGGGACGGCGGCGCCCGAGTTCGTGCGGCGCATGGCGGCCGGCGACATGTCGGAGGACGACCCGCCGTCGAGCCCGCGCGTGACCATGCGCAGCTTCTTCTGGTCGCC
>CAYLIP010000028.1:0-23563 GCA_964383855.1 uncultured Actinomycetes bacterium | reverse complement strand
GACGAGTCGATGTTCGACTTCGGGCAGCTGGGCAAGCTGGGCGCCGTCCCCGGCTGGCCTGGGGAAGACGTATTTCCGCCCCAGCCTCAGGTCACGCAGACGCGGGCCGTCTTCCAGCGCCGCAAGGCCCGAGCCCAGGTGCGCGAGGTGGTGCTCGAGCAATGCGGGCATGGCCCGGTCATCGAGCGCGCCGCCGAGGTGGCGCGCCTGCTGGTCGAGCACATCGACGCCGCGCGGCCGGCCGGCGCCACCGCCTGACCAGGCTGCGTCAAGCGCGAGGAGGCTCGGCGGTCGGACGGTAGCCCGGGCAGGCCAGGACGGGCAGGCGCGGGTAGCGCGGGTAGCGCGGGTCGGTGCGCGACAGCTCGCACATGACGAACGTCGACCGCGCGCCCCGGACCAGGCGCATGTTGACGCAGCTGGGGCAGAGACCCGGGGGCTCGCTCACGAGAACCGGCGGGACAGGCCCTCGACCGCCTCCCGGATCTCGCGGTCGAAGCGCGCGACCACGTCGGCGGCGGGCACGTCGAACTGCATCAGGCCGTGGGCCTGCCCCGCCCAGAGGTTCACGTGGTCCAGGTCGCCACGCTCACGCGCCGCCGCCCGCATCGGCGCCGTCAGGTAGTGGACCTCGGGATAGGCGCTCGGCGCCGCCAGCTGGTGCCGCGCCAGGAAGCCGTTGACCAGGCCCCGCGCGCGCCGCCCTGAGAACGCTCGTGTCAGCGCCGTCCGGCCGCCCTTGCGGAGCGCCTCCCGGTGAGGCACCGACGTGCCCGCCTCCCGGACGCCCATCAGGGCGGTGCCGACCTGGATCGCCGCCGCCCCCGCCGCCAGCGCGGCGGCCGCGGCACGACCGTCGCCGATGCCTCCGGAGGCGACCAGCGGGCGGTCGGTGACCGAGGCCACGAGGCGGAGCAGGGGCAGGAGCCCGAGCTCGCCGGCGCCGTCCTCATCGCTGAAGGATCCGCGGTGCGCCCCCGCCTCGGACCCCTGGACCACCAGCACGTCGGCGCCGGCGGCGGTCGCCGCTTGCGCCTCGGCCGGCTCGGTCACCGTCACCCAGGCCTCGATCCCGGCGTCGTGCAGCGCGGCCACCGCGGCCGGCGCGGGGCAGCCGAATGTGAACGACACGGCGGCCGGTCGCTCCTCGAGCACGAGCTCGAGCTTGGCCGGGTATTCGTCGTCGGTCCAGCGCGGTTCGCCCAGGGGCAGGCCGTGGGCCGCGGCATCCTCACGCACCCGCTCCGCGTAGGCGGCGACCAGCGCGGCATCCCCCCGGGTGGTGGGCAGGAACAGGTTGACGCCGAAGGGCCGGCCGGTCGCCGAGCGCACCGCCTGGATGTCCGAGCGCAGAGCCGGCACCGACCTGTAGCCGGCGGCCACGAAGCCCAGGCCCCCGGCCGCGGCCACCGCCGCCGCCAGCTCCGGGGTGGATGTGCCCCCCGCCATCGGTGCCTGGACGAAGGGAACCGGCAGAGAGTCGAGGACCATCGCCAACCCCACTCTAACCGGGGTCCGCGGGGCGGGCCCGGGCGTCACAATGCACACCCATGGCACAGCAGACGACGCCCGCGTTCGGCGGGCAGTACGCCCGGCGGATAAAGGTCTACGGCGTCAGCCCGCGCGAGCTTGCGCAGGTCGCGAACAGCGGCGGGTACCTGGTGTGGACGTTCTTCGGGGTTGCCCTGGGCGCGTGCCTGACCGGGCTGGGCACGCTCGTGAGCGGCACCCCGTTCGAGCCGGTGACCCTGCTCGTGCTGACCGCGGTGACCATCTCGGGCGCCTTCCTGGCCCTGCTCACGCTGGTGCTGGCCGTTCGCGAGCAGGTGCGCGTGGGCTCGGTTCTGCGCGACATCCGCCGCGATCCCGAGCGGCTGCTGGCCGACGTGGGCGTCGTCATGAACCTCTCCGAGCCGGGGCAGCCGGCCGGCGACGAGCCGGCGGGCGGCGACGCCGGGGAGGGGGAGCCGCACCTGGCGCCGGGACGCCGGCGGGCGGCTCCTCCCGCCTCCAGCTAGAGACGCCGGCGGGGGCGGCCGGAGAGCAGCGCAGCGATCAGGCCGGCCGCGATGAGCACAACACCGAGCACGACGAGGAGGGCGATCAGTTGCACCTCCTCACAACTACCAGCCGGCGGGCCCCCGCGTCCACGCCGGACGGTGCGCCGGCCTTGACGCCCCCCGACGCCATCGCGCCCGACGGCTCTGAGATCCGCTTCCGGGCGGGCGACGCCCGGCGGGCCAGCCTGGTCGAGGTCACGCTGCCGGCCGGGCGGACGTCGCGGCCGGTGCGGCACCGGACGGTGGAGGAGATCTGGTACTTCCTGGAGGGCAGCGGCGAGGTCTGGCTCCGCGAGCCGGGCACGCGCGGCACCGTCCGGAGGGTCGGACCGGGGGACAGCGCGGTCATCCCCAACGGGTGGCACTTCCAGTTCCGGGCCCGGGGTGCGGGACCGCTCCGCTTTCTCTGCTACACGTCGCCGCCCTGGCCGGGCGACGAAGAGGCGGTCCTGCTCGCGGAGGGCGGCTTCTAGGCGGCTGCGCGGTCGCGCCGCTTGACCCGAACCTGCACGGTTCGTCCGAGCGCCACCAGCCCGACCCCGCCGGCCACGTTGCCGAGGGTTGTCACCACCAGCCAGAGGCCCACGTCGGCCAGCGTGCGATTGGCCCCCGCGAAGCCGGCCAGCAGGATGGCCGAACCGACGATCGCGTGCGAGAAGTTGGTCGCGAAGATCGTGAAGCCGGCCGCCCAGATCACCAGCACGCGGCCGACCACGTCGCGGACGGCGACCAGCAGCCAGGTCATGACGGTCATGGTCATCCCGGCCAGAACCGCGGAGACGAAGACCCCGAATGGCGGCACCGCCAGCTTGTAGGCGGTGTATGCGACATAGCCGTGGTGCAGCGGCGCGCCGATCGCCCCCGGCACCTGGAGCATGGCCGCCATGCCCGCGCACCCGGCCAGGTTCCCGAGCAGGGCCAGGCCGTAGAGCCGCAGCAGCGAGGTGCCGCCGCGGCGGCCCTCGAGCACCGCGGCCACGGGCAGGAGAAAGTTCTCGGTGAAGAGCTCAGAGCGGCCCGCGACCACGAAGAGGAAGCCGATCGGGAACACCAGGCCGGCCAGCGCCAGGGCCCCATAGAGTCCCATCCCGGGCCAGGCCTCGAGCGCGGAACCGAGCACCGCCATCGAGGCCACCGCGCCCAGCGCCACCTCGACCCCGCCGATCAGGGCGGTGACCAGGATGTCGCGAGCCGAGCGGGCCAGCCGCTCCTCGCCGACCCCGGCCGCCAGCTCGTAGCTGCGCTCAGGCCTCTCGACCTCGTCCCTCGCCCTCCCCGCCGTCACGTCAGCCGTGCTCCGGGTTGTGGGCGCCTCCAGGCTCGGGCTGGCTGATCGTGCCCCTCCAGGCGCCGGTCTCGGCGCGCCGCTCTTCGATGAACGAGCGGAAGCGCTCGAGGTCGCCCTCGACCCTGCGGTGCAGGATGCCGAGCGCGTCCACCGCCCCTTCGATCGGTCCCTGCGGCTCGTAGACGAGGTGCAGGCGCACCAGGGTGCGGTCGGGTCCCTCGGCCTGGAAGCGCACGTTGCCCGCGTTGGGGGCCCCCTCGACGCTCCGCCAGCCGATCACCTGGTCGGGGACCTGCTGCGTGATGACGGCGTCCCACTCGACCTCGCGACCGGCGACGCGCGCCCGCCAGTGCAGCCTGCGCTCGTCCAGCTGCCGCACCTCGACCACGCCGTCCATGAACTCCGGGAAGCTCTCGAACTGAGTCCACTGGTTGTACACGGCGCGCAGCGGCGCGGCGACCACGATCGAGCGCTCAATCTCAGCCATAACTACACCAGCAATATCACAGAACGCGACATCTCTGTTAGCGGTCGGCGAGCTTTTGAAGCGCCTCGACGGCCCGATCCAGCGAGCTGCCCAGGCCGAGCTCGTCGCGCAGCAGCCGCGCTGCGGCGGGGTCGGCCGGGTGGCTCGGGCGCCGCCCCTCGGGCACCGGCACCGGCCGCGGCGCGTGCGGGAGAACGACCTGGAGCGCCCGCTCCACGTATTCGGCGTCGGCGGCCCCGAGCCGGCCCGACTCGAGCAGGCCCCGCACGCCCCCGTACCTGGTGACCAGCTCGGCGGCCCTCTTGGCGCCGATCCCAGGCACGCCGGGCAGGCCGTCTGAGGGATCGCCGCGGAGCACCGCGAAATCGGCGTAGGCCCGCCCCGGGATGCCATAGCGCCGGCTCACCTCGGCCTCGTCGACCTCCGCCATCCCGCCCTTCTCCGGATAGAGGACGATCACGTCCGGGTCGCGGATGAGCCCGAAGAGGTCGCGATCACCGGAAACGATCTCGATCCGCGCCCCCTCCAGCTGTTCGACCCAGGAGGCGATCACGTCCTCCGCCTCCATGGCAGGGGCGCCCACGAAATCGACGCCGATGGCGCGCAGCACATCCTCGACCAGGGGCAGCTGCGGCTCCAGGTCGGGCGGCACCGGCTCGGCGACCCGGTGGGCCTTGTAGCTGGGAACCAGGTCCACGCGACGCTGCGGACGCCAGTCCACATCGGACGCGACCGCCAGCCGCAGCGGGCGGCGCGCGTAGAGCAGGCGCGTGAGTATGTCCAGGAAGCCGCGCACGGCGTTGACCTGGCGGCCATCCGGCCCCCGCACGGTCGCCGGCACGCCGAAGAAGGCCCGGAAGATCAGGCTCGAGCCGTCGATGAGGAGCCAGTCGGGCCGAGAGGGCATGGGCGAGGTGGAGCATACCCGCCGCCACCGGGCAGGCTCGATCACGGGCGCCATGCCCTGCAGCTCTTCGCCTACAGTTCTTGCCCTTGCAACTGGAGGTGCACCATGAACTGCGCTCTCTGTGGCCGGCCCGTCCTCGAAGGTCCCGCGCACGTCGTGGTCCATGGCATGGGCGACGTGTGCTGGCGCTGTAGCCGCGAGCGCGACCCCGAGGACTGGGGACTCGACCAGTTCGAGGCGATCGTGGCGCGGATGGTGGCCGCCCGCAGCAACGGGGACACGGCGGCCGAGCGCCGGGACGGCTGAGGGCGGCGCGGCGCGCCGGAGCCGCAGAATAGGAAGGTGCCCCTGACTCTGACCGCCACCTGGCGGGCACGCGAGGGCGAGGAGGCGGAGATCGAAGGGATCCTCCGGACGATGGTCCCGCTCTCCCGCCAGGAGCCCGGCTGCATCACGTATACGGCGATGCGCTCAGAGGAGGACCCGCGCGAGTTCCTGCTCTTCGAGCAGTACCGCGACGCCGAGGCGTTCGAGGCGCACCAGGCGTCCGAGCACTTCCAGCGCCATGTCCTCGCCGGCGCCATCCCCCGGCTCGAGAGCCGCGTCCGGAGGTTCTACTCCGTCCTGTAGTTGTCGAAGACGGCGAGCGCGGCGACCATGGTCGGCACCGCGCCGGCGGCGACCGTGGCCACTCCGCGCAAGCCGACCCGGCCGCGCGCGAAGAGTAGCCCGGCGGCGGCCAGGTCGGCCACCTGCCCGGCCGCGACCAGCGCCACGGCGGTGCGCTTGCTGTCGCGGCTGCGGTCCCGCAAGGCGGAGAGCAGGATCCCCCCCAGCGCCAGGTCACGGAGCCCGGTCAGACGGAGAAGGGTCCGCATCGACCGCCGCTGCGGGAACCCGAGGACGGCGGCCGCCGGCCGGGCCCCGACCAGCATGAAAGCGCCCAGACCGAAGGCCAGGCCGGCCAGCGCCTGGAGCGCCGAGCCCGCCTCCGCCCGGGTGATCCTGCGTCCGAGGTCCATGCTTCCGATTATCGGAGTCGGGCAAGATGGAAGGGCGTGAGACCTCCCGAATCGCACGCCGACCTTCTCGAGCGCCCGCTCTTCGCGCACCTGGCGACCGTCCGCAAGGACGGTGCTCCCCAGGTCAACCCGATGTGGTTCCTCTACGACCGTGAGCGCAACCGCGTTCTCCTGACCCACACCAGGACCCGGCACAACTTCCGCTACGTGCAGGAGGAGCCGCGGGTGGCGCTCTCGATCACCGACCCCGCCGACCAGTACCGCTACCTGCAGCTGAGGGGCGAGATCGAGAAGATCGAGGACGACCCGACCGGGCACTTCTACCAGGTGCTTCAGCAGCGCTATCGCGGCTTCGCGACCGAGGTCGCCGACCGCGACGTCCGGGTGATCCTCACGGTCCGTCCGACCGCCTGGAAAGTGCGCCCGGCGAGGTAGGCTTCCGACATGGCGACTGCGACCTACGAGATCCGCACCGCGACCCAGGCCGACCTGCCGGCCATCGTCGGGATCTACAACTGGGCGGTCAACCAGACCTTCGCCACCATCGACTCCGAGCCGCTGGACGTCGAGGAGGCGCAGAGCTGGTGGGAGCAGCACGCCGGCCGGAACACGGTGGTGGTGGCGGTCGAGGACGGCGGCGTGATCGGCTGGGGCAGGCTGCTGCCCTGGAACCAGCGTGGGTTCGACGTCGTCGAGGACTTCGTCTACGTCGACCCGGTGCACCAGGGCCGCGGGATCGCCAAGGCGCTGCTGGCGCGGCTGATCGAGGAGGCGTCCCGCCGGGATGGCTGGCGGACGATCGTCGCCACGGTCGCCGCCGACAACCGCCCCGGGCTTCGCCTGCATGAGGCGATGGGCTTCACGCCGGTCGGCACGATCAAGGCCGGCGCTTTCAAGTTCGACCGCTGGATGGACATCACCCTGGTCCAGCGCTCGATCCGGTAAGCGCGCCCTCCGGGCTTCTGCTCAGCCCAGCCCCAGCTGCGGCTGCGCCACCGCGTAGCCGCCCGGATAGACCACCCGCATCTGACCCACCGCCTGCCACTGGCCGACGACCGCCGCCGCCAGGCGGTTCTGGCCGGCGTCGGGGGCCCCGGGCGGTGCGAACCGCACGCCGCCGCCGTTGATCGCGTCCCCGACCGGGACGTCCACCCGCAGGGCCTGCCGGCGGATGGCCGAGGCCGAGGTGTCGCCGGCGAGCCTGGCCAGGACCTGGCTGAAGAGCGTCCACCCGCCGACGAAGCCGGCGACGCCAGGGATCGTCATCGGCCCTCCATGTTCGAGGCGGTAGGCGCGCTCGGCGTCCGCCAGCAGCGCGCGGCCCGAAGCTGACAGCGCAGCCGGGTTGATCTCCTCGTCAGGCTTGTCGGCGGCGTAGACCCCGACCGCCCTCTCCCCCAGGCGGGCGCCGAACTGGGCCATGCAGAAGGCGGAGCTGGTGCCGACAGCGCCCAGCAGCCGGACTCCCGAGCGCTTTACGGCGGCCCAGATCGCGATGCCATCGTCGATGTAGGAGACATCGAGCAGGAACCGCGGCTGATCGGCCGCGATGCGGGCGGCGATCGCCTCGGCGTCGAAGGCGGAGGGGTCGTAGTCGATGCGGTCGATCACGCTGAGGCCCGAGCCGGCCGCCGCCTGCGCCTCGGCGTCGGCGACCGAGCGACCGTAGACGTCGTTCACGCCGACGATCACGGCGGTCGGCTTCTCCACCCCCCGGGCGAGCACGCTGTTCGTGAAGTCGACCGCGATCCGGCCCAGGTTGGAGCCCGTGGCCACGGTCCGGAAGACCCAGGTCCGGTCCCGGGTCACGTCGTCGGCGACCGCTCCCGTCTCCCAGTAGACGGTGTGGCGCTGGTCGGCCCGGGCCGAGGCCGCGGCCGACAGCGTCGATCCGTAGGTGCCGATGATCACCCGGGCCCCGACCTGGTCGATCAGCCGGTCGACCGCGTCGACGGCGCCGTCGGGCGTCTCCACGCTGACCACCCTGAGCTGGATGTCGCGGCCCCCGAGGGCGCCCTTTTCCCGGGCCACGCGCAGCGCCGCCCGGACGCCGGCCAGCTCCTCGCCACCCCCCTGGGCCTGCGAACCCGAGGTCGGATAGATCGCTCCCACCACGAGAGCCGGCTGGGCGGGCCCCGAGCAGCCTGCGAGCAGGCACGCGGAGACGGCTGCCAGAAGGGCGGCGATGAGCCTTCTCATCGCCGCCATCGTACTGGCCCGGCTACTTCTCGATGGGGACCCGGATCGAGCTCCCCCATTCGGTCCAGGAGCCGTCGTAGTTGCGAACCTGGGGGTAGCCGAGCAGCTCCTTGAGCACGAACCAGGTGTGGGCCGACCGCTCGCCGATCCGGCAGTAGGCGATCACCTCCTGCTCCGGCTTCAAGCCCTTGCCTCCGTAGAGGTCGCGCAGCTCGTCCTGGCTCTTGAAGGTGCCGTCCTCGCGAACCGCCGTGGCCCAGGGCACGTTGACCGCGGTCGGGATATGGCCGCCGCGCTGCGCCCCCTCCTGGGGCAGGTTCTCGGGCGCCAGCAGCTCGCCGCTGTACTCCTTGGGCGAGCGAACGTCGACCAGGCCGGCTCGCCCGATCGCTTCCAGCACCTGGTCGCGGTAGGCGCGGATGTCCTCACGGGGCTCGGCCGAGAACCGGTAGTCGGTGGCGGGGTAGCTGGGAACCTCGGTCGTGTAGGGCCGTCCGTCGGCCTCCCACTTGACCCGCCCGCCGTTCAGGAGCTTGACCCGGTCGTGGCCCTGGTACTTGAGCTGCCAGTAGGCGTAGGCGGCGAACCAGTTGTTGTTGTCGCCGTAGAGCACGATCGTGGTCTCGGGGGTGATCCCGCTCCTGGAGAAGAGCTGCTCCAGCCTCTCCCGAGATGCCAGGTCGCGGCTGGTCTGGTCCTGGAGGTCGGTGCGCCAGTTCCAGCCGACGGCCCCCTCGATGTGGCCGCCACTGTAGGCGTTGGGGTCGACGTCGACCTCGACCAGCCGAACGCCCTGGTCTCGGCCGTGCTCGGCCACCCAATCCGCGCTGACCAGCGCGTCAGAGTTGCTGAATCCATTGTCTGACATCGGACAGAACCTCCTCGGTGAATGGGGAATGCCATTGAGGGGAGAAACGAGCCGCGCACCCATGGGCGGGGCGGCGCAGTGGACCGCTGGCGCGGTCTAACTACAGAAGCAGGCCGGCGAGTGCACTCGCCGCTGCGCGGGCCAGCGGAGGCTGTCCACCATGTATGGGATTCTTACAACCCTGCGTGCCAACTTTCAATTCCGGCCTGGCCCTGGTCAAGTACGAGGCGCTTGGCAACGACTACCTGGTCCTCGATGATCCGAGCGCGGCCGGCGCCATCCTCCCGCTGGTGCCCGCGCTCTGTGACCGCCATACCGGCATCGGATCGGACGGCCTGCTCCTGCTCGACCCGGCCACGCTGGCGGTTCGAATCATCAACCCCGACGGGTCGGAGGCCGAGAAGAGCGGCAACGGGCTGCGGATCGCGGCTGCGCACGCCGTGCTCGAGCACGGCGCCGGGGATGCCTTCACGGTCCGGCCGCCGGCGGGAGAGGCCGCCGTCCGCGTGCTCGACCGCACGGCCTGGTCGGTGACGACCGAGCTCGACGTCGGGCTTCCCGGGGTCGGTCCGCGAGAGGTGGTGGCCGGAGCCGGCGGGCGGGCGGTGGACCTCGGCAACCCCCATTTCGTGGTGCTCGACGGGCCGGTGAACCAGGAGCGCGCCGTCCGCCTGGGACCGCTGCTGGAGCGAGACGCCCGCTTTGAAAACCGCACCAACGTGCAGCTGGCGGAGGCGCTCGACCGGCAGACGCTGCGGATCGAGATCTGGGAGCGGGGCGCCGGCTACACGCTGGCTTCGGGGACCTCGGCGGCGGCGGCCGCCGCCGCCTGCATGGAAGAGGGGCTGGTCGGCGAGGAGGTCACCGTGGTCATGCCGGGGGGCAGGCTGCCCGTGCGCCGGGCAGCCTCGGGACACCTGCTCCAGATCGGAACCGCCCGGCGCGTGTTCCGTGCCACCATCGAGCTGGAGGCTTTCGCGGGTTGAGGATCGAGGCCGTACGGGGGGACATTACGCTCGAGCAGGTCGACGCCGTGGTCAACGCCGCCAACCAGCAGCTGGCCGGTGGCGGCGGCGTGGACGGCGCCATCCACCGGGCGGCGGGCGCCCGGGAGCTGCACGAGGCATGCGCCAGGCTGGGTGGCTGCCCGACCGGCGACGCCCGGGCAACGCCCGGTTTCGCGCTCGCGGCCCGGTGGATCATCCATGCCGTCGGGCCGCGCTACCGGGACGGCCGCCACGGGGAGCCCGAGCAATTGGCCTCGGCCTACCGGCGATCGCTCGAGGTGGCCGACGAGCTGGGTGCGCGGTCGGTGGCCTTCCCCGCCATCTCGACCGGGATCTACGGCTACCCCCGAGAGGAGGCAGCGCGGATCGCGGTGGAGACGATCCGGGCGGCCGCCACCCGCGTCGAGCTGGTGCGGCTGGTGGCGTTCGACGAAGAGACGCTGAGGCTCTACGAGAAGGAGCTCGCCAGGTAGTCTCCGCGGGAGAAGGCTCTGGCCTGCCTCAGCTGCCCTGGAGGAGGCCGCCCAGCACGCCCCCGCCCTCGCCCCCGGGCCGCGGCAGGTACTCGGCGATGGCATGGGCCAGGTGAGGCATCGTCATCGACTGCAGCCAGACCCGCCCGGGCCCGCTCAGCGTGGCCAGGAAGAGGCCCGCATTGCCGAAGAGCGCGTTGCGGATGCCGGGCACGGTCGTGATGTTGAACTGCATCCCTTCCTGGAACATCGCCACGTGGCCGGGGTGGATCCGGAGCGTGTTGCCCGGCTGCAGGTCGTAGACGACGACCTCGCCGTGGAGCTCGACCCAGGCCAGCCCCTGCCCGGAGATGCGCTGCATGCGGAAGCCGGTGCCTCCGAAGATGCCCGCACCCAGGCGCTGCTGGAAGGCGACCCCCAGCTGGACGCCCGGCGTGGCGGCCACGAAACCGTGGCGGTGCACCCAGTAGGCGGCGCTGCCGGGCAGTTCGACGGGCATGATCTGGCCCGGCAGCTTGGCGCAGAAGGCGGCCAGGCCGGGTCCGCCCTGGGCCGTGTACTCGGTCATGAAGATGGTGGCGCCGGCCAGCGCGCGGCCGAGCACGTTCATGAGCCCACCCTGCTGGCCGCCGGCGGAGGTCGAGGTGTGCAGCTGGATCGACGCCGAGATCCAAGACAGCTCGCCGGATTCGGCGAACACGGTCTCGCCCGGGTCGAGGCTCACCTCGAGCACCGGCATCAGCGTGCCGACGACTTTGTGCTGCATCGCCGCGGATGGTAGCCGACCCACGTAGCCGCCCGCGGCCCGGGACCTAGTCGGAGAGGTTGGCCTCCCAGCGCTCCTCGACGCGGCCCAGCTTGTAGAAGGCGAAGGCGGCGGCCCAGCTGACCACGAAGGCGCCGACGATGATGAACCCCATGTTCGAGAAGTCGAGGGCGGCCAGGGCCTTCCAGGGCTGGCCGCCCAGCTGCAGCTTGTCGACCAGCAGCTGAGAGATCTCGACGCCGCCGACGAAGAGCGCGACGAAGACCGAGAGGCCGGTCACTGTGAGGTTGTAGAAGACCTTGCGAATCGGGTTCGAGAAAGCCCAGGAGTAGGCCTTGGCCATGAAGGCGCCGTCCGCCGTGTCCATCAGCGACATGCCGGCCGCGAAGATCAACGGCAGAGCCAGCACGGCCAGGAACGGGAGGTGCTGGGCCGCGGCGCCCGCCGAGATGGCGAGCAGCGCCACCTCGGAAGCGGTGTCGAAGCCGAGGCCGAACAGGAAGCCGATCGGGTACATGTGCCAGCTCTCGCTGACCAGCCGGAACATCCGCCCGAAGACCCGGCTCATGACGCCGCCGGCCGCCAGTTCGTGGTGAAGCCTGCCGTGGGTGTACTCACCGCGCTGCATGCGCCGGTACACGCGCAGGACGTCGAGCAGGATGACCAGGTTCAGCATCCCGATCAGGAGCAGGAAGACCCCGGAAACGCTGGTCCCCACCGTTCCTCCGATGCTGCGCAGCGCACCCCCTCCGACCACGCCGTCGACGATCGTCTTGACCGCCAGGCCGAGCAGGAGGGCGATCAGGAACACGACCGAGGAGTGCCCGAGCGAGAAGAAGAAGCCGACTCCGACCGGCCGCCGGCCGTCGGCCAGTAGCTTCCGGGTCGTGTTGTCGATGGCGGAGATGTGGTCGGCGTCGAACGCATGGCGAAGGCCGAACGTGTACGCGAGCCCGCCCAGCGCGATGAACGCGGGATGGCCGGCTCCGAAGACGAGCAGCAGTCCCCAGCCGGCGACGTGGAGCAGGGCGACGAGGCCGAAGAGCGAGCCCAGGCGGCGGCGCTCGCCCGGGTCGAAGGTGTCGATCAGCCGCCGGAGGAAGATAGCCATTTGCGAAGGAGTCTCAGCTTATCGAAAGGCCGGGGCCGGGCACCGAAAAGGTATTGGCCCAGCCCTCAGCCGCCGCACACGGCGGGCAGGATGCTGACCGCGTCCTCATCCCGCAGAGGCAGCCCGCCACCCGAATCGACATCCACCGGGCGATCGTTCACGAACAGCCGGACGAACTCGCGCAGATGACCGTCGCCGTCGGCGAGCCGGGAGCGCAGGCCGGGGAAGCGGGCCTCGAGGTCATGCAGCGCGGCGTCCAGGTCGGCGCCTTCGGCGTGGACTTCAGAGGCCCCGCCGCACGACTCCCGGAGCGAGCACGGAATCCGGAACATGGCCATGGCTGCTGGAGGCAAAGTACGCCTCCTGCGACTCATTCGCAATAGGCATTTAGCCCTGGGCGACGGGGGCCGGGCGCCCGAAGCGCGCCGCCGCGACCATCACCGCGAAGGCGATCCAGAAGACGACCTCGATCAGGTTCAGCCCCTGCGTGAGCCTGTGCAGCGATAGAACCAGCGTGGCGACCACGTTGATTCCCAGGCCGGCCAGGACGAGCCGGCGCCCGCCGGCCCAGCCGGCCGCCATCCTGGCCCCCCCGATCAGCCCGATCACGGAGGCACCCAGATGAAGCAGGTCCTCCAGGTCGCCGCCCACGTTGTGCGTGGGAGCGATCAGCAGGTCGACGGTGACCGAGAAGATGCCCACGATGAGGCCGATCACGGCCAGGACGGCTGCCGCCAGCCCGACCAACCGTGCATCCGGCGCGATCGGCAGGCCGTGGATCAGTGGCTCCTCCTGCTGCGGTCCTGGCGGCTGCATCCGGCCGCGGGCGGGCTGCGGCGCGGCCGCCGGCCGGGGCAGGTGGGCCGGGGATGCCGGGGACGCTCGCGGAGCCGCCGTGGGCGATGCGAAGGGCCCCGCCGGCCCGGGCGCCGGCGCCCGTTCGGGACGGCGAAGCCGCGGCCGGGAGCGCTCGTAGGCGCGGATCGAGTCGGCCTGGGAGCCCGTGATCAGCCCCGCCCGCCGCCACCGAGCCAGGCGGTCCTCCAGCTCATCCATCAGCTTTGGTCGGGCGCAGCTTCGGCCGGGCGCAGCTCGCGCGGGCCGGGCGCGTGCGCCTTCGCGGGCGCCAGCGGAGGCGGCGGCTCGAGCAGCCGCTCGGCCACCGCGTCGACACGAGCACGCGCCGCCTCGATCTCGGGGGTCGGGCCGGCGGCCCGGTTCGCCTCGGCCTCGGCCTCCGCGACCGGACGGTTGCGCTCGGCGTCCGCGGCTGCGCCCTCGAACGCCGCCCGCGCCTCGTCCACGGCAGCCGTGTCCTCCATGGCGGCGTGCAGAGCCGCCTCGGCTGCCTGCACCTGTGCCTCCCGCTCGGCCAGGAGCTTGCCCGCCTTGCGGGCGGCGGCCTTGAGCTGGGCCGCGAACTCGCGCGCCGCCTCCTCCTGCCCGGGGTCGACCGGGACCAGCGACCGGGCGTACGGGGTCAGCACGAGTAGATAGGTCTCGAGGTCGGCGCCGGTGACCAGGGCGTCGAAGAAGCGGCCCGCGTGCATGGCCTCCAGGAGCCCGAGCTGGTTCAGCGTCTCGCGGTGGGAGGCCCAGAGCTCCCCGGCGCCGGCCACCACGGCCTCGGCGCCCTCGAGCGGTCCGCGCCCGTCCGGCGTGTCGACCCGGTTCTCGTAGAGGACGACGCCCTCGAAGCGCGCCAACGGCGCACCCGGAACCGGGATGCGGACGCGGCGCAGCCCTCGCTCCAACTCCTCCAGCGCTTTCGCCCGCTCCAGCTCGCGCGCACGGAGCTGGTCCTCGAGGTCCCGGAGGCTCCGCTCGCGCTCCTCGCGCGCCGCCTCCAGCCGGCGCCCGGCCTCGGCCGCCTGCGCCTCCTGCTCGGCCGTGAGGCGGCGCTCCTCAGCCACGGCTTCGCTCAGCTCGACCACCTTCTCGGCCAGCCGGCGCGCCGGCACCAGCAGCTCATCGGCCTCCTTGAGGCTCGGCTGCGGCGCCATCCGCCCGATGAGCACGGCCAGTGGTCTGAGCTCGGCCTCGATGCTCTGCGCCTCCGACTCCTGCTGCTCACGCTCGTCGCCGCCCAGCAGCTGGCGCAGGTTGAGAACGCCGCCGCCGCCGTCGCCGCCGCCGGCCAGGCGGGCGTCGAGCGCGGCCAGGCGGGCGGCCAGCGGCGCCGCCTCGGCGACCAGTGCGGCCAGCTCGGGATCACGGGCGCGCCACTCGTGGGCCCGCAGCGCAAGCAGGTGACCTCCCTCCGCAAAGCGCGCGTCGACCAGCCGGTCGAGGCCCTCGACCAGGGCCGTGGGATTGGCAGTGTCGAGATCCGTGACCGGCTGCCAGCGGGTGCCGTCCCAGCGCCAGAGCCCGTCCGGCGAGAGCGCCGGCACCCAGCGCTCGCCGTCCCACCACCAGCTCCCATCGGCCGACAGCTGAGTGGAGGGCTCCTCCTCGCGATTCCGGGATGGCCCGTCGCCGGGTGGCTGTTCCTGCATCTTCGCTACCACTGATTTTGACAGCGGCGGCGTCAGGACCGGCACAGCCGGCGGCTAACCCGGCTCGCTGAAGTGGACGTGTGGGGCGGCCCGGCGGCGGACCCGCGGCGCGCGGCCGCGCGCGCACGCATCGCACACCCCGATCACCAGCACCTCGGTGCGCACCGGGTGGAAGCGGTGAATCTCCTGCAGGTGGTTCTCCAGCTCGCCCACGAGATCGTGCTCGATGTGGAAGACGCCCTCGCAGACCTGGCAGATCGCGTGCTGATGCTCCTCGGAGGCGATCTCGTAGTGGAGCGGGCCGTCGCCGAGCCGGACGGCGTGGAGGGCGCCGGCGCTGGTCAGCGCGTCCAGGGCCCGGTAGACGGTGCTACGGGCGAATCCGGGCGCCTCCTTTTCGACCTCGGCCGCGATCTCCTCGGCCGAGCAATGCCCGCCCAGGCGGTTCACCGCCTCCCAGACCTGCAGGCGCTGCCGGGTCTGGCGCATCCCCGGCCCGAGCGGCGCACCGCTCCCCGTCACGAGGGCGGCCGGGGCGAGTGGCCGGCGTGGGTGAGCAGCCGCGCGCCGGATGGCTCCACGACCACGTCGTCCTCGATCCGGACGCCGCCCAGGCCGGGTATGTAGACGCCGGGCTCGATCGTCACCACCATTCCCGCCTCGAGCACCAGCTCTGATCCGGGGTCCAGGCTCGGGCCCTCGTGGGCGTCGAGGCCCAGTCCATGGCCGACGCGGTGGATGAAATGCTCACCCAGCCCGGCGGCCTCGATCACCGTGCGGGCGGCCCGATCAACGTCGCCGGCGGTGACGCCGTCCTTTATGGCGGCGATCGCCGCATCGTGCGCTTCGAGCACCACCTGGTGCAGCTTCAGCTGCTGCTCGGACGGTTGCCCGAGCACCACCGTCCTCGAGAGGTCGGCCTTGTAGCCCCGCCAGGCGGCGCCGAAATCGAGCAGCACCAGGTCGCCCTCTTCCAGCCTGCGGCCGGTCGGGCGCAGGTGCGGCTGGGCCGAGTTGGGACCCGACTGGACGATGGTCTCGAAGGAAAGCGTGCCGCCCGCGGCCTGGACCTGGCCGTCGATCTCGCGCGCCACCTCGACCTCGGTCCGGCCGAGGAGAAGCCCGCTGACGCGGGCGTAGATGCCGTCGGTGATCTGAGCTGCGCGCTGGAGATGCTCCAGCTCGTCCGGCCGTTTGCGCAGCCGCAGATCCCGGACCACCGTGCCGGCGTCCACGAAGTCGACGACGCCGGCCGCCGTGCGCAGGCTCTCGGCCACGGCCAGCGTCAGGTGCGACTTCTCGACCGCGAGCCGGCGGGCGGCGCCGTGAAGGGCGCGCCCGGCGAGCGCGTACGGATCCTCGCCGTCGCGCCAGCCCAGGACCTCGACCCCCCGCACGGCGGCGCGGGCGCTCTCCACCTCGAGGCTGGGCACCACCAGGACCGGCCCGGCGCCGGCGAGGGCGAGGCCCAGGAGGCGCTCGTGGGGATCGGTATCGAAGCCGGTCAGATAGCGGATCGAGACGGGGTCTGAGATCCACGCCGCGTCGGCGCCCAGCTCGCGGAGGCGAGCGTGGACCTGGTCAATCAACGTTGAGGATCGTGACCGTGTAGGAGGCGCCGGTGTCGGTCACCACCTTCACCTCATCACCCTTCTTATGCCCCATCAGCGCGCGGCCGATGGCCGACTCGTGGCTGATCTTGCCGCCCTTGGGGTCGGCCTCGGTCGGGCCCACCAGCTGGTAGGTCTCATCCTCCTCGCCCTCCTCGACGAAGGTGACGGTGGAGAGCAGGCCGATCCTGCCGCCGGCGCTGGGCGCCTCGATCAGCTTGTGGTTGCGGACGATCGCCTCCAGCTCCGCGATCCGGCCCTCGATGAACGACTGCTCGTTGCGCGCCGAGTGGTATTCGAAGTTCTCGGAGAGGTCGCCCAGCTCGCGCGCCGCCTTGATCTTGGCGACGATGTCGGGACGGCGCTGGTTGACGAGCTCGTCCAGCTCGCGCTGGACCTCGGCCAGGCCCTCCGGAGTGATCGGGACCTCAGGTTGGGATGCCACTACGCAACACCTCCGGGCATCAGCGCCTGGACCTCGGCGTACATGCGGCGCTGGATGAACATGGAGCCGAAGTAAACGCCGGCCGCCAGCGCGGCGGCGACCAGCAGAGCGGCGGCGGCGTGCAGCAGATCAGGCTGGAAGGGGATGGCCGCGATCCCGTCATCGCCCACGATGGCCGCCAGCGAAAGGGCGACCGGGGTGGCCAGGGGCAGCAGCCGCAGGCGCCGCACCACCTCCGGTACCGGGGCGTCGGGGCGGCCCACCATGCGCTGCCCCATGACGCCCACCGAGCGCACGTGGCGCAGGTTGGGCGTCACCGTCAGCACCACCGGGACCTGGTTGCCGGGCACCTTGGAAAGCTTGTCGGGCGGCACCAGGTACTGCTCCATGCCGCCGCGGGTCTGGACCATGAGCATCCCCAGCCCCAGCGATGTGCTCATGTTGCTCGCGCCCAGCAGCTGGCCCTGGACCAGCCTGGGCTCCGCGCGCGCGTCCTTGCGGGCCAGATTCCAGCCGGGGAGCACGAAGGAGCCGAGAAAGGCGATCGGGACCACCCAGGCCAGGGCCGCCACGGTCCGCACCGGCCAGCCGTAGGGAAGGAGCAGCAGGATGAGCAGCCCGATCACGAGGCAGGCGGCGGCGACCGCGGCCGAGTAGTAGGCGACGCGCCGGACGAACTCGGGCGCGTAGCCCTGGAGCAGGCCGCCCGACTGCACGTAGCGCTCGCGCTGCCGCTTCTGCTCGGCGGGCGAGGCCACCGGGGCGGCCTTGGGCTTGACCTGCCGGACCTGCCGGCGCACCTGTTTGGACTGGACTCTTCGCTTCCCCACTAAGGCTGGAGTGTATCGGGGCCGGGATAGCGAACCGCCCCTTCGACGAGCACGGCGAAGGGCGTCATCCGGTGCGGCTGCGGCGGCGCCTCCGAGATGATGTCCAGCACCTCCACGCCGCGGGCCAGCAGGGCGTCGCCGATCAGGGAGCGGTGGCAGCGCCAGGGCACCGCCTCAGCGCACATGATCGCCGGCCGGCGGTGGGCCTGCGCCGCGGCCAGGCCTTCCAGCGCGCGCTCGAACTCGGCCGTCTCCATGTAGTCGGCGTAGCCGCGGAAGGAGAGGTTGCGCCAGGCGGTGTTGCGCGAGTCCGGCCGGGCCTTGCGCAGCCCGCCCAGCTCCCTGACATGTCGGTAGCCGATGCCGGCCTCGGGCAGCCTGGTCTCGAGCACGGCGCGCGTGAAGTGGGGCATCCGCCGCGATCCCGGCGCCGTGCGCACGTCCCAGAGCTCGTCGACGTGGTTCAGCTTCAGCAGCTCCATCAGCTCCTCCAGCGAACGGGTCGAATGCCCGACCGTGAGGACGGTCACGCCAGCCGCTTGAGCTGGGGGAGCACCTCACGGGCGAAGAGCTGCACGGCCGGCGCCGCCTCCGCGTACGTCATGCCCGGGTAGTAGAGGCGGAAGACGGCGACCAGATCGCGACCGCCGAACTCCTCCAGCCAGGGCCGCATGCGCTCCACCACCTGCTCCGGCGTCCCGCTGACGGTGCGCCTGTCGATGTTCGCGCGGTCGAGCGGCGGTAGCCGGTACGCCTGCTCGGGCGTGTCCGTCTGATTCCAGGCCAGGTAGGTCCCGAGCTGGTGCCAGATCCCGCGCAGCGCAGCCTCGGGCATCGACCCGTCGGGCGAGACCCAGGCGTTCTGGAGGAAGCCGATGGTCAGCCGGCCGGGGTCGCGGCCGGCCTCGCGGGCCCCCCCGTCGAAGGCCGCGACCAGGGCGCGGTAGCGATCGAGGTCGTTGCGGGAGGCGAGGAACCCGTCGCCCAGGCGCCCGGCGCGGGCGGCAGCCTGCTCGACGAAACCACCCAGGAGGATCGGCACCGGGTGCGCGGGCCTGGGCGTCACGGCCACGCGGTCATAGTTGAAGTAGCGGCCCTGGAAGCTGAAGCGGTCCTCGGTCCACGCCAGCCGCAGAATTCTGACCAGCTCCGAGTTGCGCCCGACGCGCTCGCGGATGGGCACGCCGAAGGCCCGGAACTCCTCCTCGCGCCAGCCCGGCGCCAGGCCGGCGACCAGCCGGCCACCGCTGAGCTGGTCGACCACGGCGCAGTCCTCGGCAAAGCGGAGTGGATTCTGGAAGGGTCCCAGCACCACACCCATCCCCAGCTCGACACGGCTCGTGCGGGCTGCGATCGCGCCCAGCATCACGGTCAGGCTGGGCAGGTAGGAGTCGGCGGCGCCGTGGTGCTCCGACACCCACACCGAGTCGAAGCCCGACGCCTCCGCCAGCTCGCACAGCCGCAGCGTGTCGGCGTAGTCGTCGGCGACGCGGCGGCCAGCTTCCGGTGGGACCTGCCCGGTGAAGAGGCCCAGCCCGACGCGGAGAGGCATCAGCCTATTTTGTCGCGGGCCAACGGCCGCCCGGGGGCCGGCGTGCTCTCCGCCTCCACTTTGGCGAGGCACCTTCCCAGCTTCGTGGGGAGGAGGCCTGAGGAGGCTGGGAGC
Source organism: uncultured Actinomycetes bacterium (assembly GCA_964383855.1). GTDB lineage: Bacteria > Chloroflexota > Dormibacteria > Dormibacterales > Dormibacteraceae > CAZHAC01. The sequence goes on along the minus strand of CAYLIP010000028.1, from coordinate 4,326 downwards.
TGAGGCTAGCTGTCGACGATGAGCTCGAAGCGATCGTCGCCGGCCGCCGGCTCGAGGCGGCTCTGCCAGAGCTCGGCCACCGCCGCTTCCCGGGCGCCCCGGCCCGAGGCCTCGCGCAGCAGGCCGTCGACCCAAGCCTCGGACATGGCGAAGGCGAGCCGCCGCCCGAAGCGCTGGGCGGTGTCCGTGTCCTCCGAGGCCACGCGGCCGAGGAGGTCGGCGACCTCGGCCCGGCCGCCCGAGCCAAGACGCGTGAGCTCGTCCAGGAAGGCCTCGGCGATGCCCGGCTTGGCGAGCACGCGCAGGGTGTCGAGCGAGAGCACGTTGGTCGTGCCCTCCCAGATCGGCAGGACCTGCGCGTCGCGCAGCAGCCTGGCGATCCCGGTGTCCTCCATGTAGCCGGCGCCGCCGAAGGCCTCGATCGCCTCCGACGCGCAGGCGACAGCCTGCCTGGCCGTCCAGAGCTTGGTCAGCGAGGTGCCCACCCGGAAGAGCTGGCGCTCCTCCTCCCCGGCGACGCCGCACTCGATGCGGCCCATGAGCGCGGCCAGGCGCATCGTCATCAGGAGCACCGCCTCGCCGCGCACCGCCAGCTCGAGCAGCACCTGCCGCTGCAGCGGCTGTTGGTCGAGGCGGCGACCGAACGCGGTCCGCCGGCTCGCGTACCCCCGCGCCAGCATGAGGCCGCGGCGGATGGCGGCCGCCGAGGCGATCGCGTTGTGCAGGCGCGTGATGTTGAGCATCGGCGTCATCTGGGCGAACCCGCGCTCGAGATCGCCGACCGGGTGGGCCGTGGCCCCCTCCAGGGTCACCTCGCCGGTCGCCATGGCGCGGGTCCCCAGCTTGTCCTTGAGGCGGTCGATCCGGTAGCTGTTGCGGCTGCCGTCGGGCAGGCGGCGCGGAATCAGGAAGAGGCCGAGCCCCCTGGTCCCGGGGCCGGCGCCCTCCGGCCGGGCCAGCGCCAGCACCAGCTCGCCGCCGACATTGCTGCAGAAGTACTTGCGGCCCCAGAGCCGCCAGCCGTCCCCGTCCCGGCGCGCCTCGACGGCGTTGGCGCCGACGTCGGAGCCGCCCTGCTGCTCGGTCATCCACTGGCCGGCGGTCCAGGCCTGCTCGGGATCGCGGCTGACCAGGTGCCCCACCGTCTCCTCGGCCAGCCGGCGAGGGCCGAAGTCGGTGAGGACGCGGGCCGCGGCGTCGGTCATCGAGACCGGGCACATATAGGTCGCCGTGCCCGGCTCGAAGAGGTAGCAGAGGGCGGCGTGCACGACCCGTGCCTCGGGACCCGCCGCGGCCAGCGACTCCGTTTCATAGGGCATACCGGCCAGGCCGAAGCGGGCCGCGGTCGCTCCCAGCCGGCGCCAGGATTCCGGGTAGACGACCTCGTCGACGCGCTCTCCCCAGGGATCGATCGGTCGCAGCCAGGCGGGATGCCGCTCGCAGTCGTCGCCCCATTCGCGCAGCGGACCGGCAGCCAGCCGGCCCATCTCGAGCAGCTGGGGCTCGGCCCAGGCCTGGGTCTCGGGGCGCAGCCAGGACCTCGTGATGGAGCGCAGCGCGGGGTCGGCGACGTACGTGTTCTCGGGCAGGAGCCGCATCGCTGGCCAAATCTTAGGCACGCCGGCGGCGCCCAGCTCGCCAGGGGAAGACGGTCGTCGTGCCGGCCATGGAGGAGGCCGGCAAGGCCGGCCTGCGCTCCAAGGAGGATGGGGCGCGGGCCTCAGGCCCGCGCCCCGTTCGGTGCTAGCTCTGCTTCAGGCAGGTGTTGGTGTAGTTGGCGGTGTAGCCGGTCGGGTCGTAGACGCGAGCCGGCCCGGGCTGCCCGGTACACGGGTCCAGGAAGAGCTTGCGGCCGCCCTCCTGCTGCTCGCCGCGCGCGGCCCCGAAGGAGAAGAGGTTGGCCAGCGTTCCCGCGTACTGGTCGGTCGACCCGTTGCCGATCCGCCCGAGCTGCCAGTTGTCCTCGATGAGGCGGAGGATCGAGCTCTGGTCGGTCGTCCTGCTGTCGACGTAGTTGCCCTTGGCCAGGGGCGAGATCACCAGCAGCGGCACCCGGCCTCCCCAGCCACAGCGCGCCTGCTGCGGGCCGGTGGCGCCGGACGGCACCTTGGCCGGATTGTTGCCGCACTGGCCGGGTCCGGTCAGCGCGTCGACCGCGGTCTGGGACTGGAAGAGGATCGGCGGCATCACGTGGTCGTACCAGCCGTCGGTGTCGTCGTAGGCGATGATCACGGCGGTGCTGTTCCAGTACTTGGTCTTCTGGAGCGCGTTGATCGTGTTGACGACGAAGAACTGCTCGTCGAGCGGCGTCGAGTAGCCGGGATGGCCGTCCTCGTAGCCGGCGGCCTTGAGGAAGCTGACCGAGGGCATGTTGCCCGCCTCAACCGCTGACCAGAAGTCCTTGAGGTCGTACTGGTTGTGCGTGACCGGGTCGCCCGGCTTGCCGATCGAGGCGGTCGAGAGCGGCCGCGCGTGCGTCGGGTTGGCGGTCGACGGGTAGTACTGGAAGGGCTCGTGGTGCGGGATGTAGTCCACCTTCGGTTTGCCGCCCAGGGCGGTGTGCTTGTTGCTGCAGGTGGTGTCAGCGAAGCCGCCCTCGAACCAGCCCCAGGTGACCTTCTTGGTGTTCATGAGGTCGCCAACGTTGCGGCCGGTCGTGAAGGAGGTGTTGTCCCGCGTGGTGCACTTGTCGCCGGTCGGCTGCGGGTCGCCGGTGATGGTGCCGCCGTTGGCGCCGCACCAGACCTCGCCGGGGTCGGGCGCCGTCGGGCACTTGACGCCCCAGGTGTTGCCCGACACGAGGTTGACGGCTCCCACCGTCGAGGGACCGAAGTTGGTGGTCAGCGAGTTGTCGCTCATCGCGAAGTGCTGCGCGTAGTTCCAGAGCGCGGTGACGGTGTTGCCGTCGTAGTACCCCATGACCTTCTGGGGCGTGGGAGGGCAGCCCGACGTGCCCGTCGTCTCCACGAACCGGTCCATGAGGCCGCGGTCGAAGGCCTGCTGCTCGGTCAGGTAGTCGTGGTCCATGTCGCAGGTGTGCGCCTGGCTCCGGTCAAGCCGGAACGGGTTGACCGAGTTCGGGTTGTTGGCCAGCAGCCCGTCGTTGAGGCCGTTCACGCTGGGCGTCCCGGGCTTGGCCTCGAACCGCGGCTCGTCCTTGGGATTGGCCGCGTTCGGATAGGTCGCGAAGTAATGGTCGAAGGAGACGTTCTCCTGGAAGATCACGACCACGTGCTTGATCGGCGTCGTGGTGTTGCCCTCGTTCTCATCGGCGAACGCGGCCGGAAGCGCCGAGGTGCCGACCAGCGCCGCCCCCAATACGGAGGCCAACAGCGCCGTCCTCCCCAGCATGCGTCGTCCGCTATGCATTTACCAACCCCCTGTGTGATCGAACCGGTACCGGCTCAGCGTAGGCAGCGGTCCGTTATGCGCAGAGGAGCCCTTGGTTAAGGCCCGGAGGGAGGGCTCACAAGACCTCGATCGGCTCCGGCGGCGGCCCCTCCGAGTTGAGGCGTTCGAGCAGGCCGGCCAGGTCGCGGGGCGCAAAACGGGCGGCAGTGACGCGAATCTCGCCCGCCGTCCACCAGCGGTGCTCCAGGAGCAGGTCGGCCGACTGCGAGGAGTCGAGGGCGCTGGAGGCCTCGAAGGCGCCGACCCGGACCAGGTAGAAGCGCTCGGGCTGCCGGTACCAAATATCCCGGAACGGGTACTCGATGGTGCGCGTCCAGATGCAGGGCCCGAGCTCGAAGTCCTCCAGCCCGGTCTCCTCGACCGCCTCCCGCCGAGCCGCCGCCTCGGGCGATTCCCCCTCATCCAGGCCGCCGCCCGGCGTCGCCCACCATTCGAAGCCGTCGGGCGCGAGATGCCGGATCAGCAGCACGCGCCCGGCGGGGTCGAGCATCACGGCGCGGGCGGCCTGCCGCAGCCGGGGTGCAGCGCGGGTTCCCTCGCTCACCGAAGCCGGCTGGCGTCGACCGCCGGCACCACCACCGAGCCGAAGACGGCGGCCGGTTCGAGATAGCCGTACTGGCCGTCGAAGGCGACGACGGTCGTGAACCGGGGCTGGGCGCCCGGGGCCGCCCTGGCCGCAGTGCGCAACTGGTCAAGCGAGGCCAGCGGGTAGCTGGACTGCTCGACCTGGGTGGCGGTCGGGCCGGACGCCTGGAAGACCCCGCCGTCGCCGCGAACGTAGACCGCGGTCCCGCCCGTGTAGTGGACGATCGCCAGCGGTCCCTCGCTGGTCACGCCGGCGGCCGTGCCGGCGCCCGCCCCGAGCCCGCGCGCGGCCAGGAACCCGTCGGCGGCGGCCCGCGCCGCGGCCTCCGC
>CAYLIP010000027.1:0-33564 GCA_964383855.1 uncultured Actinomycetes bacterium | reverse complement strand
AACCACACCGCGGAGGGCAACCAGATGGGCCCGGTGCTCTCCTTCAAGGGCATCGACAACGCCGCCTACTACCGCCTGGTGGCCAACGACCGGCGCTACTACATGGACTACACGGGCACCGGCAACAGCCTCAACATGCGGCACCCGCACGTCCTCCAGCTGATCATGGACAGCCTTCGCTACTGGGTGCTGGAGATGCACGTCGACGGCTTTCGCTTCGACCTCGCCGCCACCCTCGCCCGCGAGCTGCACGACGTCGACCGCCTCTCGGCCTTCTTCGACCTCATCCAGCAGGATCCGGTGCTCTCGCAGGTGAAGCTGATCGCGGAGCCCTGGGACGTCGGCGAAGGCGGCTACCAGGTCGGGAACTTCCCGGTGCTGTGGTCGGAGTGGAACGGGAAGTACAGGGACACCGTGCGCGATTACTGGCGCGGTGAGCCGGCCACGCTGGCCGAGTTCGCGTACCGGTTCACCGGCTCCTCCGACCTCTACGAGATCAGCGGGCGGCGGCCATACGCATCGATCAACTTCGTCACCGCCCACGACGGGTTCACCCTCGCCGACATCGTCTCCTACAACTCCAAGCACAACGAGGCCAACGGCGAGGGCAACCGCGACGGCGAGTCGCACAACCGCTCGTGGAACTGCGGGGTGGAGGGGCCGACCACCGATCCCCAGGTGATCGCGCTGCGGGAGCGCCAGCGCCGCAACTTCCTGGCCACGCTGCTGCTCTCCCAGGGAGTCCCGATGCTCCTGGGCGGTGACGAGATCGGCCGCTCCCAGGGCGGCAACAACAACGCCTACTGCCAGGACAACGCGATCTCCTACTTCGACTGGGAGAACATGGACAACAGCCTGCTGCTCTTCACCGAGCGCCTGCTCCAGCTCCGCCGCGACCATCCGGTGTTTCGCCGGCGCGGGTGGTTCTATGGCCGGCCCATCCACGGCAGCCAGCTGACCGACATCGCCTGGTTCAAGCCCGACGGGGACCAGATGGGCGAGGAGGACTGGGCCAACGGCTACGCGAAATCGCTGGCCGTGTTCCTGAACGGTGACGAGATCCCATCCCCCGACGCCCGGGGCCAGCGCGTGACCGACGACTCCTTCTACCTGATGTTCAACGCGCATCACGAGTCGATCGAGTTCCACCTGCCGGGGCGAGCCTTCGGGAGCCGCTGGTTCCGCCTTCTCGACACACAGGACTCCCTGCCCCGCTTCTACCGGCCGTCGGCGCGGGTCCCGGTCGCCGAGCGCTCTCTCTGCCTGCTCCGGCGGATGGAGTAGAGCCGCGCCGCAGTTGCCCCGCCAGCCGCTTGCCACCTACCGGGTCCAGTTCACGCCTGACTTCGGCTTCGAGCAGGGCGCCGGGATTGCCGGCTACCTGACCCGGCTCGGCGTCACCCATCTCTACGCCTCGCCCTACCTGCAGGCGGCGCCCGGGAGCACCCACGGCTACGACGTGGTCGACCCCTCGCACGTCAACCAGGAGCTGGGCGGCGAGGCGGCGCACGCGGCCATGGTCCAGGGCCTGCAGGCGATGGGGCTGGGCCAGGTGCTGGACATCGTGCCCAACCACATGGCGATCGCGGGCCGCCGCAACGCCTGGTGGTGGGACGTCCTCGAGGACGGCCCCTCGAGCCGCTACGCCATGTACTTCGACGTCTCCTGGGACCCGCCCGAGCCGCGCCTGCGCAACCTGATTCTGGTGCCCGTTCTCAGCGACCACTACGGGCGCGTGCTCCAGCGCGGCGATCTGAAGCTGGAATGGGACGCCACCGGCGTGTTCCTCGTCCGCTACTTCGAGCACGAGTTCCCGGTCGCGCCCCGTTCGATCGACGCGCTCCTCGAGGTGGCGGCCGAGCGGGCCGGTTCGGCGGAGCTGGCCGAGCTGTCGCGCGAGTGCGCGGAGCTGCCCGAGCTGCAGCCGGAGATGGTCGAGCGGGCGGTCGAGAGGCACGCCCGCAAGGTGTCGATCAGGGCGCGCCTGGCCGACCTGGCCTACCGGCGTACCGATGTCGCGGCCGCCCTGGAGGGCGTCGTCGAATGGGTCAACGCCATGCCCGACCGGCTGGACGGGCTGCTCGACCGCCAGAACTACCGCCTCGCGCGCTGGCAGACCGCCGGCCAGGACCTCGACTACAGGCGCTTCTTCGACATCAACACCCTGGTCGGGCTCCGGGTCGAGGATGCGGCCGTTTTCGCCGCCGCGCACGAGCGTGTGCTCGACTGGCTCGACCGCGGCCAGCTGGACGGCCTCCGCATCGACCACCCGGACGGCCTGCGCGACCCCGAGGAGTACTTCGACCGGCTGCACACGCGGGCCCCTCAAGCGTGGCTGGTGGCCGAGAAGATCCTCCAACCGGGTGAGCACCTGCCCGAGACCTGGCCGGTCGCGGGCACGACCGGGTACGACTTCATGAACCGGCTTCTGCGGCTCTTCGTGGCGCCCGAAGCGCAGCAGCCGCTGACCCGGTTCTACGAGCTCTTCACCGGCCGCCGGGCGCCCTGGGAGGAGCTCGTCTACGCCGCCAAGCTGCGAGTCATCGACGAGCTCCTGGCTGCCGACCAGCGCCGGGTGACCGCGGCTTTCGTCCGGGTCTGCGAGAAGAACCGCTTCTACCGGGACTTCACGCGGAGCGAGATTCGCGACGCCGTCCGGGAGCTGCTCGCCTGCCTGCCCGTCTACCGGACGTACGTGCGGCCCGAGGTGGGGCAGGTGACCGAGGCCGACCGCCGGCACGTGGAAACGGCGGTCTCGACGGCAGCGTCGCGGCGCCCCGAGCTCGACGCCGACCTGCTCCGCTTCATGGCCGAGGTCATGCTCCTCGACCACACCGGGCCCGAGGAGTCGGAGTTCGTCGCCCGCTTCCAGCAGACCTCGGGCCCGGTGATGGCCAAGGGCGTCGAGGACACCGCCTTCTACAGCTTCAACCGGCTGGTCTGCCTCAACGAGGTCGGCGGCGACCCGGACCAGTTCTCGCTCGGCCTCGAGGACTTTCACGAGGCCGCGCACGCGGCCGCCGTCCGCTGGCCGGCGGCCATGGTGTCAACCTCGACCCACGACACCAAGCGCTCCGAGGACGTGCGCGCCCGGCTGGCCCTGCTGAGCGAGGTGGTGCCCGATTGGGCGGCCGCCGTCGAGCGCTGGTCGGCCCACAACGAGCGCTACCGCACAGACGAATTCCCGGACAGCAATGCCGAGTACCTCCTCTACCAGGTCCTGGTCGGCGCCCATCCGCTGTCCTCGGAGCGGGCGCTGGCCTATATGGAGAAGGCGACGCGCGAGGCCAAGGAGTACACCTCCTGGATCGCGCCCAACGAGCGCTACGACTCGGCATTGCGCGGCTTCGTTCAGGCGGTGCTGGCCGACCGCGAGTTCGCGGCCGACCTCGACGCCTTCGTGCGTCCCCTGGTGCTTCCGGGGTGGATGACGAGCCTCTCGATGAAGCTGGTCGCGCTGACCGCGCCCGGCGTCCCCGACATCTACCAGGGCACCGAGCTGTGGGACCTGAGCCTGGTCGATCCCGACAACCGGCGGCCGGTCGATTTCGAGCGGCGCCAAAACCTGCTGGACGAGCTGCTCGCCGGGATCTCGGCGGTCGAGGCCTGGGCCCGGCGAGAGGAGGGGCTGCCCAAGCTGATGGTGGTCCAGCGGGCGCTGGCGCTTCGCCGCCGGCTGCCGGACGCCTTCCTGGGCGGCGCCTACCAGCCTCTGATCGCGCGGGGAGCCCGCGCCGAGCACCTGGTTGCATTCGCCCGCGACTCGAGGGCCGTGACCCTGGCGCCGCGCCTCCTGATGGGACTCGCCGGGGGCTGGGGGGACACGCGCGTCGAGCTGCCGCCGGGCCGGTGGCGGGACGAGTTCTCGGGACGCGAGTTCGAGGGCGGCGAGCTCCCGGTCGACCGCATCCTCGAGGAGTTCCCGGTCGGGCTGCTGTCCCCGGCATGAGGTTCGAGGTCTGGGCGCCCGACCCGGGATCGATCGAGCTGGAGCTCGCCGGCCGGCGGCTGCCCATGGTGCGGGGCGAGGACGGCTGGTGCTCGGTCGAGGCCGAGTGCGGCCCCGGCACCGACTACCGGTACGTGGTCGACGGCACCCCGCTGCCTGATCCCCGCTCGCCCTGGCAGCCGGAGGGCGTCCACGGTCCTTCGCGGACAATCGACCACTCCGCGTTTGCCTGGACGGATGGGGAGTGGATGCGGCCCGCCCTCGCCGATTTGGTGATCTACGAGCTGCACGCCGGCACGTTCTCCAGCGAGGGCACGTTTGCCGGGGTCCTCGAGCACCTCGACCACCTCCTCGAGCTGGGGGTCAACTGCATCGAGCTGATGCCGGTGGCCGAGTTCGCCGGCGACCGCGGATGGGGCTACGACGGCGTCGACCTCTACGCGCCGCACCACGCCTACGGAGGACCGGACGGCCTGAAGCGACTGGTGGACGCCTGCCACGGGCGCGGCGTGGCCGTGCTTCTCGATGTCGTCTACAACCACCTCGGTCCCGAGGGAAACTACCTGGGCCGCTACGGTCCCTACTTCACCGACCGCCACCACACGCCGTGGGGGCCGGCCATCAACTTCGACGGACCCGACTCGGACGAGGTCCGCGCCTTCTTCGTGGACAACGCGCTGATGTGGCTGCGCGATTACCACCTCGACGGCCTTCGCCTCGATGCGGTGCACGCCATCGTCGACGCCTCGGCCACGCACATCCTCGAGGAGCTGGCGCAGCGGGTGGAGCAGCTGACGTCGCGTCCGCCGCGGCTCCTCATCGCCGAATCGGACCTCAATGACCCGCGGATCGTGACGCCGCCGTCGCGCGGCGGCTACGGGCTGGATGCGCAGTGGAGCGACGACTTCCACCACGCTGTCCACGCCGCTCTGACCGGCGAGCGGCAGGGTTATTACCGCGACTTCGGCGCCATCGAGGACGTCGAGCGGGCGCTTCGCCAAGCGTATGTCTACACCGGCCAGCGCTCGCAGCACCGGCGCCGCCGCCACGGTCGTGACCACAGCCTGGAGGGCAGCCGCTTCCTCGCCTACGCGCAGAACCACGACCAGGTCGGCAACCGCGCCCGGGGTGAGCGGCTGTCGATGCTGACGTCGACGGAGCGGCTCAGGATGGCGGCGGCGCTGGTGCTCTGCTCACCGTTCGTGCCGCTTCTCTTCATGGGTGAGGAGTGGGCAGCATCGACGCCCTTTCTGTTCTTTTCCTCGCACACCGATCCCGCCGTGGCGCGTGCCACCAGCGAGGGCCGGATACACGAATTCGAGGCGTTCGGCTGGGATCCGGCATCGGTCCCCGACCCCCAGGATCGGTCGAGCTGGGAGCGATCGCGGCTCCGCTGGAACGAGCTTTCCGAGCCGGCGCACAAGGAGATGTTGGAGTGGTACCGGCGCTTGATCGCGCTCCGCCGGGAGACGCCCGAGCTGCGTGACGGCCGGCTCGATCGCGTCGAGGTTCGTGTCGAGGGTCAGAGGCTGGAAATGGTCCGCGGCCCGGTCACGGTTGTGTGTGACCTGGCCGCGGACAGCGTGTCGGTTGTGAAGAGCTAGGGGAGCGCTATTTGGTCCCCGCCGCGTGCGCGGCCGCGCTCACGTTGTTGGCCGGCATCAGGTCGCCGCGCCGCGGGTAGAGCCAGATGATCAGGCCGCCCAGGATGATCGAGACCAGCAGCGTGACCAGGCCGAAAGCGGCACCACCGAAGAAGAGCCCGTAGACGATCTCGTAGAGCACGTCGAGCACGCAGTACACGATCGCCGCCCGAACCCAGGTCAGGTTCGCCTCGGGCTTCATCCCGGCGAGCACGATGCCGGCGCCAAAGGCGATCCCGGCGACCGAGGCCCGGGTCCCGATCCAGCTGTCGAACGGGAACAGCGTGGTGCCGATGCTTGCGAGCACCGACCCGACGATGAGGAGAACCCCCATCAACGTCATCACCACCGTAAGAGCCAGGTGGTTGTACTTCTTCACCGCAGAACCTCCCTATTTGGCCGAGATGTGACGGAGTGGCGTAACGGAGCCATGCGCCTTTTAAAGCAACGCAGATCGGACGTCAAGCCTGCGGAATGCAAAACAATCCGCGATGCGCAGGCTTGACGAGCTCTGCATCGCGCCAGGCCAGGCCCCTTCCGAGGGGCCGATGGGCGGAGGTCGGGAGGCCGCCGCCTACCGGTACTTCCAGCCGCGCGGCTGGTCCTGGGCCTGGTCGAACTCCCGCATCCAGCCCGGAAAGGCGAGCCGGAGCAGCCGGTTTCCGGCGAAGAAGACCGGGTTGCGAAGGGTGTAACAGAGCAGCCAGGCCCCGAAGGCGACGCCTGCGTAGTAGTAGAGCGTGAAGCCGCTGGGCAGGTAGTCGGGGTAGGGCACCGCTAGGCAGCCCCAGGCGGGGAGGACCGGCCCCACGCAGCCCAGACCGAGCACGTTGCGGGCCACGGTCCCGGTGCCCAGCACGAGGCCGGCCAGGGCCAGGAAGATCAGCGTTGCCCGCCACATGGACGGCTCAACGCACGCCGCGGGTGCTACTTGCAGTACAACTCAGGTCTTCATGGCCGAACCGAGCAGCGCTGCGACCAGGCTCCGCCGGCACCCCGAGCGCGGAAGGTACGATCGCGCGACCGTCGACGCCATCCTTGACGAGGCGCTGATCTGCCACCTGGGATTCGTCGCCGGCGGCCGCCCGTTCGTGATCCCCACCATCCACGCCCGCGCCGGCGACCTTCTCTACATCCACGGCTCGCCCGCCTCCCGGATGCTCAACGCGCTCAAGGAAGGCATCGACTGCTGCGTCACCGCCACCCTGCTGGACGGGCTGGTGCTGGCGCGCTCGGCCTTCAACCACTCCATGAACTTCCGTTCGGCGGTGGTCCTCGGCCGGGCCGAGGAGGTGACCGACCCCCAGGAGAAGAGCGAGGCCTTCGCCGCCGTCGTCAACCACGTCGCCGCCGGCCGCTGGGAGGAGTGCCGGTGGCCGACCGAAAGGGAGGCGCGCGCCACCACGATCCTCCGGCTGCCGATCGAGGAGTACAGCGCGAAGCTCCGTTCAGGACCGCCCAAGGACGACTCCGATGACCTGCAGACGCGGTTCTGGGCGGGGGTGCTGCCGATGCGCCTGGCGAGCGGCGAGCCTCAGCCGGCGCCCGACCTGGACGCCGGGACCGCCGTTCCCGGCAACATCAGCGACTACCGGAGGCCATAGACATGTGCCGATCGATCAAGGTCCTGCGCGAGGGCTCGCAGGCGGCGCCGGCGGAGGACATCGAGGCCGCCGCCCGCCAGTTCGTGCGCAAGGTGAGCGGATTCTCGCGCCCGGCCACCCACAACCGCGACGCCTTCGAGCGCGCCGTGTCCGAGGTGGCCGGTGCCACCGAGCGCCTGCTGGCCGACCTCGAGATTCGGGGAGCGGGGGCGGGGAGCGGGCGAGCCACCGGCTGAGCGCGGCCTGAGGCGGCGGCCAAGCCTGTGAATCCGGGCTAAGGTTGGCTGCGATGGAGCTGCAAAAGGGCCAGGTCGCGGTGATCACCGGTGGCGCCAGCGGGATCGGCCGCGCCTGCGCGCTGGCCCTCGCGCGGCGAGGCCTGGATGTCGTCGTCGCCGACGTCAACGAGCCGCGAATGGCCTCCACGGTGGCCGAGCTGCGTGAGCTGGGCGTGCGATCCGAGGGCATCCGCTGCGACGTCTCCCGGGATGCCGAGGTCGATCTGCTGGCCCGCGAGGCGATCTCCGTGATGGGCCGCGCCGACCTTTTGATGAGCAACGCCGGCGTGCTCGTGGGTGGGCCTCCGGAGCAGGTGCCGATGGCCGACTGGGAGTGGATCGTGCAGATCAACCTGCTCGGCGTGATCCGCTGCGCCCGCGCCTTCCTGCCGCACATGCTCGAGCGCGGCAGCGGCCACATCGTGTCCACGGCCTCGTTTGCGGGGCTGGTCGCGCACAACCCGCTGACCATCCCGTACGACACCACCAAGCACGGCGTCGTCGGCTTCTCGGCCGGGATGGCCCTCTACGCGAGGCCGAGAGGCGTCGGTGTGAGCGTGCTCTGTCCCGGCTATGTCACGACCAACCTGTCGGAGAACTACCGGTTCACCGGGGACCACGAGCAGCGCATGCCCGACCGCGTGACCGAGCCCGAGGAGCTGGCTCTGCGCGTGCTCGCGGCCGTCGAGGCGGGCCGCTTCCTGATCCTCAGCCAGGATGAGCACCTGGCCATCGTCCAGCGGCGCTGGCAGGACATCGACCGCCACATCGAGCGCCAGATCCAGGCCCTGGCCGGCCAGTGAACTCGCTCCTCGAGGAGCATTCCGACCGGGTCGCCGTCGTCAGCGGCGACCGTTCGATCACCTTCGCCCGGCTCGCCGACCGGGCGGGCATGATCGCGGGCGGCCTCAAGGCGGCCGGGATTCGCCGCGGCGACGTGCTCGCGCTCTGGCTGCCCAACATCCCGGAGTGGCTGGAGCTGCTCTTCGCCTGCGCCCGGCTCGGGGTCTGCGTGGCCGCGGTCAACACCCGCTACCGCTCGAGCGAGCTCCTCCACGTCCTGCGCACATCGAGGGCCCGCGGTTTGGTCCTGGCGCCCGATTTCCTGGGTGTCGACTGGATGGGCATCCTCGACGAGGTCCGGCCCCAGCTGCCCGACCTGGAGCTGGTGCTGACCCCGTGGGAGGTGCCGACCGGTCCCCGGCTCGACGACGAGGGCCGCCGCGAGGACCTGGTCGCGCTCTTCACGACCTCGGGGACCACGTCCTCGCCAAAGCTCGCCGGCCACAAGCAGGGTGCCGTCACGCGCCACTCGAGAGAGGTGGCGCGCGCCTTCGACCTGCAACCCGGCGACGCGTCGCTGCTGGCGCTGCCGCTCTGCGGCGTGTTCGGCTTCAACACGGCCCTGGGCGCCCTCGCCGCCGGGGCGACCTGCGTCCTCCAGGAGGTGTTCGACCCTGACGAGTCGGCCAGGCTCATGGTTCGCCACGGCATCCAGCACCTGAACGGTTCCGACGCGATGCTGAGCGCGGTGCTCGCGAGCCCGGAGCTGGACCCGGAGCGGCTGCGCTGGCGGCGGGGCGGCTTTGCCAACTTCACCAACCTGGCTCCCCGGCTGGTCGCCGAGGCCGAGGCGAGGGCGGGCGTCCGGCTGACCGGCGTCTTCGGGATGAGCGAGGTGTTCGCGCTGATGGCGACCTGGTCGCCCGACGACCGGCCCGACGTGCGGGCGCTGGCCGGCGGGCGGCCGATCTGCGCCGACATCCAGGTCCGCGCTTGCGACCCGGACACGGGCGCGCCCACCCCGCCCGGCCGGCCGGGCGAGCTCCAGATCAGCGGCTACAACGTGATCCGGCACTACCTGCACAACGAGGCGGCCAGCGCCGCCGCCTTCACCGAGGACGGCTGGTTCCGCACCGGCGACCTGGGCTACCTGAGGCCGGAGGGCGGCTTTGTGTTCCTCTCCCGGCTGCGCGACTCGCTGCGCCTGCGCGGCTTCCTGGTCGACCCCGCCGAGATCGAGGAACAGCTGTGCGCCGACCGGTCGGTCCGCGCGGCCCAGGTGGTGGGCGTCGAGGTGCCCGGGGAGGGCGAGGTTCCGGTCGCCTTCGTCATCCCGGGCGAGGGCTTTGCGGCTCAGCCCGTGCTCGACTCTCTGCGCCGGCGGGTCGCCGGCTACAAGGTCCCGCGCCGCCTGATCGCGGTCGACGACTTCCCGGCCGCGGACGGCCCCAACGGGAGAAAGGTCCAGAAGGCGCGGCTTCGGGAACTGGCGGGAGAGGCCCTGAACTCGGAGCGTTGACAGGTGCGCGATACGCGTTCGTATCGTTCGCCTCATGAGATGGGCTGCCCTGCTCCTGGCCTCGGTCCTGGCCTTTGCCGCCACCTCGGCGCAGGCCGTCACCGCCTCCAACCCCTATGGCGGCCCGCCGCCGCCGCATGCCTTCGGGCCCGACTCGACGTCGACCGGCGGGCCCTACACGGGGCAGGGCACGGACCATGCCGGTCTCACCTGCTCGCACACCGGCACCCCGGTGCCCATGAACGTCTGCGCCGGCTACCTGGCCAGCGGCGTCGACCAGACGCTGCTCGACGCCACCGTCGAGGTGCCCGACAGCCCCGCCGGCAACCACCCGCTGGTCGCGGTCATGCATGGCTGGGGCGGCAGCAAGACCGACGACATGGCCTGGGACGCCAACTTCCTGGCCGACGGCTACACCGTGCTGCGGTACTCGGCCCGCGGTTTCGGCAGCTCCTGGGGGCAGACCAACCTCGCCGACCAGAACGTCGAGATCGCCGACATGCGGAGCCTGATCGGGCAGGTCGTCGATTCGCCACAGCTTCGGGCGGACGGTTCCCGCGTCGCGGTGATCGGCGCCAGCTACGGCGGCGGGCACTCCTACCAGCTGGCCGAGAAGCCGGCCTGGTCGAGCCCGGGCGGAAAGCCGGTCACGCTCAAAACCGCGGTGCCGATCGTGCCCTGGACGAGCCTCTACTACTCGCTCGAGCCCAACGGCCGCCCGCACCAGACGTACGCGGTGCCGGGCAGCGCCAAGTTCAGCTACGTCAGCGCCCTTTACGCCGGCGGGCACCGGATGAGCCCGGCCCGTCCCTACGACTCCTACCCGGCGCTGCTGCACGAGTGCTTCGCGGACGGGACCGCCGAGCCGAGCTTCAGCGACCCCGTCTACATGACCTGCCTGAACGCGCTCGAGGGCTACCGCTCGGTGTGGGAGAGCCAGGACTTCTGGCAGAGCGCGAAGACCACGAAGCTGCCCATCCTGGACGTCCAGGGCTGGACCGACGACCTCTTCCCGGTGCCCGAGGCGCTGCGCATGTACTACGCGCTCAAGTCGCTCGACCCGGGCTATCCGATCGCCCTCTACCTGGGCAACGTCGGGCACCCGAGGGCAGCCAACAACCCGGCCGAGATCGCCTACCTGCTCGACCACGTGCTGAGGCCATGGTTCGCCTACTACCTGAACGGCACCGGCAGCGCGCCGGCGGCAGACGTCAGGGCCGCGATCACGCAGCCCGACAACAGCTTCTCGCCCGCCAACGTGGTCGAGGTGCCGACCTATGACGCGCTCGCCAGCGCGGTCGCCCGCAAGCACTTCAGCGGCGCCCAGACGATCACCTTCGACCCCGCCAACACCTCGGGCGTGGCCTGGGATCCGGTCGTCATGACGGCCTCTGAGAAACTGCAGCCCAACCCGCTGCCCGCGCCCGGCCCGGACGAGGTTCCCGGCGACGTCGCCAGCTACTCGGCCAGCGTCGCCGAACTCACCGGCGGCGGTCCGCTGACGGTCGCCGGCGCGCCCGCCATCACGCTCACGGTCAGCACCACCGCCTACCGGGAGCAGCTCAACGCCCGGATCTTCGACGTCGCTCCGGACGGCACCCGCAAGCTGATCACCCGGGGCACGTACACCCTGGACTCCGGCAGCCCGGCGACACCCCTGGGTTCTCAGCGGCTGACGCTGACCACCTACGGCAACCTCTGGCGGCTGCCTGCCGCCGACACGCTGCTTGTCGAGCTGACCAACGTCGACGACCCCTACATCAGCCCCAGCAAGGTGGCCTCGGTGTCGACGCTGACCGGCGTGGAGGTCGCCATCCCCGAGCGTTAGACTCCGGCACGGTGGCGGACCCGATCACGACCGAGCGCCTCTCGCTCGAGGTGCTCGATCCGGACGTGATCCAGCACCTGCTCGCGGGCGAGGTGCCCCGCGCCGAGCGTTCGCTGGGCGCCGCGCTGCCGGACGACTTCACGGGCGACCGCGTGCACTGGCTGCGCCGGCACCTGATGCTGATGGAGCGCTTCCCGGACCGCCGGGGATGGTGCGCGCGGCTCATGTTCTCGGTCGACGGGCACGAGCTCGTCGGCAACTGTGGCTTCCACGGGCCGCCGGAGGCGGTCGGCCGCTCCGAGATCGGCTACACCGTCTTCGAGCCCTTCCGGGGTCGTGGGTTCGCCAAGGAGGCGGCGCGGGGCCTGGTCGGCTGGGCTCTCGCCCAGGGCGAGCCGGAGGTCTACGCGTCGGTGAGCCCGAGCAACGACCCCTCGCTGGCGGTGGTGCGCGCGCTGGGCTTCCGGCAGGTGGGCGTCCAGGAGGACCCGGAAGACGGCACCGAGCTGGTCTTCGCCGTCGACCGGCGGACCTTTCGCTGAAGGCCTTGGAGGTCGCGCTGGTCGGGCTGGGCCGCATGGGAGCGCCGATCGCCGCGCGCCTGCGCTCGGCCGGGCACGACCTTCTCGTCTACGACAGCCAGCCCGAGGTCCGCGACCGCATGGCGGAGGCCGGGTTTGCCGTCGCCGGCGGCGTGGCCGAGGCCGCGGCCGGCCGCGCCGCCCTGCTCTGCCTGCCCGACGCCGGCGCGGTCCGCGCGGTTGCCCCGGACCTGGGCCGGGCCCGGCTGGTCGTCGACCTGAGCAGCTCCCTGCCCTCGCTGACCCGGTCGCTGGGGCTGCGCATGATCGACGCGCCCATGAGCGGAGGCGTGGCCGGCGCCGAGTCGGGAACGCTCACGATCATGGCCGGCGGGCCGGAGGAGCTGGTCGAGGAGGCGCGGCCGGTGCTCGACGCCATTGCGCAGCGCATCTTCCACGCCGGCGCCCTGGGCGCCGGCCACTGCGTCAAGGCTCTCAACAATGCCCTCTCGGCGGTCGCCCTCTCCGCGACCAGCGAGGCCGTGGCCGCCGCCCGCTTTGCCGCCCACTCGCCGGAGGGGACCATCAGGCGGCTCAACGCCGGCCTCGGGCGGACGCAGAACAGCGAGGTCAAGTTCCCCCGGGACATCCTGAGCGGCCGGTACGCTTCCGGCTTTGCTGCCGGTCTGATGCTGAAAGACGTCTCGACGGCCCTCGCGGTCGCCGCCGAGCACGCCGTCCCGGCGCCCCTGGTGGGGACCGTGCGCGAGCTCTGGCAGGCGCTCGTGAATGCCCTTGGAGGGGGTGCCGACTTCACCCGCGTCTACTCCTACAACGAGTCGCTGGCGCCGCCTGCCCGCCCGGCCGGACGCTGCGATCTCGATCACTTCGACAGGGCGGTGGCGTCAGCCTGCCTGCGGGCGGCGCGCGAGATGGTCGCGGTAGCCGAGGCCGACGGCGTCGACCGCGCACGCTTCCTCGAGGTGGTGAACGAGAGCTCGGGCCGGAGCGAGGCGACGCGCCACTTTGATTCCGGCCTCGGCTTCGGCCGGGAGCAGGCGCTGCGCTCGCTGTCGGCGGTGCGCCAGGTGGCAGCCGCCGGGCAGCCGGTGCCGGTCCTGGCGCTGGCCGGCGAGCTGCTGAGGCAGGGCGCCTGATGGCGCTGATCGATCTCTCGCAGCCGTACCGGGACGGGATGTTCTCGCAGCGGCTCTTTCCGCCGGTCGTGGTCGAACGCTGCGTGCACTACGAGGAGCGCGGCGTCAACGTGACGCGCATCTCGGCCGCGGTCCATGCCGGCACGCACGTCGACGCACCCGTCCACTTCGTGCCCGCCGGCCTGAGCGCCGCCGGCCTCGACCTCGACCGGGTGCACGGCGCCGCCGTCTGCCTCGAGGTCGAGCGCCGGGGCGGTGAGGAGATCAGCCCGGCCGACCTGGAGGCAGGCGGCCCTCCCCCCGAGCGGGGCGACATCGTGTTCATCCGGACGGGGTGGGACGTGCACTTCGCCGGCGACCACGAGCGCTACCACGTGCATCCATACCTGTCCCTGGAGGCGGCCGGCTGGCTGCTCGAACGGGCGGTCAAGCTGGTGGCCGTCGACGTGGCCACGCCCGACCGCCCGGAGGCGCTGCGCGAGGGCCCATTCGCCTGGCCGGTGCACCACCTCCTGCTGGAGGGTGGCGTTCTGATCGCAGAGCACCTGGCCAACCTCGACCGGGTGGCGGGCCGTCGCTTTCGAGCTTTCGCCCTGCCGATTCCGATCGTGGGCGCCGATGGGGCGCCGGCCCGGATCGTCGCCGAGGTGTGACTGGCCGGTCCGCCTGCGTAAGGTGGTCGGGATGATTGCAGTGACCGACCCCGCCAAGGAGTTGATCGGTACGCTCGACCGGCCGGCCGAGGGAGTGCTCCGGCTGGAGCCGACCGAGGAAGCCGGGCTCGGCTTCGTGATGGGCGATCCCATGGAGGGCGACCAGGTCGTCGAGTCGGGCGGCGAGGAAGTGCTCCACATCAACGGGATGCTGAGCCAGGCCCTGGACGGCGCCGTGCTCGACGCGGTGGAGACGCCAGAGGGGATGAGCCTGACATTGGAGCCGCCCCAGGAGTCCAACGGGACCGGGCCAGGCTAGGCGCCAGCAAGAACCCTCCCCGCTGGGCTCAGCGGGGAGGGTCTGGGCGCAAATCGAGCCGGAGGATTCACTCCTCCCGCTGCGATTCCATCAGGCCCGGCTCGACCCGGCCGCCGGCGTAGTGCGCGGCCAGGAAGCGCTCGGCCGCCCGCCGCCCCCAGGCGACCGTCTCCTCGGTCCGGGCAAAGTCACCCAGGAGCGGGATCGCGGGCATCCGCGGCCTCAGCACCGCGACCCGAAGGCGCGACGCCACCGCCCCGATCGTCAGATCGGCCTGGCGCCGGAGCGCGAAGACCAGGGAGCGCTGCAGCATCTCCCAGAGGTCGGCCGGCGCCGCCTCCGCCTGGAATCCCATCACGTCCACCGCCAGCGCCTGCCCGATTCCGCTCTCGATCACCGAGTCGAGGTCCAGGTTGGCGACCACACCGCCATCCACATAGCTGATGCCGCCGATCTCGACCGGTGGAAAGATGCCGGGCACGGCGGAGGACGCCAAAACCGCCTGGTGGAGGAGCCCGGAACGCAGGACCCGGCGTGCGCCGGTGACGGCGTCGGTCACGGTGATCGCGAGCGGCACCTTGGCTTCCTCGATCCGCACCGGGCCCGGGATGGCGCCCGACAGCAGCATCGCCAGGGCCTCGGAGCCGAAGAGGTGGTTCCGGCCCCCGATCAGGCGCCGCAGCACCGCCACCCGCCCGCCCCGCAGGAGCGGCTGCCGCGCCGCCTGCCGCCAGACCGCGAGCAGCCGCGACCCGGCGTCCGGCCCGGGGTTGAAGGCCCAGTAGGCGCCGTTGATGGCTCCCACGCTGGTTCCCACCACGAGGTCGGGGACGATGCCATGGGCGGCCAGCGTGTCGATCACGCCGACCTGGAAGGCGCCCAGGTTGCCGCCGCCTCCCAGGACGACCGCGAGCCGCGCTCTCTGCCCTCGCAGGCGGTCGAGCAGGTTCATCCGGCCGAAGGTATCGAAACTCGGTGCGGCAGCGCGCATCGTGCGGCCGGGCCGCCTCCGGAGCCCGAGCGTATCTAAGCGGCCATTCAGGCGGCCTCCCGCCAGCCGGCCTCCTCGGAAGCGATTAGCGGAAGCAGAAGGAGCCAGCCGGCGAGGCCGGCGGCCGCGATCAGGGCAAAGCCCGCCCGCCATCCAAACCAGGCCACGGCGGCGCCGAAGACCACCGGCGCCACCGTCCCGGAGACGAACAGGAAAGTGTTCTGGAACCCCATCGCGGCGCCGGCCCGCGCCAGCCCCGCCATCTCGCCGGTGGCGGTGAAGGCGAGCCCGTTGGTGCTCATGCAGACGGCGGTGGTCACCACCAGCAGGGGCACCAGGAGGGCATCCGGCGCGTCCACCAGCATCGCGGTCAGCCCCAGCAGCACGGTCCCGGTCAGGGCCAGCCACCGCATGGGCCGGATGCGCCGTCCCAGCCGGTCCGACCAGGCGCCGGCTCCCACCCGGGCGCCGGCGCCGAGGAACTGGCACACGGTGAGCACCAGGGCGGCGCCTGCTATCGCCCAGTGGTGATGCCCGGTCAGGAAGAGGACCAGGTAGCTGACCAGGCTCAGCTGGCCGGCAACGATCAGGGCCCCGCCTGTGGCCAGCCGCCAGAGCCTGGCGTCGGCGAGCGGGCTGCCGCGCCCGCCCTGCACCCGGGCGGCGGGCGCCACCGGCGAGCGGCGCAGGCCCGCGCCGCAGGCGATGCCGGCCAGCGCGCAGAATCCGGCCAGCGTCCAGAAGGCGCCGGGGACCCCCCAGCGCAGGGCCGCCAGCGGCAGGGCGATCGCCCCCAGGCCACCGCCCAGCGGGGTCGCCATCTGCCGGATCCCGAGCGCCAGGCCGCGCTCACGGGCGGCAAACCATCCCATCACGGCGCGCCCGCTGGCGGCGTTGGCGCAGGCGCCGAGCAGGCCGGCCACGACCAGTGCCGCGAAGGTGGCGGCATAGCCTCTGACCAGCGCGCCGGCGGCGAGCGCTCCGGCGGCGCCGAGCAGGCCCGCGGTCAGCACCGCGCGCTCGCCCAGGCGATCGGCGAGCACGCCCCATAGAACCAGCGTGCAGGCGATACCCAGAGCGATCCCGCTGAAGAGCGCCCCGGTCGCGACGATGCCGATTCCGAAGTGATGCTCGAGGGCCGGGCCGATCGAGGGCAGCCCCTGGTGAAAGGAGGCGAGCGCGCCCTGGGCCAGGACGCCGATGCCGAGCACGAGCCAGCGATAGCGGGAGTTCAAGACGCCAAATCGTAGAAGGGCGCCGTGCCAAGATTCTTCGGTGCGGCGGCCACCGGGCGTGGCGATCTGGGCGGCACTGCTGACGGTCTACCTGCTCTGGGGCTCGACCTACCTCGGCATCCGCTATGCGATCGACTCACTGCCTCCCTTCACGATGGCGATGACCCGCTTCGCCCTGGCCGGCGGGCTGGTCTTCCTGGTCATGAGGATGCGGGGCGCGGCGGCGCCGCGAGCAGGCCACTGGCTGGGCGCCCTGCTGGTCGGGGTCCTGCTCCTGACGGCCGGCAACGGCGCCGTGGTCTGGTCCGAGCAGAGCGTCCCCAGCGGGATCGTGGCCGTGGTCGTCTCGACCAGCGCGATCTGGATGGTGGTCAGCGACCGCGCGCTCTTCGGGACCCGACTGCGCTGGCCGCAGATCCTGGGCAGCGCGATCGGCCTGGCCGGGATCGTCATCCTGGCCAATCCCCGCGCCGGCGCCGTGCCCCTGGTCCCGGCCATCGTGCTCGTGTGCAGCTCGGTCGCGTGGGGCTTTGGCAGCGTGATATCGCGGCGAGTTCCGGTGCCCGCCGACCGGCTGATGGGCAACGGCATGCAGATGCTCATGGGCGGCCTGGCGATGGCTGTGCCCGCGCTCCTTGCCGGCGAACCGGCTCACCTGCACGCGGACCGGGTGACCGTCACGTCGCTGGTCGCGCTCGCCTACCTGGCCGTCGCCGGGGTCGCCGCCTTCAGCTGCTACCTATGGCTCCTGCGCGCGGCTCCCGTGGTGCTGGTCTCCACGCAGAGCTACATCAGCCCGGGGGTCGCCGTGCTCCTGGGCGTGGCCATCCGCGGCGAGGCGCTGACCGCTCGCGAGGCGCTGGCCGGGCTTGTGGTTCTGGCCGGAGTCGCCCTCATCGCCTCGGCGCCCCTGCTGGCGTCGCGCTCGCGAGGCGGCAACCTGGAGGCTGGACGAGCGGCATGAGCGAATTCGGCTAGGAATCCGCCTCGCGCTCATCGGGGCCGGGCTCCTGATCCTGCCGCGAGGACGGCGCGCCACCCCGTGAGGTTCGTTTCGCCTTTTCCTGGGCGGTGACGGCGAGGAGCAGTCCTCCGAGGACGCCGCCCTCGAAGAGGCCGTAGAGCACCGACCTCAGCAGCGGCTGGTTGAAGGGCCCGAGGTTGATCGCGAAGAGGAGCACGGCCAGCGCCGGGATCGCGATCAGGGCCTGGGCGCGCAGCGACAGTCCCTCCCACCACCGGACCAGGGCGTTCGGCTCGGAGTTCACGGTCACCCATGATGCCTGGCCCCAGCCCCGCCGATTCCAGGCGTCCGGCCGCTTGGGCTCAGCCCAGCCCTGAGCGCGCGGTCCGGGCCAGCCGGCGCGCCTCGCGAAGCGGCGACGGCGTCCGGTCCTCAAGGAGCGGCTCGACGACGGCCAGGGCCGTCTCCAGGTCCGTCCGCCAGCCGGCGTGAACCCAGATGCCGCGGCCACGGCCGCTTCTGGCGGCGCCGGCCCGCGCCACCTCGCCCGGTCGACCGGCCACCAGAAGCCGGTCGGTCACGCCCACCGTGGGCATCTCCAGCGCCCAGCCGAGCTGGATCGCGAGCCCGGCCCGGCGCGGGTGGCCGGCACCGGTGGCGTTGACCAGGAGCACCTCCGGTCGAGGCTCCAGCGCACGCACGGCGCGCTCGAGCAGCGCGCCCTCGCGCAGCGCCAGCAGGCCCGGGCGATAGGGAGCGGGGAAGCGCCCGCGCACCACCGTCCAGCCCAGCACGGACCCCGCCCGCATCGCCACGGCGGCCACCCATGCCGGATCGCCTGGCTCGCCTGGGCCGCTCAAGCCCCGGCGTGTGGCCGCGAAGACGGCGCCCACCAACGGTTCCCCGAGCGGCGCCCAGGCACCGGGCGCCTCGGCGGCCAGGCGCTCCTGCAGCCGCGCCAGCTCGCCGGCCGACTCAGGCCAGCTGCTCGGCAAGGGCATCCGGCGTGGTCACCGGCAGCCGGCACGCAAACCGCTCGCAGACGTAGGCCGCGGCCTCACCGGCGGCGGCGCCGCGTCCCTCGAGCAGCGCAACCGGCGCCTGGCCGGCGTCGGCCGCGGCGACCACGAGCCGCGGCCGGAAGTCCCGCCACGCGACCTCGAGCAGGGGCCGGCGGGCGGCCGGGGCGCCGACCACGGCCAGCTCCCGGCTCGGACCGAGATGCAGGTCCAGCGCGCAGAGGGCGGTGCCGAAGGCCGCGGGCGCCCGTTCGAGCAGGGCCCGGATGCTGGCCAGCGCGCCCGCCCCGGCCGCCGTGAGGGCGCTGTCGCCGGTCAGGAGCCCGAGGCGCAGGAGCACCTCCGCGGCCAGGGAGCTGCCGGCGGGGACCGCGTTGTCGAACACCTCGCGGGGACGGGTCAGCGGCGAGCCGGCGTCCGCCGCCGCCTGCAGGAAACCGGCTCCCTGGGGGGCGCCGAAGACCGGCACCAGCAGGCGGCCGAGCTCGAGCGCGCTCGCGATCCACCTCGGGCCGGCGGTCGTCTCCCAGAGCGTCAGGCACGCGAGCGCCATGCCGGCGTGGTCGTCGAGGAAGCCCGGGCCGCCGGTCCGGGCGTCGCGCCAGGAACGGCTGAGACGGCCATCCGGGCGCCGCATGTTGTCGAGCACGAACTCGCCTGCCGCCTCGGCGGCGGCGATGTATCGGGCCTCGCCGAGTACGCGTCCGGCCTCGGCGAAGGCCCGGATGGCGAGCGCATTCCAGGCCGCCAGCACCTTGTCGTCGGTCCCCGGCCGCACCCGGCGTTCGCGGAGGCGGCGCAGGCTTTCGAGGACTTCCGGCGCCGGCGTCGCCGCCGTCGCCGCCTCGAGCCCCTGCGGGTGCCAGAGCACGTTGACGCCCTCCCAGTTGCCGCGCTCCTCGGCTCCGTACCAATCGGCCACGCCGTGCTCCGCCAGGTCGCCATAGGACCAGACGAAGAAGCGGCCCTCGTGGCCCTCGGAGTCGGCGTCCTGGGCCGAGTGGAAACCGCCCCGAGGGTCCCGCATCTCCCTGAGCAGGTAGTCGAGGGTGGAGCGGACGACCTGTTCATAGGCGGCCCGGCGCGTGACCTGGAAGGCGTGCAGGTAAGCCAGGGCGAGCTGCGCGTTGTCGTAGAGCATCTTCTCGAAGTGCGGGACCAGCCACCGCCGGTCGGTCGAATAGCGGTGAAAGCCGCCGCCCAACTGGTCGCGGATCCCGCCCGCCGCCATCCGGTCGAGCGTCCGCAGAGCCATCTCCAGCGCGCCCGGCGCACCCCTCAGGTGGCAGCGCAGCAGCAGCTCGATGAGCATCGGCTGGGGGAACTTGGGAGCGGGGGAGAAGCCGCCCCACTCGGCGTCGAACTGCTGGGCAAGGGCACGCGCGGCGCCCTCCAGCAGGCCGCCGTCGAGCGCCTCGTCGGAGGCGGCGAGGGTCGCCCCGCGCTCGATCAGCGCCGCCACCTTGTCGCCCTCCGCCAGCAGCTCGGCACGGCGCGTCCGCCAGAGCTCGGCCAGCGTGGCGACCAGCCGGGGGAAGCCGGGCAGCCCGTGGCGATCGGCGGGCGGGAAGTAGGTGCCGGCGTAGAAGGGCTTCAGATCAGGGGTCAGGAAAACCGTCATTGGCCAGCCGCCCTGGCCGGTCAGGGCCTGCACGGCGTCCATGTAGACCGCGTCCACGTCCGGACGCTCCTCCCGGTCGACCTTGATGTTGACGAAGCCATCGTTCATCAGGCGCGCGGTCTCGGGATCCTCGAAGGACTCGCGCTCCATGACGTGGCACCAGTGGCAGGCCGAGTAGCCGACCGAGAGCAGTATCGGCCGGTCCTCGCGGCGCGCACGCTCGAGCGCCTCGGGGCCCCATTCGTACCAGTCGACCGGGTTGTGCTGGTGCTGCAGGAGGTAGGGACTGGTGGCGGCGGCCAGTCGGTTCGGCATCCGCCTCGACTCTACCCAGCGCGGGCGGATCCTTACGCTTGTCGGGTTGACCATCCTCCAGGCGCTCTTCATGGGCCTGCTCCAGGGCGCCACCGAGCTCTTTCCCGTCTCCTCGCTCGGCCACGCCGTGATCGTGCCCAGCCTCCTCCACTGGAGCTATCGCCAGTCCGATCCGGCCTTCGTGCCCTTCCTCACCCTGCTTCACCTGGGCACGGCGACGGCCCTCGTCATCCTCTTCTGGCAGGACTGGAGGGAGATCGTCACCGGGTTCTTCCGGGCCTCGATCAGGGGCCGCGTGGAAACGCCCTCCGAACGCCTCGCGATGCTCCTGGTGGTGGCGACGGTGCCCGGCGGCGTGATCGGATTTGCGGGCGAGCAGACCCTGAAGGGCCTGTTCGCCTCCCCGCGCTTCGCGGCCGGCTTCCTCCTCGTCAACGGCCTGATGCTGCTGGGGACCGAGGTCCTGCGCCGCCGGCGCGAACGCGAGGCCGCCCACCGGGCGCCCGACCGGCAGGCGCAGGAGGCGACCTTCGGCGACTTGCGGACGGTCTCCTTCCGGGCGGCCGTGATCGTCGGGGCGGCGCAGGCGCTGGCGCTCTTGCCCGGCATCTCGCGCTCGGGGGTGACCATGGCCGGAGGGCTTCTGGCCGGGCTGCGGCACCAGGAGGCGGCCCGCTTCTCCTTCCTGCTGGCGACACCGATCATCGCCGCCGCCGGGGTGCTCGAGGTGCCCCAGCTCTTCCAGGCCAGGGTCCCCCTCGGCACCTACGCGGCGGCCGCCGTCCTGGCCGGCCTGGCCGCCTACGCCAGCGCCCGGTTCCTGATCCGGTGGTTCAAGGAGGGCCGGCTCGACCCCTATGGCTGGTACTGCGTGGCGGCCGGGCTGCTGGCCCTGGCTTTGGTACGTTAGTCGGCGATGAAACCGCTCCCGATCGCGCTCGTCGTGCTCGCCGTGGTCTTCGCGATCCTGGCCGTGCTCTATTTCCTGGGCGCCATCCAGTTCCTGACCCGGACCGGCAGCGGCCGGCACACCACGCATGCCGTCGTCCTCGGCGTGCTCGCGATCCTGAGCCTGGTCGCCGCCAACTTCGCGCGTCGCCAGCCGGCCGCCTGACCACCGCCTTCTTCGTCAGGCACGCCAAGGCCGGCGAGCGCGCGGACTGGCGCGGCGACGACCGCCGGCGGCCGCTGACCTCCGCCGGCCGGAGGCAGGCCGAGGCTCTCGTCGATCTCCTGGCACCGATGCGTCCCGGCCGCATCGTCTCCAGCCCCTACGACCGCTGCGTGCAGACCGTGGAGCCGCTGGCGCGGAGCCTGGGAACGGCGGTCGAGAAGAGCGACGACCTGGCCGAGGGCGCCGGGCTGCGCGCGCTGGACGTCGCCCGCCACTCCGGTGCCGGGGCCGTGCTCTGCACCCACGGCGACGTCCTTTTCGAGCTGATCGCCCTTCTGAATCGCCAGGGCACGGTGGCCGGCGGCGCCCACGCGGGCAAGGGCTCGGTCTGGGCGGTGGAGTTCGATGGCGACCGGCCGGTCGCCGCCCGCTACCTACCGGCTCCCGACTGAGAGGCTCTCGGCCAGGTCGCGCACGCGGATCTCGATCTCGTCGCGGATCTGCCGCACCGCTTCGATCGGCCGGCCGGCGGGGTCCTCCAGCTCCCAGTCCTCGTAGCGCTTGCCCGGGAAGAAGGGGCAGGTGTCGCCGCAGCCCATGGTCACGACCACGTCGGCCGCGATCACATCGGAGTCCGAGAACCGCCGCGGCGTGGCGGCTCCGAGGTCGATTCCGCGCTCCGCCATGGCCTCCACGACGACCGGGTTCAGGCTTTCCGCAGGCTCGCTGCCGCCGGACAGGATGTCGATCCGGTCGCCTGCCAGCCGGCGCAGGAAGCCGGCCGCCATCTGGCTGCGGCCTGCGTTGTGCACGCAGAGGAAGAGAACGGAGGGTCGCCGCGCCAGCCGGGCCACCAGCTCCTCGAGCGAGGCCGCCGGGGCGCCGCCGGTGCGCTCGACCAGCCGGTAGACGTCGGCCGCGCCCTGGGCCATCTGCGGCGGCAGGCCGGCGGCGTCGAAGGTTGCCGCGATCTCCTCCAGCTCGCCGACCCAGCGTGCGGCCTTTGGCGGCATCCCGGGCAGCGAGCGCCGGGCGTAGTCGAGCAACTGGGGCGAGCTGTCGGCCTGTTCGGCGCGCAGCACGTCGTCGACTCCAAGGCGGGCGGCGGCGACGTAGAGCTCGGTGGCCAGGGCGGTCGTGCCCTTGGTGAAAGCCGCGTAACACATCTTGAGGGCCGAGGCGCGGCCGGCCGGGCCGCCGATGTCGCGGACGTCGAGCGCCTGGTCGACCAGCTGCGCCAGGCCGGCCGCGCCGGGACCCGAGGCGTACAGGACCGGGCGGGGCGGCACGCCGATTATGCCCACGTCGGCGAAGCTCGCCCCGGCGCCACGGACCAGCCGGGCAATCCGTTCGGCGGTGGCCGGGGAGACCGCGTTGCAGTCGCAGTAGAGGAGGTTCCGTCGGGGCGGCAGGGCCGCGACCCGCTCCGCCAGCTCGACCGCCCGAGCCGGCGGCAGGACCGACAGGAAGAGGTCGGCTCCGGCGGCCACCTCCGAGAGCGGGAGGTCCTCCACGCCTGCCTCGGCGGCGCGCCGCCGGCTGGCCTCGCTCCTTCCCTCGAGCGAGGTCAGGACCCGGTGGCCCGCCGCGCGCAGCGCCGCAGCCAGGCAGGCGCCCATCTCTCCCATGCCGACGATGGCGACCACGGCCACGCCGTCAGGATAGGGCCGGGCAAACCAGCGCCGGAAGACCGATCAAAAGGAATGACCCCGGTGGCGTCCAGGGCGCCGGTCACCCGGTCCTTGCCCACCGCGTCGAGATGCTTGGCGATCAAGAGGGCCGCCGCCGCGGGCCTTTAGAATTCGCCTCCGGCGCGGGCGCGGGATTCACACGGGGGTTGGCAGCATGAGCAGGGTTCGTGTACTGGTCGGGACGCGCAAGGGCGCGTTCATCCTGTCTGCGGACGGGAAGCGTGAGCACTGGGACGTGCAGGGGCCCCACTTTCCCGGCTGGGAGATCTACCACCTGAAGGGCTCTCCCGCCGATCCCGACCGTCTCTACGCCTCGCAGTCGAACGGCTGGTTCGGCCAGGTGCTCCAGCGTTCCGACGATGGGGGCCGGACCTGGAACCCGGTCAACAACGAGTTCCGCTACGAGGGCGAGGTGGGGACCCACAAGTGGTACGACGGCTCTCCCCACCCCTGGCAGTTCGCCCGGGTCTGGCATCTCGAGCCCTCGCCGAGCGACCCCGACCGCGTCTTCGCCGGCGTCGAGGACGCCGCGCTCTTCCAGTCGGCGGACGGCGGCCAGAGCTGGAGCGAGATCAGCGGGCTGCGCAACCATCCGACCGGCTCGGGCTGGCAGCCGGGTGCCGGCGGCCTCTGCCTGCACACGATCGTCCTCGATCGGGACGACCCGGCCCGCATGTTCATAGCCATCTCGGCCGCGGGCGTCTTCAAGACCGAGGACGGCGGTATCACCTGGCGGGCCGCCAACCGCGGCCTGCATTCGGAGCAGATCCCCGATCCGGACGCCGAGGTCGGGCACTGCGTCCACCATGTCGCCATGCACCCCTCCCGGCCCCAGGTGCTGTACATGCAGAAGCACTGGGACGTGATGCGCAGCGATGACGCCGGCGAGTCGTGGCACGAGGTGAGCGGAAACCTGCCCACCGACTTCGGCTTCGTGGTCGACGTTCACGCGCACGAGCCGGAGACGGTTTACGTCGTGCCCATCACCAGCGACTCCCAGCACTGGGTGATGGACGGCAAGCTGCGCGTCTACCGCAGCCGGACGGGCGGCGACGAGTGGGAGGCGCTCACGCAGGGACTCCCTCAGCAGGACTGCTACGTCAACGTGCTTCGGGATGCGATGGCGGTCGACTCGCTCGATTCCTGCGGCGTCTACTTCGGGACCAGCGGGGGCCAGGTCTATGCATCGGCCGACGCGGGCGACACCTGGAAGGCGATCCTGCACGACCTGCCGGCCGTGCTCTCGGTCGAGGTGCAGACGCTGCCATGATCAGGGTCGTCCTGCCACCACA
Organism: uncultured Actinomycetes bacterium; assembly: GCA_964383855.1. Classification (GTDB taxonomy): domain Bacteria; phylum Chloroflexota; class Dormibacteria; order Dormibacterales; family Dormibacteraceae; genus CAZHAC01. Next base: position 9,068 of record CAYLIP010000027.1, on the reverse strand, counting down.
GCTGCGGAGCCTGGCCGGCGTCGGGCGGGAGGTGCAGGTCGAGGCCCCGCAGCCGGTCACGCAGAGGGCCCTGATCGACGCCCTGGAGGCGGCCTACCCGCCGCTCATGGGGACGATCCGCGATCGCGACACGCTTCGCCGCCGGCCGCTCGTTCGCTTTTATGCCTGCGAGGAGGACCTCTCCGACGACGCGCCCGAAACGGTGCTGCCGGAGGCGGTGGCGTCGGGGCGCGAGCCCTTCCTGATCATCGGGGCGATGTCCGGGGGCTGACCTCGGTCCCGAGCCCTTCCGCGCCGCACTCCCCGGCCGTGGGCGAAACGGCCGTCCAGGGCCGGATCCCAAGATTCCTGGCGCGGCTGGCCTCAGAAATAGCGCGATCGCGCGATGCGCTCGCCGTCCCGAAACGTGATTCTGGCAGGCAAAAGGAGGTGCCAGCCATGTCGCAGTGCGGAGTCAGCGTCGGTATCGACGCTGCACACGAGATCAGAGTGGGGGCGGCAGCCGCCGCTTTACCGAGCGGCCGGTCGCCAGAGTTCATCTCGGCCGTGAAGGGGCACCTGAGCCTCCTGCCGTCGCCCGCCGGGGCTTGCTGAGCAGATGGGAACAGACGAATTCAACGCGATCCTGCTTCCGGGCGGTGTGCTGCCGGCTGCTCTGGCCTATCGAGCGCTCAGCGAGGCGCTCGGTGATAAGGCCAGGTGCATCCCCAAGGATCTCGAGATCTATGCCGGCGATGAACCGCCGCCGGACTACAGCCTCGACCTGGAGATCGCCGGCGTGCTGCGGGCTGCCGACGAGGCTGGTTTCGGTCGATTCCACCTGGTCGGGTACTCGTTTGGCGGTGCGGTCGCCCTGGCCACGGCGGCCCGCCATCCAGATCGGGTGGCAGGCCTGGGTCTCATCGAGTTCGCGCCTATGCGGAATCTCGAGACGACCCTCGAAGCTGACTCCTTCTGGCGAGAGTTCGAGCGGCTGATGACCCTTCCGCCTGAGGAACGCAGTCGAGCTGCGACTTCGATGATTCTGAAGCCAGGGACGCCAGCCCCAGCTCCGCCGCCTGGTCCGCCTCCTGCCTGGATGGCAAAGCGCGCGGCAGCCTACGAACGCCTGATGCTGGCACCGTGGTTCTACCCGCTGGATCTCGAGACCCTGCCGCGGTATCGGGGCTCCGTGTACGTCGCGCTCGGCACTCTCAGCCATCCCGCCTTCGAGCGCGAGAGCCGGCGTCTGGCCGAGCTCTGGCGACAGACCGAGATCGAGATCTACGAGGGGCTTCATCATTTGAATCCGCCCCATCTCGCCGACCCCGGCCGGTTGGCGAGGTCGCTGCTACAAGCGTGGTCACGCTCCCACGCGTAGGACTCCGATCCTGGACTCGCCTGACCGGCTTGAGTAGCGTCCCGCCTGCCCGGCCAACTCGCTCGGACGTGTCCCCACCTGCACTCGAGCCACTCTGCGCGCCTGCGCCAGGCTGCCGCGCCGTAATATCTGACTGAGGTCAGGTAATCGACAAGGACGCGGTAGCCGCCGTGCGGTCCTTCAATCGAACGGTGATGACGAGCATCGGCGCGCTCAACGAAGCCTTCCTCGGTCGCGCGCGGCCGCTGGCAGAGTCCCGGGTGCTTTGGGAGATCGGGCCTGCCGGCGCCGACGTCAGGGACTTGAGAAATCGGCTCCGCCTTGACTCGGGCTACATGAGCCGCCTGCTGGCGTCACTTGAGAACCAGGGCCTGGTCACGGTTGGCCGGAACCTGCAAGACGCCCGCGTGCGCACCGTCCGGTTGACCAGGCGCGGAGCCAGGGAGCGGTCCGAACTCGACGGTCGTTCCGACGCCGTGGCCGAGACGATTCTCGAGCCGCTCGGCCTGCGGCAGCGCGAGCGCCTGGTGGCGGCGGCCGGAGAAGTCGAGCGCCTGCTGCGCGCATCCGCTGTTCGCATCGAGGCCGAGGACCCTACGACGCCTGAGGCGCAGGCGTGCTTGCGACAGTACTTCGACGAGTTGAACTCGCGGTTCGACGCCGGCTTCGACCCGGCCAGGAGCATCTCCGCCAACGCCGACGAACTGGTCCCGCCGGCCGGATTGCTTCTTCTTGCGAAGGCCGGGAACGAGGCGGTCGGCTGTGGCGCGCTGAAGCTGCACGGCGCGGGGCCGGCCGAGATCAAGCGAATGTGGGTCTCGACCGGAGCGCGCGGCGCCGGGATCGGGGCGCGGATCCTGGTCGAGCTGGAACGGCGCGCCAAGGCCTTCGGCGCTTGCTGCGTCCGCCTGGAAACCAACCGGACGCTGACCGAGGCGATCCGGCTCTACAAGCAGACCGGGTACGTCGAGGTTCCCCGGTTCAACGACGAGCCTTACGCCGATCACTGGTTCGAGAAGCGCCTCGATTAGGGCCTTGTAGCCGTCGCCGCTTACGATGCTGAGCGCCGACTTTTGTCTACTCTAGGATGCCCCCGGTGAAGTCCGAGGATCCTACGCACATAGCGGAGCGGTGGATCGCCGCCCTGAGTCGGCATGATCTCGAAGCGGCGGCCGCTTGTTTCGCGCGGGACTACGTTGACGAGGCTCCAGCCCGCCATGGAGAGTCGGTCAGGGGACGCCGGCAAGTCCGCAAGAACTTCGCGAACCTATTCGCCAGCATGCCGGACGTACGCGCGGAAATTCTAAGTTCGGTCGCCGATAGCCAGACGCTATGGATCGAGTGGCGAATGACCGGCACTCGCATTGACGGCACGCACATGGAGTTCGTCGGCGTCAACATCTTCGGAGTACAGAAGGGTCAGTTCCACTGGGATCGGATTTACACCGAATTGGTGCGCGATGTTGGAGGCATCACGGCGCAGATGGACCGGATGACCCGTGGCGCGTCCGCGGAAGGTCAGGTTCCATGAGAGCGAGTTAGCCCCCATATGAGAGCCGGGTGATGGATCGGGTTGACGTGGCCGGCCTAGCGATCGCCTACGAGCGGGCGGGCCAAGGTCCGCCAGTGGTACTGCTGCAGGGGTATGTCGGCGACGGGCCCTCAACGTGGCGCCACCAGATCGACGACCTGTCCACGGACTTCACTGTGGTGGCGTGGGATGCGCCAGGCGCGGGTGAGTCGGACGATCCCCCCGAAACCTTCGGGATCGATGCATACGCCGACTGCCTTGCGGGGTTCATGGGAGTCCTCGGTCTGCGTGCCGCTCACATCGTGGGGCTCTCGTTCGGCGGCGCCCTCGCACTTGCGTTCCAGAATCGCCATGCGCCGCTGGTGAAGTCGCTCGTGCTGGCGTCCGCCTACGCTGGCTGGCGCGGCTCCCTGCCAACGGAGGCGGCTGAAGCACGGCTGGCTCAGGCTTTCGAGCTCTCGCACAAATCGCCGCGCGACTTTGTTGACACGCTGCTGCCGACGATGTTCGCGCTGCCGGTGCCGCCTAAGGACTTCGAGGCATTCGGAGCGGCGATGGAGAGGTTCCATCCAGCGGGCTTCCGGTGCATGGCCTCGGCGTCAGCGGAGGACTTGAGCGGCGTCCTTCCGGCCGTCCATGTTCCAACCCTGCTCGTCTACGGCAACGAGGATCAGCGCGCCCCGCTGCCAGTTGCGCGGCACCTGCATCACGCGATAAGCGGTTCCCGCTTGATGGTTCTCGAGGGGGCCGGCCACGTGTGCAACCTGGAGATGCCCGACCAGTTCAACGAGGTCGTGCGCGGCTTTCTCGCCGACCTCGGCTGAGCTAAGACCCGTCGATCCCGGGCCCGATCGTCCAACGAGCTGTGGCTGTCGGCCCATCAGAAGGTGCCGGAGGAATCGCGGGCAGCCAGCCCGGCCCATCCTCGGTTAGTTCTTATGCCGGCGGGTTTGGTGGACCCGAGGGGATTCGAACCCCTGGCCTCGTGAGTGCGATTCACGCGCTCTCCCAGCTGAGCTACGGGCCCACGCGGTAGGCCGAGTATACCCAGCCGCCTAAGATGTCTCGGATGAAGCTGCGGGCCGCCGTGGCGGCCCTCGGCGCAGTGCTCTTGACCGCCTGCCAGGCGCCGTCCTCCAACTCGCCGGCGCCCCGACCCTCCGCCTCCACAACCGGCCTCGCCGCCGCCGATGCCAGGCTCTTCGCCGGCGATTACGAGGGCGCCGAGACCGCCTACCGCAGCCTGGTCGACGCCGGCGCCGACGGCGCCGGGGCGCACTACGCCCTTCTCCTCGACTACGAGTCCCGCTTCCGAGAGGCGGTCAAGGTGGCGGCCGCCGACGTTGACCGCCACCCCAGCTCGGCCAACCTCGCGCGTCTCGTACGGGCCTACGACTGGTCCGCCGACCTGCCCGCCGCCCTCGAGGCCGGCCTCCGCGCGGTGCGCGCGCAGCCGGTGGACCCGCTGGCGCGCCTCTTCTACAGCGAGGCGCTGGCCGATGCCGGCCGCTTCGCCGAGGCCGAGAGCCAGCTGCACGCGGTCGAGGGCGCGAGCGGCGACGCCTACCTCCGGTCCGAGCTCTATCGCGAATGGGCCAACTACTACCGGGACCGCGGCGACGCCGCTTCCGAGCTCAACAACCTGGAGCTCTCGATTCGCCGCCAGCCGCGCTTCCCCGAGCGGCAGCTGGAGCTGGCGCGCCACCACTACGCCGCCAAGCGCCTCGACCTCGCCCATGCCGCCATCGACCGGGCGGCCGCCGACTCGAGATCCGGTGCCCTGCTCGCGGCCGCGGCTGACGCGGCGCTCATGGCCGGCGACTTCGACGCCGCCGGGCCTCGCTACCAGGCCGCCCGAGAGGCCGCGCCCACAATCGCTCAACCGGTCCTCGGCCTGGCCGTGATCGCGGTCGCCGGCAAGCGCGACTTCAAGGCCGCCCACGACGCGCTGCTCGGCGCCCTGAGAGCCGACCCCACCCAGGGCGCGGTCTACGAATTCCTCGCCAACCTCGACCGCTACGTGTTGAAGATCGATCCCGCGGGCGACCTGAGCGGCCTGCCGGCGGGCGGGGGCAGCTCGCTCGACGCCGCGCGCCGCCAGGCGCTCGCCGCCGTCAACGCCATGCGGCAGGCGGCCGGGGTGAGGCCGCTGAGCGCCGACCCTGCGCTCGACGCCGCCTCCGAAGAGCATGCCTGGTACACCGTCTTCAACCTGGGCCAGCAATCCCTCGCGGGGCTTGGGGTGCACGCCGAGGATCCTTCCCTGCCCGGCTTCGTGGGATCCAACTCGATCCTTCGCGACCGCGCGGCGGGCTACGCCGGCGATCGGAGCGCCGAGGTCATCAATCACGTGTTCACGCCGCAGGCGGCGGTGGCCGTTTGGCAGCACTCGGTCTATCACCGTTACCCACTGCTGGGGGCCAACAGCAGGGCCGCCGGTTATGGCGAGGCCGACATCGGTCCGCTCGCCGTGGCGGTCATGGACATCGGGGTCGCCGCCGGCTCCGAGCCGGACCCGGTCGTCTACCCGGTGGAGGGACAGAGGGACGTGCCGGCTGCGTTCACCGGCAATGAGATCCCCGATCCCGCCCCCCAGGGGACGCGGTATCCGACCGGCTACCCGGTCACGCTCCAGACCGGCATCAGCGATGGGCTGGCCATCGCCTCGGCCAGGCTTACCGGGCCCGACGGCAAGGAGGTCGCCGCCTGGACGCTCGAGCCGAACAAGCAGGTTGACGGCAACGAGTGGTGCCTGCTGCCCCAGCAGCCATTGCACCCCGGCCAGAGCTACACGGTCGAGGTTGCGGGAACCATCGACGGCCGGCAGTTCACCCGGCGGTGGACGTTCACCACCGCCGCCTCCGCCTGACCGCTCCTATACTCGGCAGCCATGCCGCTCTTCGGGGGCCGCGATGCGCCCGGCGCCACCGAGGCAGGCCGTGTCCCGCCGGGGCAGACGGTCGCCAAGGGCGATCGCTGGCCGCTGCTGCACTTCGGGCCGGTGCCCAAGACCGACATCTCCACGTGGGACCTCCGCGTCTTCGGCAGCGTCGAGAACGAGCTCAGGCTCGATTACGGTGAGGTGCGGGCCCTTCCCTCCAAGGACGTCCGGGCCGACATCCACTGCGTGACCGGCTGGAGCCGGTTGGGCGATACCTGGACCGGCGTTCCCGTCCAGGCGATCCTCGAGCGGGCCCGGCCATCGGCGGAAACGCATTACGTGATGGCGCATTCCGAGTACGGCTACACGACAAGCGTCCCGCTCGAGGTCCTGGACGACGAGGACGTGCTTCTCTGCTACGCGTGGAACGGAGAGGAGCTGACGCCGGACCACGGCTGGCCTCTGCGGCTCGTAATCCCGAAGAAGTATTTCTGGAAATCGGCCAAGTGGCTTCGGGGTCTGGAGTTCATGCCCAAGAACCGCCTCGGGTTCTGGGAGCAGCGCGGGTACCACGACGAGGCCGACCCCTGGAAGGAAACCCGGTACTGGTAGGTTAGGTCGCGCCCATGGCGCGATCGGCCCAGGCAACCGTGGTCACGGTGACCAGCGACTTCGGCGTCGGCTCGCCCTACGTCGCGGCGATGAAGGCCGCGGTACTCGCGGCCTGCCCGGAAGCCGTGATCGTCGACGTGTCGCACTCGGTCCCCGCCTTCGACCTGCGCGCCGCCGCCTTCGTGCTCTGGGCCGGCACCCGCAACTTTCCTCCCGGCGCCGTTCACCTGGCGGTCGTCGACCCGGGGGTCGGGACCGAGCGTCGAGCGGTCGCCTTCGAGCTCGGCGGGGCGCGCTATGTCGGGCCCGACAACGGGCTCTTCACCCGGATCCTGGAGGACTCGGAGGCCGCGGTGCCGGCTGTCAGCCTGCGGCGGCCGGAGGGTGCGGCCCCGACCTTCGAGGGCCGCGACGTCTTCGCGCCGGCGGCGGGAGCGCTGGCCGCCGGCCGGCCCCTGTCCGGCCTCGGCGACCCGGTCGAGGGCCTGGTCCGGCTGCCCGACCGCGGCCACTCGGTGCTCTGGGTCGACCACTTCGGGAACCTGGTCACCTCCCTGCGGCCGCCGGTGAGCGGGGTCGGCATCGGTCCGGCGGCGATCACCCGGTCCGCCCGCACCTTCGGCGAGGCGCCGCCGGGCGCGCTCTTCCACTACGTGGGGAGCATGGGGCTGGTGGAGGTCGCCGTCCGGGAGGGGAGGGCCGACGAACTGCTGGGGGCCGGCCCGGGCACCGAGGTGCGCGCGCTCTGAGCGCTCCTTAACAACCACTGTTGGCGCCGGCCGCCGGCACGCCCAGGATCGCGGCATGCAGCTTGTCGCGGTCCTCCTCCTCCTGGTCCTTCTCTCCGCCTGCGGCGCGCTTCCCCGGCCGGCGGCGGTGCCGGCGCCGCTCCCACCGGTCGCGGCCCCCGCCGGGGACAACGTCTCGCTCTGGCAGGACGCCGCCATCTTCGACGCCGCCCGGCGGCTGATGGGAAGCGCGCGCGAGCGCCTCCTGGTCGAGATGTACGAGTTCGGCCGCCGCGACCTGGCGCAGCTCCTGCGCGGAGCGGTGGAACGCGGGGTGGAGGTTCGCGTCGTCTACGACCCCTCGGTCGCGCAGACGGCGGTGATCGCCGCCGGCCTCCAGGCCGCGGGCGTGGCGGCTAGGGCCTATCCGCTGGACGATCGCCGGCACCAGATCGACCACGTCAAGCTGCTGCTCGCCGACGGAGCGGCGCTGGTCGGCGGCATGAACTGGGGCATCGCCAGCGCGGCCAACCACGACTACGCGCTGCTCACCAGCGCCGGCGCCCATCTCGACCGGCTGCGCGCGATCTTCGAACAGGACTGGTCACTGTCCGGCGGGCAGGCCGCCTCACCGCTCCCGGCGAGCTCGGGGGACGTCGTGCAGACGATGCCCGGGGCCGAGATCCGGGCCCGGCTGCTGGCCCTGCTGGCCCAGGCCCGTGAGCTGATCGACGCCGAGGTCTTCGCACTGACCGACCCCGAGGTCCTGGCTGCGCTGGCGGCGGCGCACCGGCGCGGCGTCCGGGTCCGAATCCTTCTCGACCCCGGTCAGGACGTCAATCGATCGCCCGCGGCGCGGCTGGCCGCCGCCGGCGTCGACGTCCGGTTCCTGCCCATGCCCGGCCACGCCAAGCTTCACGCCAAGGCGGGACTCTTCGACCGCGACCTGCTGCTGGGATCGGCCAACTGGAGCAGGAGCGGTCTCGGCGTCAACCACGAGCTCGATCTTCACTCCAGTGCGGCCCAGGTGGTGGCGGCTTTTGCCGCTCGCTTCGACCGCGACTGGGCGTCGGCCGGCGTCCTGAATTCGCCGGCCTGGCGGGGCTAGCCGGCGGCGGGTGGGCTCGGGGGCGGCGGAGTGGACGCCGGTGGCTCGGCGCTCGGTGACGCCGGCGTCTGGGGACCGGCGCCGGTGAAGCTCACCTGCGGGGCGGCGCGGTCGCCCTCGTCGGCCTGGAAGAACGGCATCGCCCGGAAGCCGAAAACCCCCGCGATCAGCGACGTGGGCAGCACCTGGAGGGCCGTGTTGTAGTCCCTGACGCTGCCGTTGTAGTAGCGGCGGGAGAACTCCAGCTTGTCCTCGGTCGAGGTCAGTGACTCCTGGAGCTGGGAGAAGTTGGATGAGGCCTTCAGCTCCGGGTAGTTCTCCGACACGGCGAAGAGCGAGCGCAGGCTCTGGCTGAGGACGTTCTCGGCGGCGCCGATCTTTGCCGGGTCGCCCGTGGCCCCGGCGGCGACCGCGCTGGCCCGGGCCTGGGTCACCTCGTCGAAGGTGCCGCGCTCGTGGGCTGCGTACCCCCGCACGGTCTCGACCAGGTTGGGGATCAGGTCGTGCCGGCGCTTCAGCTCGACGTCGATCTGTGACCACGCCTCCTGGGTCCGGTTTCGGCTGCCTACGAGGTTGTTGTAGGTGAGCAGAAACCATCCGGCGGCGAGGACGATGACGACGAGCAGGACCACCCAACCCATGGCGCGCAGTCTAGCGCCGAGCGGAGCACGAGATCGAACCGGCCGGCCGGGCGGTCCGGTCCGGTGCGCCGTCCAGGCGCTTTGGTCCAGGCGCTTGGAACGAGAACGGACCCGCCCGAAGGCGGGTCCGCATGACGTCAAGCTGTCGCGGCTAGGCGTGCGCCCGGCGCTGCCACCTCGTCTTCTTGAGCATCTTCTTGTGCTTGT
>CAYLIP010000026.1:0-34730 GCA_964383855.1 uncultured Actinomycetes bacterium | reverse complement strand
CTAGATGCCGGTCAAAGTCGTCCTGAGCCTGAGGTTCCGGCCGCACCCGGCCAGCCGGGCCGTTCCGCGCCGGCGCGGTGGGAGAAGGCCCTGAATGTGCGGCATCTTCGGCATCCACTCGGCTCAGGTCGACGTCGCCAACCTGACCTACTTCGGGCTCTTCGCGCTTCAGCACCGGGGCCAGGAATCGGCCGGCATCGCGGTCGGCGACCGCGAGGAGGTGCACGTGCACCGCGACATGGGCCTGGTTGCCAACGTCTTCCCGCCCAAGGTGATGGCGGGGCTGCGGGGTGTGGCCGCGATCGGCCACACGCGCTACTCGACGACCGGTGCCAGCCGTCCCGAGAACGCCCACCCGCTGCCCTTCTGTCACCCGCTCCTGGGCACCGGAGCGATCGCCCACAACGGCAACCTGATCAACTCCGACGGCATCCGGCGAGAGCTGGAGGAGGCCGGTGTCGAATTTGCGAGCGGGCTCGACACCGAGGTCATGGCGCGCCTCATCGAGCACACCCATGGGACCTCCTGGGAAGAGGTGATCCGGCGCGCCTTCGCGCGCGTGGTCGGGGCCTACTCCTGCGCCATCGTGACCGCCGATTCGGTGATCGCCCTTCGCGATCCCTTCGGCTTTCGGCCGCTCAGCATCGGCTACATCGCCCGGGGCGGCCGCGGGCAGCCGGCGCACGTCGTGGCCAGCGAGACCTGCGCCCTGGACACGGTGAACGCACGCTTCGTCCGTGAGGTGCAGCCGGGCGAGATGGTCGTGATGAACGCGCACGGGCTCCAGTCCTCGCGCTTCCAGGAGGCGGGCCGCCACGCGATGTGCGTCTTCGAGTTCATCTATTTCGCCCGGCCGGACTCCCTGATCAAGGGCTGCGAGCTGGAGGAGGCCCGGATCCGCATGGGCCACGAGCTGGCCCGGGAGGCGCCGGTCGACGCCGACATGATCATCCCGCTGCCCGACTCCGGCACCCCGGCCGCGATCGGTTACGCGGAGGCCTCGGGCATCCCCTTCCGGGAGGGGCTGATCAAGTCCCGGTACATCAACCGCACCTTCATCCAGCCCGACCAGTCCCTGCGCGAGGCGGGGGTGGTGCTGAAGCTGAATCCGCTTCGGAAGTCGATCGAGGGCAAGCGGGTGATCGCCGTCGACGACTCGATCGTCCGGGGCACGACCTCGCGGCGGATCATCGATGTGCTCAGGCGGGCCGGCGCCCGGGAGGTTCATCTGCGGATCTCCAGCCCGCCCATGCGCTTCCCCTGCTTCATGGGCGTCGACATCGGTTCGACCAAGCAGCTGGTCGCCTCGGGCCGCTCGGTCGAGCAGGTGCGGGAGCTGATCGGGGCCGACTCGCTCGCCTACCTGTCGATCCCGGCCCTGATGCGCGCGATCGGCCGCGGCACCGCCGACCAGTTCTGCCGCGCCTGCTTCGACGGCTCCTACCCGGTGCCGGTTCCGCAGCAGCTCGAGATGGACAAGATGGCCTTCGAGCCCGACGATCGCGACGAGCCGCCCGCCAACCTCCCCGAGCGACCCCGCGACCGGGTCAGCGTCTCCGAGTGACGCCGTTCCAGGAAGGGCTCTCCTACGCGGAGGCCGGGGTGGACATCGGCGCCTACGAGCGCATGCTGGAGCGGGTCAAGCCGCTGATCGCGGCCACCCAGAGCGAGAAAGTGGAGAGCGGGGTGGGTCCTTTCGCGGGCCTGTTCCGGCTCCCCGCCGGCGGCCACCTGGCGGCCTCCGCCGATGGTGTGGGCACCAAGATCAAGGTCGCGGTCGCGTATGGCCGGCACCGGGGCATCGGGATCGACCTGGTCAACCACTGCGTCAACGACATCGCCACCGCTCGCGCCCAGCCGCTCTTCTTCCTCGACTACTTCGCGGCCGGCAGGCTGGAGGAGGAGGTCTTCACCGAGGTCGTGGAGGGTCTCACCGAGGCCTGTCGCGTCAGCGGCTGCGCCCTGCTCGGCGGCGAGACGGCCGAGATGCCCGGCGTCTACGCGATCGGCGATTACGACCTGGCCGGCTTCATCGTTGGCTGGGTGGCGCCTGACGCCCCGGCGCCGGAGCCGGTCAGAGAGGGGGACCTGCTGGTGGGGCTGCCGAGCAGCGGCCTCCACACCAACGGCTACTCGCTGGTCCGGAAGGTGTTCCAGGCCGTCACTCCGGATCACGTCTACCCGGAGCTCGGCCGGCCGCTCGGAGAAGCGCTGCTGGAGCCCCACCGCTCTTACCTCGCAGACCTCAAGCGCCTGCCCTGGAAGGCGGCGGCGCACATCACCGGCGGCGGCCTTCTCGGCAACCTGCCCCGCGTCCTGCCCGAAGGCCTCGCCGCGCACCTCGACCGCGGCAGCTGGGAGATCCCGCCCCTGTTCGACCTGATCGCCCGGGAGGGCAGGGTCGGCGAGGAGGAGATGCTCGGCACCTTCAACATGGGGCTGGGGATGGTCCTGGTGTGCTCGGAGCCGGTGCCCGGCCTGCCGCTGGTCGGCCGCGTGGTCGAGCAGGCAGGTGCCCGCCGGGTCGCGCTGGGGTGAGGATCGGAGTCCTCGTCTCCGGCAAGGGGTCGAACCTGCGCAACCTCGTCGAGCGCGGTTTCGAGGTCACGGCCGTCGCCACCAACCGGCCCTCCTGCGGCGGGGCCGAGTTCGCGCGCCGGAGGGCGCTCCCGCTCGGCGAGTTCCCGCAGAAGCAGTTTCCATCGGTGGCCGACCGCGATCGGGCGATGCGCGACTGGCTCCTGGCCCGGCGAGTCGAACTGGTCGTCAACGCCGGCTACGACCGCATCCTCAGCGCCGAGTTCGTGCAAGCCTTTCCCGGCCGCATCCTGAACGTCCATCCCTCCCTGCTGCCCGCCTTCGGCGGCGGCATGGACGCGGTCGCCCAGGCGCTGCGTGCCGGCGTCAAGGTCAGCGGCTGCACCGTCCACCTGGTGACCGAGGATGTGGACGCCGGGCCGATCCTGCTTCAGGCGGCCGTCCCTGTGCTCGACGACGACACCGAAGAGTCCCTGCATTCCCGCATCCAGGTCGAGGAGCACCGCATCCTCCCGGAGGCCATTCGAATGGTGAGCGATGCCCATAGCGCTGCTGTCCGTCACTAACAAGTCCGGGCTCCCCGCGTTTGCGCGCGGGCTGGTCCGCCTCGGCTTCGAGATCTACTCCACAGGCGGCACCATGCGTGCCCTCCAGGACGCCTCGGTCGACGTGAAGTCGGTGTCGGAGCTGACGGGCTTTCCGGAGATCATGGACGGACGGGTCAAGACCCTCCATCCCGGCGTCCACGCCGGGCTGCTCGCCCGCCGCGACCGCACCGAGGACATGGCGGCGCTGGAGCTGCATGGGTTCCGGACCATCGACCTCCTGTGCGTCAACCTCTACCCCTTCGCTGAGACCGTGGCCCGGGGTGATGCGACATTCGACGACGTGATCGAGCAGGTCGACATCGGCGGCCCGGCGATGATCCGCGCCGCGGCCAAGAACCATGAGTCGGTGCTGGTCGTCGTCCGGCCCGAGCGGTACACCGAGGTGCTCCAGTCGCTCCAGTCGGGCGACGCCGGCCACACTCTGCGGCGGCGGCTTGCCGCCGAGGCGTTCGCGCACACCTCGGTCTACGACGCCCAGATCGCCGCCTGGCTGCGCTACCAGGTCGACGGCGAGGGCCACTTCCCGCCCGAGCTCTCGATCGCGGGGACGCTGGCCCAGCCGCTTACCTACGGCGAGAACCCCCACCAGCAGGCGGCCTTCTACCGGCTGGGTCCCGACCCCGGGGGCCTGGGCTCGGCCGAGCAGCTGCAGGGCGTCGGGCTCTCCTTCAACAACATCCAGGACGCGGCCGCCGCCTACGGCCTGGTCTCCGAGTTCGGCCGCCCGGCGGCGGCCATCATCAAGCACATGAACCCCTGCGGGCTGGCGATCGGTGAGGACATCGCCGAGGCCTACCAGCGCGCCTACGAGTGCGACCCCGTCTCCGCCTTCGGCGGCGTGGTCGCTCTGAACCGGGTGCTCGACGCGGCCACGGCGGCCGCCATCGTCAAGATCAAGACCGACGTGGTCATCGCGCCGGCCCTGGCCGAGGAGGCGCGCGAGCTGCTCGGCCGGCGCAAGAACACGCGGGTGCTGGTGGCGGGCCCGGTCCGAACCGAGGGCTACGACGTGCGCAGCGTGCCCGGCGGCTTCCTGGCCCAGACGTGGGACCGCTCAGGCTTCGACCGCGCCGCCTGCCGGGTGGTGTCCCGGCGGCAGCCGACCGAGGAGGAGTGGGCGCAGCTGGGATTCGCCTGGCTCGCCGCCAAGCACGTGAAGTCGAACGCGATCGTCCTCGCCCGCGACTTCGCGGCGGTCGGGGTCGGGGCCGGACAGATGTCGCGCGTGGAGGCGGCGGAAATCGCCGTCAAGCGTGCGGGCGAGCGAGCCCAGGGGTCGGTGATGGCCTCCGATGCCTTCTTCCCGTTCGCGGACGGGCTCGAGGTGGGCCTCGAGGCCGGGGTGACGGCGGTAATACAGCCCGGTGGATCGGTCAAGGACGAGGAGGTGACGCTCGCGGCCGACGCCCGGGGAGCGGCCATGGTCCTGACCGGGGAGCGGCACTTCAAGCACTAGCTCAGCCTGCGCGCGCCGATTGGGCAGCGGCGGAGGGGAGTCGCTTGAGGGGAGCCTCGAGGATAACCATCGATAAGTCCAGCCGCTTATCCTTTGTTATCCATGGCCGCCTGGCCGCCCAGCCCCTACCGGCCCGGTACCGGCCTCGAGCCGCCCTATCTCGGTGACCGGCAGCGGCAGCTGGAGGACTTCCGGCGCTACCTGGACAACCCCGGCAACCCGCGCAACGTTCTCGTCACCGGCCTGCGCGGCGTCGGCAAGACGGTGCTCCTGAACCACTACTCGACGCTGGCGCATGAGGCGCATTGGGCGGTCGCCGAGCGCGAGTTCAGCGAGGCGGACAGCGAGCCCCGGCTCTTCGCCCGCACCGTCCTCGCCGATCTCTCGGCCCTCACCCGGCGGCTCTCGGTGGGCGCCCGGCTGGGCGCCGCCGCGAGCGAGATGGCGGGCGGCGTGCAGGACTTCATCGGCTCGCTCTCGATCGGCTACGGGGATGTGCGCTTCAGCGTCGGCACCCGGCGCGCGCAGGGCCAGGCCGACCGCCGGCTCGACGACGACCTCCGCGAAGCGCTGTTGCGGGTGGGCAGCCTCTGCCACCCGCGCGGTCATCGCGGTTTCCTGCTCCGCTACGACGAGTTCCAGGTCATCCGCGAGAAGCGCCGGGAGCTGACGCTCTCCGCTCTCCTGGCCGCCGTCTCGGCCGCCCAGCAGCGCGGGGTGCCGGTGATGCTGGTGCTCTGCGGGCTGCCCCCCCTGGTCGAGAACCTCTCGCGCTCGAAGAGCTACTCGGAGCGGATGTTCACGCCCGAGCGGTTGGGCGACCTGCGCCCGCCCGAGGACCGGGCGGCGCTCGTGGACCCGGCGGTGCGCAACGGAAGGCGGTTCGAGGAGGACGTGGTCGACGCCGTGGTCGAGGACTCCGGCGGCTACCCCTACTTCATCCAGCTCTACGGGGACGCGCTCTGGACGGGCGCCGGCGGCGAGGTGATCACCATGCGCGATTTCAGGCGGCTGCGGCCCCGCATCCTCGGCGTGCTCGACCAGGGCTTCTTCGAATCGCGCTATCAGCGCGCGGGCACGGTCGAGCGCCGGATCCTGCACGCGATCGCCGAGCAGGGAGGCGAGTCGGCCACCACCGAGCAGGTCCAGATGCGGACCGCCTGGAGCAACAGCGAGCTCCAGCCGCGGCTGGCGGCGCTGCTCGCCAAGGGGTTGGTCTACCGGCCGGCCAGGGGGCGCGTGGCGTTCACCGCCCCCATGTTCGGCGCCTTCCTGCGCCGCCGGCCGGAGGCGGATAACCGCTGATCCTTATCAGGTGTTATCCAGCCGCCGGGCGGGGCGGCCGGCGCATCGTCAAGATGGTTGGTGCTGTGCCGACCGGAGACCGCGCCTTCCCGGGCGAACCGCCGGGAACGCACATGACCAAGCGCGCGCGCTCGAACCCCCGCGTGACCTGCTCGTCCTGCCGCCAGTTCGACGGGCTCGCCTGGTGCCGCCGCTGGAACTTCGCCACCGCAGGCGATTCGCCGATCTGCGACGAGTACCGGCCCGCCGCTCGCTCAGCTGACGTCGCGGGCGCGCAGGAAGACGGCTGACGCGACTGTGAAGACGGCGCAGTAGAAGAGGAGGACGAGTGCGGCGTGCGTCCCGTCGGTGATGGGGGGCGCCGGGCTGGCCACCACGCGGCCGCGACCGAAGGCCTGAGTGAGCGCGGTCGCGTTCGGCCCCGGGAACCATTTCTCGAGGTTGCGAATCGCCTCGACCGTGCCCAGGGTCCCGAAGACCAGCGATTCGATGACCAGCTGGTAGACGAGCCCGAGGCCGATCGCAAGCGCCGACTGCCGGAAGGCGAAGGCCAGAAAGGCACCCATGAGGCCCCACATGGCCAGGTCGAGCCAGGCCGCCAGAACCGCCTTTCCGATCACGTCTGGGGCCGGAAAGGCGGTCGAGCCGCCGTCGATCGACGCCAGCAGGAAGCTGATCGCGGCGTCGGCCAGGAAGGCGGCGAGCGTGAAGACGAGCAGCACCAGCGCCAGGGCCGCCAGCTTGGCCCCCATCACCTGGAGGCGTCCCGGGCGCTGGGTGAAAAGGGTCTTGAGCGTGTTCCAGCCATATTCGCTGCCGACCGTGAGGACGCCGAGCACCAGGGCGATGGCGCCGCCCAGGGAAGATGCGAAGCTGAGCGTCTGCCGGTGGAAGCTGGGCGGGTAGAGCTGGCGGAGCAGCTCTTTGATGTCGAGCCCGCGGGGCATGGACGCCCGCATCTGCGCCGTGGGGTGGCTGTACACGAACCACACCACCAGGTAGCCGATGCCGACGAGGACGGCGACCAGGACGCCGAGGCAGATCCAGACCGCCGGCCGCCGGGCGGTCTTGCGGAGCTCGGCCAGCAGGATGCCGGTCACAGGCCCGCCTCCCCGCCCGTCAGCTCCAGGAACACGTCTTCCAACGAGCGCTCCCGCGGCCGCAGCTCCATCACGCCGACCCCGGCTGAGACGAGCTTCCAGTTGATCTCGGCCGCGCGCCCGGGCGCCGCCCTGACGTCGAAGGCGCCGCCGCCCTCCCGGCTGACCTGGCCGGGCCCGACCGCGTCGCCGAGCACCTGCATGGCCTGGGCCTCGGGATAAGCGCGAATGTAGAGGCCGCTCTCGCCGAGCAGGTCGGCGATCGACGCCTCCTTGAGCAGCCGGCCCTTCTGGATGACCCCGACCCGCGTGCACATCTGCTGAACCTCGCCGAGCAGGTGGCTCGAGACGAGCACGGTGCGCCGGCCCTTGCCCAGCTCCACGATCAGGTTGCGCATGTCGACCATGCCCTGGGGATCGAGTCCGTTGGTGGGCTCGTCCAGGATGAGCAGCTCGGGATCCTTGAGCAGGGCGGCGGCCACACCCAGCCGCTGCTTCATGCCCATGGAGTAGGTGGAGTAGCGGGAGCGGGCGCGCGGCGCCAGGTCCACCTGCTCCAGCACCTGGTCGATCCGCGCGGCCGGCGCCCCGGACATGTCCGCGATCACCCGCAGGTTCTCCCGCCCGCTCAGGTACGGGTAGAAGGCGGGCGACTCGACGAGGGCGCCCAGCCTGGCCAGCCCGCGCCGATCGCCGGGCGCGTACCCGGCCACCAGGGCGGTGCCAGAGCTCGGCCGGGCCAGGCCGAGCAGCATCCGGAGGGTGGTCGTCTTGCCGGCGCCGTTGGGGCCCAGGAATCCGTACACCTCGCCGCGGCGCACGTTGAGATCGAGCCGGTCGACAGCGGTGACGGCGCCCCCAAAGAGCTTGGTGAGGCCCCTGGTCTCGACCAGGTTCTCGCCGTCCATGGGCGACGATTCTCGCCGACCCCGAGGTTGGAGGTGTCGTTAGAATTCCCGTCGAGGTCCTTTAAGTCCGGTCCCGAGAGGCCGGGAAGGAGGTTTTTTCATGGCCGTATCGCAGCGGCTTCGTCACGTGGTCGAATCCCAGCAGTTCACGCGCGACCTGCTCGAGGACGTCTTCAGCCGGGCCGACCAGATGCGTGCCGAGCCGCACCGGGCCGCCGGCCGCCTGCAGGGCCGGGTGATGGCGGCGCTCTTCTACGAACCCTCGACCCGGACGCGCCTCTCCTTCGAGTCGGCGATGCTCCGGCTGGGCGGCCGGACCATGGGCACCGACAACGCGCGCGAGTTCTCGAGCGCCGCCAAGGGCGAGACCCTCGAGGACACGATCCGGATCGTCAGCGGCTACTCGGACGTGATCGTGCTGCGGCACAACGAGGAAGGCGCCGCCCGCCGTGCCGCCGCCGTCAGCGACGTGCCCGTCATCAACGCCGGCGACGGCAAGGGCCAGCACCCGACCCAGTCCCTGCTCGACGTCTACACGATCCGCGACGAGCTGGGCCGGCTGGACGGCGTCCGGGTGGCGATGGTCGGCGACCTGGCCAACGGCCGCACGGTCCGCTCGCTGGCCTACCTCCTCAGCAAGTACCGCGGCGTCACGGTCTGGTTTGTCGCCCCCAAGCAGGTCGGGATGCGGCAGGACATCAAAGACCATCTCGATGCGCAGGGCGTCAGGTGGCACGAGGAGCCCGACCTCGAGGCGGTGCTGCCGCAGGTTGACGTCGTGTACCAGACGCGGATCCAGAAGGAGCGTTTTGCCACTCTCGAGGAGTACGAGGCCGTGCACGGCGTGTACACGATCGGGCCCCGGGAGATGGCGCTGCTGCCTCCGGGCTCGATCGTGATGCACCCGCTGCCGCGGGTCGACGAGATAGACCCGGCCGTCGACGCCGATCCGCGCGCCGCCTACTTCAGGCAGGCGCGCAATGGCGTGCAGGTCCGGATGGCCCTGCTCGACATGGTGCTCTCCTGATGGAGGTCTCGGAGCGCCGCCGGAAGGCCGGCGTGATGGACGCCGACGGCGTGCGCCGCTCGGTCCTGCGGATCGCGCACGAGATAGTCGAGCGCAACCGCGGCGTCGAGGGCCTGGTCCTGGTCGGCATCGTGAGCAAGGGCGACGTGCTCGCGCAGCGCCTGGCCGCCGTCCTGAATGAGATGGAGCGCCGCGAGGTGCCCTTCGGAAGGCTGGACGTCACCCGCCACCGGGACGACCTTCACCTGCGTCCCCAGGAGAGCCGGCGGCCGGCGAGCGAGGTGCCGGACATCGACGGGCGCACGGTGGTCCTGGTCGACGACGTGATCTGGCACGGCCGCACCATCCGCGCCGCGATGGACGCTCTCCTCGAGTTCGGGCGCCCGCGCGCCGTCCAGCTGGCGGTGCTGGTCGACCGCGGGCACCGCGAGCTGCCGATCCGCCCCGACTACGTGGGCAAGAACGTGCCCACCTCGGCCGGGGAGCGGGTCGAGGTCTGCCTGCAGGAGGAGGACGGCGTGGACGCCGTCGTGATCCTGGATTGACATCGAAGCTGCACGCCGCCCTCGTTCTCGAAGACGGCCGCGCCTTCACCGGCCGGCCCCTCGGCGCCGACGTCCTCGGCCAGGGCGAGGTCGTCTTCAACACCGCCATGACCGGCTACCAGGAGATCCTCACCGACCCCTCCTACGCCGGCCAGATGCTGTGCATGACCTATCCGCTGCAGGGCAACTACGGCACCCGGCCGGCCGACGCCGAGTCGCCGCGTCCATGGGCTCGGGCCTTCATCGTGCGCTGGCACTCGGAGCGGCCGTCGCACCACACCAGCAGCGCGTCCATCGACGAGTACCTGCGTCAACACGGGATTCCCGGCATCGCGGACATCGACACCCGGGCGCTCACGCGCCATCTGCGCAAGCATGGCTCGCTCCGGGCGGTGGTCAGCCACGAGGAATCGGCGCCGTCCGAGCAGCGGCTGTACGAGCTCGCGCACCTGGCGCGGCGCGTCAGGCCGCTGGAGGAGCAGGACCTGGTGGCCGAGGTCTCCCGGACGGCGATCGAGACCTGGGACGAGCCTCTGCCCCGGGAGCTGGTGACGGGCGGCTACGTCGACGGCGGCGGGCTCACGATCGCGGTCGTCGATTACGGCGTCAAGCACAACACGCTGCGCTCGCTGCGCCAGCGCGGCTGCCGGGTCATCGTCCTGCCGCACACGGCGACGCTGTCTGACGTGCGGGGTCTCGGCGCAGACGGCATCCTGCTCAGCAACGGCCCCGGCGACCCCGCCGTCCTCGACGGCCCGGTGGAGCTCTGCCGGCAGGCCATCGACGCAGGCATCCCTCTCTTCGGCATCTGCCTCGGGCACCAGGTGCTGGGCCGTGCGATCGGCGGCTCCACCTCCCGGCTGCCCTTCGGACACCACGGCGCCAACCACCCGGTCAAGGACCTGGACACCGGCTACACGCACATCACCAGCCAGAACCACGAATTCCAGGTCGACCGGGCATCGATTCCCGAGGGCGACTTCTTCGTGAGCATGGTCAACCTCAACGACCAGTCGGTGGAGGGGCTGGCCAGCCGCCGGCTGCCCGTGTTCAGCACCCAGTACCACCCTGAGGGAGCGCCCGGGCCGACCGACAACCAGCATCTCTTCGACCGGTTCGTGGAGATGGTCCGCGACCGCAAGCCGGTGCTCCATTCCGTCAGGGGGGCTTCGGTCGACGCGCCCGCCCGGCCCCGGAAGGTGCTGATCATCGGGTCGGGGCCGATCGTGATCGGCCAGGCGGCCGAGTTCGACTACGCCGGCACCCAGGCCTGCAAGGCGCTGCGCGAGGAGGGCGTCGAGACGGTCCTCGTCAACTCCAACCCGGCCACGATCATGACCGACGAGGACGTGGCCGACCGCGTCTACATCGAGCCGCTGACCGTGGAATCGGTCGAGAAGGTCATCGAGCGCGAGCGGCCCGACGCCATCCTGCCCACGCTGGGCGGCCAGACCGGGCTCAACCTGGCCATGGACCTGGCCGCCGCGGGTGTGCTCGAGCGGCACGGCGTGCGCCTGCTCGGCGCCGACCGGGAGACCATCCGGAAGGCGGAGGACCGCCAGGCCTTCAAGGAGATGCTGGAATCGATCGGAGAGCCAGTCCCACCAAGCAAGGTCTGCAACACCCTGGAGGAGGTGCTCGCCTTCGCCGAGGAGATCGGCCTGCCGCTGGTCATCCGCCCCGCCTACACGCTGGGGGGCACCGGCGGCGGATTCGTGCGCACGCGCGACGACCTCGAGAAGGTCGGGCGCAGCGGTCTCGCCGCGTCTCCGATCAACCAGGTCCTCGTCGAGCGCTCGCTCTGGGGCTGGAAGGAGCTCGAGTACGAGGTGATGCGGGATGCCGCCGACACCTGCATCACGGTCTGCAACATGGAGAACCTCGACCCGATGGGCGTCCACACGGGCGACTCGATCGTGGTCGCGCCCTCGCAGACGCTCTCCGACCGCGACCACCAGATGCTGCGAACCTCGGCCATCAAGATCATTCGCGCGCTTGGGATCGAGGGCGGGTGCAACGTGCAGTTCGCGCTCGATCCCCGCTCCAGCACCTACTACGTGATCGAGGTCAACCCGCGGGTTTCGCGCTCGTCAGCGCTGGCGTCCAAGGCCACCGGCTACCCGATCGCCAGCGTGGCCGCCAAGGTGGCGGTCGGCCGCCGGCTGGAGGAGGTGCTGAACCAGGTCACCGGCCGCACCTACGCCGCCTTCGAACCGGCGCTCGATTACTGCGTGGTCAAGATTCCCCGCTGGCCCTTCGACAAGTTTCCCGGAGGCAAGCGCGAGCTCGGCACCCAGATGGCCAGCACGGGCGAGGTGATGGCCATCGAGCGGACCTTCGAGGCGGCGCTGATGAAGGCGCTGCGCTCGCTGGAACAGCGCCCGCCGGCGGCCGGCGAGCTCGGCGACCCCGAGCTGATCGATGTTCCCAACGACCGCCGGCTGTTCGCCATCCTGCAGGCGCTGCGGGAGGGCACCCGCCCCGAGGAGCTGGCGCAGCGCAGCGGCTGGGATCCCTGGTTCCTCGACCGGCTCGAGCACCTGGTGGCGCTGGAGCGCTCCCGCGACGCCGTCGCGATGCGCCGCGCCGGCTACTCGGACGCGCAGATCGAGTCGCTGAGCGGCCTGCCGCCGGCGGCGGCGGTGCCCACCTACAAGCTGGTCGACACCTGCGCCGCCGAGTTCGAGGCGGTGACGCCCTACTACTACTCCTGCTGGGAGGAGGAGTCGGAGGCGCCGCCCGCCGAGGGGCGCACCGCGCTGGTGGTGGGGTCGGGCCCGATCCGGATCGGGCAGGGCATCGAGTTCGACTACTGCTCGGTGCACGCGGCCTGGGCGCTGCGCCAGGCCGGGGTGCGGGCGGTGATGGCCAACTCCAACCCGGAGACGGTCTCCACCGACTTCGACACTTCCGACCGTCTCTACTTCGAGCCGCTCGACATCGATGCCGCGCGCCAGGTCGCCGATAACGAGCGGGTGGCCGGGGCGGTCGTGCAGTTCGGCGGCCAGACCGCGATCAACCTCGCCGATCCGCTGGCGCGGGCCGGCGTCCGCGTTCTGGGATCGTCGAATGAGGCCATCGACCTGGCCGAGGATCGGCGCGAGTTCGCCCGCTCTCTCCGGGCGCTGAACATCCCGCAGCCGGTGGGCGACACCACGACCTCGCTCCAGGAGGCGCTCGCCATCGCCGAGCGCGTCGGCTATCCGGTCCTGGTGCGTCCCTCGTACGTGCTCGGCGGCCGCGCCATGGAGATCGTGCGCAACCCGGCCGAGATGGAGGGCTACATGGGGTGGGCGCTGAGGGCGCTGCCTCGCGGCGAGGTCCTGGTCGACAAGTACCTGATGGGCGTGGAGGTCGAGGTCGACGCCGTCACCGACGGCGAGACCGTGGTCATTCCCGGCGTCATGCAGCACGTGGAGAGGGCCGGAGTCCACTCGGGCGACTCCTACGCCGTCTACCCTGCGCCCGGGCTGGAGCCCTGGGAGCAGAAGGACGTGGTCGATTACACGGTCCGGATCGCCCGGCACCTGGACCTCCGGGGCCTGGTCAACGTGCAGTACGTCGTGCACCGGGGCCGGGTCTACGTGCTCGAGGTCAACCCGCGCGCGTCGCGGACGGTGCCCATGCTGAGCAAGGTGACCGGGGTGCCGATGGTGGCGCTGGCCACGCGCGTCATGCTCGGCGACAAGCTCGCCAACCTCGGCTACGCGAGCGGCCTGGTGCCGGCGCGGCCGCTGGTCGCGGTCAAGGCGCCCGTCTTCTCGATGAACAAGCTGCCCGCCGTCGACTCCTACCTGGGCCCGGAGATGAAGTCGACAGGCGAGGTGATGGGCGTCGACCGCACGCTCGGCGCCGCCCTGAGCAAGGCCTTCGTGGCCGCCGGGGTCCAGCTGCCCCCCGGCGGATCGGCGCTGCTGACGATCGCCGACCCGGACAAGCCCGAGCTCTTCCCGATCGTTTCCCGGCTGGTCCAGCTCGGGTACTCGCTGATCGCCACCGCCGGCACCGCCGCCGCGCTGCGGGCGGCCGGCTTCTCGCCCCGCGAGGTGGGCAAGATCGGCGACGCCTCGCCGACCGTCCTCGACGTCATCACCGGCGGCGAGGTGAACCTGGTCGTCAACACGCAGTCGAACCTGACCGAGCAGCTGCCCGGCGGTCCCGTGATGCGGGACGGGTTCAGCATCCGGCGGGCGGCGGTCGAGCGCCGGATCCCCTGCCTGACCTCGCTCGACACCGCGGCCGCGCTGGTCGAGTCGGTGGCCACCGCGGCCACCGACTTCGAGGTGCGCACGGTGCCGGAATGGAGGGAGGGACGGTGACCGAAGCGCTCCACGAGCTGACCGCCGAGGTCGCCGGCTTCCGCAAACGCGGGCCCCACTACTGGGTGATGGGCTTCGCCGCCCCCGCCATCGCCGAAGCCGCCCGGGCCGGGCAGTTCGTGAACGTCCTCATGCGCCCCGGCCCGCTGCTCCGGCGCCCGTTCTCCGTCTACACCGCTCGCGACGGGGTGGTCGAGATCATCTTCAAGCCGGTCGGCGAGGGCACCCGCCGCCTTGCCGAGCTGCGACCGGGAGATCGCGTCAGCCTCCTCGGCCCCCTGGGCCGCGGCTTCTCGCTCGATGCCGCCTGGCAGTCGGTGGCGCTCGTCAGTGGCGGTCTGGGCGTGGCGCCGATGCTGCTGGCGGCACGCGGCGCCCGCGCCGCCGGCCTGCGCGTGCACTGGGTCCACGGTGCCCGTAGCCGCTCAGAGCTTTCGCCGGAATGGGAGGGGGACGAGGCGACCTGGGCCACCGACGACGGGTCGCTCGGCTTCCACGGCACGGCGGTGGCGGCCGTCCCCGAAGTGGGCGCCGTGCTCGCCTGCGGTCCCAACCCGATGCTGGCCGCGGTGGCCGCCCGCTGGCCGGGCGCGCAGGTCGCGGTGGAGACGTACATGGGGTGCGGCACCGGCGTCTGCCTGGGGTGCGCGGTGCCGCTCAGCGCCGGCGGCTACAGCCGCGCCTGCACCGAGGGACCGGTCTACCGGGCGGCCGGCATCGACTGGCCCTCGCTCCCCGGCCACCTTCCGTACTCCGGCTCGGCGGAAGAGGCGTCCATCTCGGAGCCAGCGCCGGAATCGGCCCCGGCCCGGCCATGACGCTCGAACAGTCGCGCGAACATTCGCCCGAAAATTCGCCCGACGTCTCGGTCGACCTCGGCAGCATCCGCCTGCGGGGGCCGGTCATGGCCGCGAGCGGGACCTTCGGCTACGGCACCGACGTTCCCATTCTCGACCGCGCCAAGGTCGGCGCCATCCTCTCCAAGGGCATCTTCCTCAACCCCCGGCCCGGCAATCCGCCGGTCCGGATCGTGGAGACCCCGAGCGGGATGCTGAACGCGATCGGCCTCCAGGGCCCCGGGGTCGAGGCGCTGATCCGCGACTACTGCCCCCTCTGGGCGGGTTGGGAGGTGCCGGTGCTGGTCAACATCAACGGCGAGTCGGCCGAGGAGTACGGAGAGCTGGCGGCGCGCCTCGACGGCGTTCCCGGCGTTGCCGGGTTCGAGATCAACATCAGCTGCCCCAACGTCGAGCAGGGTGGCATGTACTTTGGCAACGATCCTCGCGCCGCGGCGGCGGTGACCTCCGCCGTGCGCGGGCGGACCCGGCTCCCGGTCTGGGTAAAGCTGACACCGATGGTCGCCGACATCGGCATCATCGCGCGCGCCTGCGCCGAGGCCGGCGCCGATGCACTGTGCGCGGTCAACACCTTCGTCGGCATGTCGATCGACCTCCGCGCCCGCCGGCCGCGGCTCGCCTTCCGCACCGGCGGCCTGAGCGGGCCGGCGATCCGGCCCATGGCGGTCCACCTGGCCCACCAGGCCGCCCGCTCCGTCCGCATCCCCGTGATCGGCATCGGCGGGGTCACCACCGCCGATGACGCGCTCGAGTTCCTGACCGCCGGCTGCGCCGCGGTCCAGGTCGGCACCGCCACCTTCGTCGACCCGCGCGCGATCGAGAGCGTGCACGACGGAATCGCGGCTCACCTGGAGCGGGGCGGCTTCTCCTCGCTGGCCGAGCTGCCGCGCTACCTGCCGCGCGACTGATGAGGGTGCTTCAGCGCGTGCGGCGCGCTCGGGGCGCGTCCCGCGCCAGCTTTCTGATCTGCTCCCAGCCCTTGGTGAGGCGGTCGACCTCCCTGGCCAGCTGGGCATTGCGGGCGCGGAGGGTGCGGTTTTCCTGCACGAGCTTTCCCACCAGCTCCTGGGCGTCGTCAACCAGCTGCGCCAGCCGGTCGGCACGCTTGTTTCCGCGCCTGCGGATCACGCACTGAATAATATCGCCGCCAGTGCTCCAGGTAGAACGCCTTGTCAAGCGTTACGGGGACGTGGCCGCCGTCGCTGACTTGACGGTGCGGCTGGGCCGCGGCGAGAGCCTGGTCCTGCTCGGGCGCAACGGGGCCGGCAAGAGCACCGCCCTGCGCTGCATGTCCGGCCTGGTGATGCCGACCGCCGGCCACGTCGTCGTCGACGGCATCGATGTGCGGGCAGACTCCAACGCGGTGCGTGCCCGGATCGGACTGATGCCCGAGGTTCCCGGGCTCTACGAGCGCATGCCCGCCCGGGCCTACCTCGACTACTTCGGGTCCATCTACGGCCTGGAGCCGGAGATGCGGAAGGCCCGCATCGAGGAGATGCTGGAGACCTTCGACCTGCTACAGGCCGGTGACCGCTGGCTCGGCACCTTCTCCAAGGGCATGCGCCAGAAGGTGGCGCTGATCCGGGCCACCCTTCACCGGCCTGCCCTGGTCCTCGCCGACGAGCCGACCTCCGCCCTCGATCCCGACTCCGCCCGGCGAGCCTGGGCATTCCTCAACGAGCTCCGCGCCTCGGGCTGCTCGCTGGTCGTCTGCACCCATTCCATGGAGGAGGCGGAGGCGCTCGGCGGCCGGATCGGCATCATGTCCGCCGGCCGGCTGCTGGCGCTGGGATCGATCGAGGAGCTCGTGCGTCAATCCGGCCTCGAGCCGCGGCAGGAGGTCCGGCGCTGGCCCGGCCTGCAGGACATCTACCTCGCCATCGTCGGCGAGCACCTGACGAGCGACGGAACTGCGCAGCCCATCACCGCGTAGAGCCGGCGCCGAATTGCGCTCGCTTTTCGGCCGGGGCTCCCGAGCCAGGCTGGTCGCGCTGCGCGACCTGCGGGATGCGGCGGGGGACTTCCGGCTGGCCAGCGCCATGATCGGGCTCGCGCTGGCGATCCCGGTCTTCAGCGCCTTCGGCATCCGCGCCCTCAGCTACTGGGGAGGGGGCGTCAACGCCATCGTCGAGCGGCTGACCGTGGTCGGCGCCTTCTTCGTCGTCTTCCTGCCGGCCAGCTTCTCGCTGGTGCTGGCCCTGGAATCGTTCGTCGGGGAGCGTGAACGGGCAACCCTCGACGTGCTGCTCTCGACCCCCCTGCGCGAGTCGGAGATCTACTTCGGAAAGGTGGCGTCGGTGCTGGCCATCTCACTCGCACTCTGCTATGGCGCGCTCGGTGTCTACTCGCTGGCCATCTTCCCCGGCCTCGGCTACTTCCCGGCCGGCATCCTGGCCAGCCTGGCCCTGAGCACCGTCTGCCAGGTCGCGGCGATGGTCGCCGGCGCCGTGATCGTGAGCGCCAACGCGCGCACCATGCGAGCCGCCAACGTCATGGCCAGCTTCATCATCCTGCCCATGTCGGCCGTGCTGCAGCTGGAGGCGGCCCTCATTTTGGTCGGCCGCGGTGAGCTGCTCTGGGGCTTCGCCGGCTTCATGACCGTGGTCGCTATCGCGCTCGTGCGGATGGGGCTGGCCGGCTTCAGCCGCGAGTCACTGCTGGCCCGCGACGCCGGCGCCCTTCATCTGGGCCGGCGGGTCGCGACGGGGGTCCCGGCTGCGTTCGCCGGCCGGCCCGCTTTTCCCCGGCTGCTCCGCCAGCGCTGGATGCCGGTCCTGATCGCCGCCCTCGGGCTGCCGCTGGGCGCCGCGCTCGGCTGGATGGCGGGCAGCGCCTCGGTCATCCCGTCCCGTCTCGCGCGTCCCGTCCTGGGCGCACTCCTCGGCGCGGCGCAGGCTCCGAGCCCACCGCTGGCCGCGGCCAACTTCTTCGCTCACAACCTGCTGGCCGTGCTGCTCGCAGGTCTGCTGGCGGGGGTCACGCTGGGCCTGTCCGGCTTCCTCATCAACTTCCTGCCCGGATTTCTGATCGGCTACGCGGCCGCCCTCTCCTCCTGGTCGCTGGCGCTGCACGGCATCCTGCCCAACGGCCTGGTCGAGGTTCCGGCGGCGATCGTGGCCGGAGGCCTGGCCGTGCACATCGGGGCCAGCGTTATTCACATGGAGCGCGGGGGTGGCTGGGCGGCGCGCGTCGCCGCCGCCTACGCCGAGTTCGTTCTCGCGCTCCGCTGGATCGTGCCCGCGCTCGCGATCGCGGCGGTGCTCGAGGCCTATTGGGGCTGACCCCTCGAGGCCTGCCCTTTACTCGGCGGTGAACACCGCCGGGCGTCCGATCCGGACCCCGACCAACGTCAGCCCGGCCACGACCG
Source organism: uncultured Actinomycetes bacterium (assembly GCA_964383855.1). GTDB lineage: Bacteria > Chloroflexota > Dormibacteria > Dormibacterales > Dormibacteraceae > CAZHAC01. Next base: position 16,700 of record CAYLIP010000026.1, on the reverse strand, counting down.
CGCCTGTGGCCATCGCCACCGGCGGCCCGAAGAGCGACGAAAGCAATCCCGCCTGCGTGGCGCCAATCGGCCCCACGCCCATGACCGCCTGCGCGTAGAGCGCCATGACGCGACCCCGGAGGTGGTCCGGGGTGAGGGTCTGGATGCGCGTGTTGGAGGTGGCCAGGAACCACATCTGGCAGAAGCCGGCGCCGAAGAGGAGCGCGGCCGAGAGCGGCGTCCAGCGGCTTAACGAAAAGGCGACGAGCATGGCCGACCACACGATTCCGATGCCGAACTGGCGGCGCCCGGAAGCGTGGCCCGGGAAGGCGGCCAGTGAGATGGCGCCGGTGAAGGCTCCGAGGCCGAGCGCAGCCATCAGGAAGCCGAACCCCGCGGCGCCCACGTGCAGCACCCGCTCGGCAAAGAGGGGGATCAGGGTGAGCCGGTTCATGGCGAAAAGCGAGAACACCGCCACGGCCGCCAGCAGGGAGCCGACGACCGGGTCGTGCCGGGCGTAGCCGGCGCCCTCCCGGATCCGGGCCCAGAGCGACGCCGTGCCCGGCGACTTGACCAGCGCGGGCAGGTTCCGCATCAGGAAGAGCGCGGCGATCGTGGCCACGAAGCTGGCCGCGTTGACCAGGAAGCAGAGCTGCACCCCGAGTGTCGCGATCACCACCCCGGCCAGCGAGGGACCGATCACGGCGGCGCCGTTGAAGACCGACGAGTTGAGCGCGATCGCGTTCATGAGGTCGTCGCGGCCGACCATCTCGATCGAGAACGATTGCCGGGCCGGGACGTCGAAGATGTTGATCGTGCCCACGGCCAGGGCGGCGAGCATGACCATCGGATAGGTCACGAAGCCGAAATGCGTGGCCAGGAAGAGGAGGAGGGCGGGCACCGTGTACGCGGCCTGGGTGCAGACCAGTATCCGCCGCTTCGGAAAGCGGTCGGCGACGATGCCGCCGAAGGGCCCGAAGAGAAGCATGGGCAGGAACTGGACGGCCAGAGTCAGCCCGACCAGGAAGTCCTTCCCGGTCAGCTGTAGAACCAGCCATGGCATCGCGATGCTCTGCATCCAGGTCCCGACCGTGGAGATGGCCTGGCCCGTGAAGAAGAGGCGGTAGTTCCGGTGGCGAAGAGCGCTGAGGACGCGCGCCCGGCCCGGCGCGCGCACAGGGGTAACGGCCGGAGATGACAATCCACTTCCGATGATCGCACCATTGATCGGATGCCCACGATTCACGAGGAGGTGACGATCTCGGCGCCCGTGGAACGCGTCTGGGCGGTCGTGCACGAGGACCTGCCCAACGCGCCCAAATGGACGACGTATCTGAAGCGCGCTTACCCCGTCAACGGCAAGGCCTCAGGCCCGGGTTCCCGCATCCGCTACGACCTCGAGCTGCCAGGATGGAAGGGCCACCTGGAGCTCGAGCAGACGACCTGGTCACCGGGCCGGCGGGTCGCCGGCGAGTTCGTCGACGGTCCGCTCAAGGGGACCTGGTCCTACAGCTACCGGCGGCTCAAGTCGGGCACCAAGCTGGTGTATGACATGGACTTCCAGCTCGGCGGGATGCTGCGGCTGCTGGGCGGAGTGCTGGCCCGGGAGTACGCGGCGGGCATCCGCGACAACATGACGAACCTGAAGGCGTACGTCGAGTCCGGCAAGGGTCCCCAGGCATGAGGCGGTCCTGCCTTTCGGTGCCGGCGACGCAGCCTCGCTTCTTCGAGAAGGCGGACCGCTCGGCCGCGGACATGATCTTCATCGACCTCGAGGACTCGGTCGCCCCCTCCGCCAAGGAGCGGGGCCGCGAGCTGGCGGTCGAGGCGCTGACCGGGTTCGACTTCGCCGGCAAGGAGTGCGGCGTCCGCGTCAACGCCTGCGACACGAGCTGGTGCTTCGACGACATCCGCGCCGTGGTCGAGGGTGCGGGCCGGCGGCTCGACACCATCGTGCTGCCCAAGGTTGAGGGGCCGGAGCACGTGCATTTCGCGGCCCTGCTGCTGGCGCAGCTGGAGAGCAAGCTGGGGCTGCAGCCGATCGGTCTCGACCTCCAGATCGAGAGCGCCCTCGGCCTCGAGCGGGTGGAGGCGATCGCGCAGGCGTCGCCGCGGATCCGGGCTCTTCACTTCGGGCCGGGCGACTTCATGGCGACCCTGCGGGTGCCGGAGCTGACGATCGGGAGCACCCCGGCCGCCTACCCGGGCGAGTTCTTTCACTATGTCCACTTCCGCATCCTGGTCGCGGCCAGGGCGTTCGGGTTGATGGCGGTCGACGGGCCGCACGCCCAGGTCCGCGACCTCGACGGGCTCCGGGCCTCGGCTCAGCGCGTGGCGGCGCTCGGCTACGACGGCAAGTGGGCGCTCAACCCGGCCCAGGCCGAACTCTTGAACGAGGTATTCGCTCCTGCGCAGGCCGACTTCGACAAGGCGTCCGCGATCATCGACGCCTATGAGCATTCGACGGCCGAGCAGGCGACCGGGGCGGTCATGCTCGGGGACGAGATGATCGATGAGGCTTCCCGCAAGCTGGCGGCGGTGATGGTGGACAGGGGCCGCGCTGCCGGGTTGCGTCCGCGCCCCTTCAAGCCCGGCGGCGCCGCCTCCTAGTGCTGGCCTACCTGTTCTGGCACTGGCCGGCGCCGGGGACCGACCGGGCCGAGTACGAGGCCGCCCAGCGTGCCTTCCACGCCCAGCTGCGAGCCGCCGGGTCGGAGGGCTTCCTCCGCTCGGTCTCTTACCGGGTCGAGGGAGCAGGGTGGCTCCCCGCCGAAACCGCCTACGAGGACTGGTACCTCGTGGAGGGGTCCTACGCGCTCGACCCGCTCAACGAGGTGGCGGTGTCGCCCCGGCTGCGTTCGGCGCACGACGCCGCGGCCAGCGCCGCGACCGGGGCCGGCGGTCTCTACCGGCTTTACTCGGGACTGCCGGAGCCGCGCGATGGACGGGTGCTGTGGCTCTCCAAGCCCAGGAGTGAGAGCTACCGCGACTTCTATGGCCGGTTCGGAAGTGATGCGGTTCTCTGGCGCCGGCAGATGGTGCTGGGGCCGGCGCCGGAGTTCCTGCTCGAGGCGGCGAGCGGGCCGGCCGGGCTCGGGGGGCTCAGCGTCGAGCGCGCCCTCGTGTTCTTCTAGATCAGCGGAAGTGGAGCAGCTCGAGCTGCTCGGAGCGGTCCTTGACGGCGTCTCGCAGCTCGCCGACCAGCTTCTGGTAGCGGACCCGCGCGTCCGCCTCGACGATCGTCACGTCGCGCATGGGCCGGAGCACGGATGCGAGCGCGAGCAGGCCCCGGGGCTCGTTGGTGCGAACCAGGCGCGCCGCCGCGCGCAGCTCGGAGGCCAGCCGGTCCTCGCCGTTGGCCCGGAGCAGGCCGTAGCTGCGGGCGGCCGCCGTCAGCGCCCGGGCGGTCGTGGGGTGGAGGCCGGAAGCGAGGGCGGTGCCGCCGGTGGGAGCCGCGCTCGGCACCCCGGGGCGCCTGCGGCGGGCGAGCAGCCAGGCGCCGCGCCAGAGGCGGGGCAGGGCGGGTCCCGCGATCACCGCCAGGCCGGCCAGGACCAGGGCAGCGGCGACGGCTCCGACCACCACTTCCAGCATATCGTGGGCACTAGGTTACCCTCCGAGGAGTGACCGCCCAAGCAGCGATCGCGGTGGTGACGGGCGCATCGTCAGGTTTCGGCGCCGCGATCACCCGCCGGCTCTCGCTGGCCGGGTTCAAGGTCGTGGCCGGGGCGCGCCGGCAGGACCGGCTGGAAGAGGTCGCTCGCGCCACCGGCGCCATCGCCCTGCCGCTCGATGTCCGAGACGCCGAGAGCGTGCGGTCATTCGTGGCCGGGATCGACAGCCGGGTGGGCCAGATCGACGTGCTGGTCAACAACGCCGGCCTGGCGCTGGGCATGACCAGCGTCGACTCCACCCCTGACGAGTACTGGGTCGGCATGTGGGAGACCAACGTCCTCGGGCTGCTGCGGATGACGCGCGAGTGCCTGCCGCTGATCCGCCGGTCGCCGCGCGGCCACATCGTCAACATCGGGTCGATCGCCGGCTTCGAGACGTACCGGGGCGGCGCCGGCTACACGGCCAGCAAGCACGCCGTCCGCGCCATCTCGCGCACGCTCCGCCTCGAGCTGAACGGCGAGCCGATCCGGGTCAGCGAGATCGATCCCGGCATGGCGGAGACCGAGTTCAGCCTGGTTCGATTCGGTGACCCGCAGGCCGCCCGGGACGTCTACCGCGGCGTCCAGCCGCTGACCGCGGACGACGTCGCCGACGTGGTCGAGTTCGTGGTCACCCGGCCACCCCATGTCGACATCGACGAGGTGGTGATGCGGCCGATCGCGCAGGCCGCGTCGTTCCAGGTGGCGCGTAAGCCCGAATAGGGCTCAGGCGATCCGTCCGGCCGCACGGGCCTCTTCGAGCGTCATTCAACAGCCCGGTTCGCCGTACCGGCCGCAGCAGTCATGGAGGCGCCCCCCGCGCAGGCGGCGAGCCAGGTTGGTGGCGACGGCGCGCACCCGCTCGGTCAGCGGGAGTCCGGGGGCCAGGGCGTTGGCGAGGATTCCCCGCCTCTGGTGCTGCCTACCCTCGCACATCACTCATAGGTCTCCGAGCCCAGTTTGATCCATCCCGGGTTGGGACAGCCCCGGGAGGTGTGGGCATGAGTGCAGTGCACCCCGGGCCGGGGCGCCAGGTACAGCTGGCCGTGGACGACGATCGACTGGCCGGCCGCGGCCGGAACGGGCCGCGCCAGCGACGTGTTGTGGTCCACCTCGAGCACATCTCCCGACCCCGAGCGCACGTGGAAGCGCTCGTGGCCGCCGGCTTGGATGGGGGCGTCGAGGAGGGTCGCGTCGAAGGTGACCTCGACCCCGTCCCGGCCCTGCGCTATGTCGGAGTGAAGCGCAGAGTCGTCGACGGTGGCGTCGCCGCCGCAGCTTGACAGCAGCAGGCCACTGGCGGCCAGCAGCAGGCCGGTCAGGAGAGCGCGGCGCATTCGGCGATCGCCTCCGCCAGGGTGAAGCGGCCGTCGAGCAGGGACTTGCCCAGGATGGCCGCGGCGGCCCCGGCCCCGGCCAGCGCCCGCAGGTCTTCGAGGCGGGCGACCCCGCCCGAATAGACGACCGGATGCCGCGTTTCACGCCGAACCCGGGTCAGCGCATCCAGGTCGGGACCTGCCAGCGTGCCGTCGCGGTCGACACTGGTCAGGATCACGCCGCCCAGAGGCGGCTCCGCCCAATCCTCGAGAAGCGCCTCCACCGATTGCTCTTCGACGCCGGTCCAGCCGGTCACGGCGGGCCGGCCGGCCTTCAAGTCGAGCGCGGCAAACACCTGCCCGGGATGCCGCTCGGCGGATTCCGCCAGCAGCGCCGGCCGCCGGACCGCGGTCGTTCCCATGACGACCGCGCTCGCGCCTGCCCGCAGCCAGGCCTCGACGTCGGCTTCCGATCGAATGCCGCCCGCCACCTGCACCTCGACGCCCGCGTAGCGCACGACCTCGGACACCAGCTCGCGGTTGGAGCCGGTGCCGGCGGCGGCGTCGAGGTCGACCAGGTGCAGCCGTGTGGCGCCGGCGGCGGCCAGCGCCTGCGCCCGGGGCAGCGGGTCGCCGCCATAGTCCTTCTCATGATCGAAGTCGCCCTTCAGCAGCCGGACCACCCGGCCGCCCCGGAGATCGAGGGCTGGAATCACCCGCACATCGACACCTTAGACTCGAAGCGGTGGCCGGCGAACTCAGCTTCGACGTGACCCTGGAGGAGATTGCCCGCGACGGCATCTACGACCAGGTGGCGTTCCGGCTGCCCGCCGACCTGATACCCGGCGAGGCTCTGGCCCGCATCACGGGCAGGCTCAACGGGCGTCCCTTCGAGGCCAATGCGAGCCCGGCCGAGGACGGCCAGATCTGGGTCTTCGTACCGCTCGAGCTGCGCCGCGAGATCGGCGTGGATACCGGCGACCGGGTGCGGGCCGAGATCGATCCGCCCCGCGACCGGCTCGAGGTCGACGCGCCCGACGACTTCCGGGCGGCCCTGGGGCGTGCCGGGGCCGGGCTCGACTTCGAGCAGCTGCCGGCCGGCCAGCGGGCGGAGTACGCGCGCTGGGTGGCGGAGGCGAGCGGCGATGAGCGGGCCGGGCGAATCCGGCGGGCGGTCGAGGGCATCCTCGAGCACCGGCCGCCGGGCGACGTCAAGCAGCGCTAGCGCCTACCTCCTCCGCCGACGGGGGAGGAGGCCTGGCCCTCTACCGGTAGTTTTTGAACTCCAGGGGCACCGGGATGTCCTCGGCGTCGCGCAGGGCGGCGATCACCGCCTGCAGGTTGTCCTTGCTGGCGCTGGTGACCCGCAGCTGGTCGCCCTGGATGCGCGCCTGCACCTTCGGTGAGACGTCCCGGATCCGCTTCTGGAGGTCCTTGGCCAGCTTGTCGTCGATCCCGGCATTGAGCTTGACCTCAATCTGGCCGCGCCCCCGTCCCACCGTCTTCGGCTCGCCGGCCTGGAAGAGCTTGGCCGAGATCCCCCGCCGCGCCGCCTTCTCACGAAGGACCTGCAGCAGGGCCCGCGCGCGGTCTTCGGTCGACGCCTCCAGCGTGATCACCTCGCCCTTGTGCTCGATCGTCGGGGCGGCGTCCTTGAAGTCGAAGCGCGTCCCCGCCTCTCGGCGGGCCTGGTCGATGGCGTTGGTCAGCTCGGCCGGGTCGAACTCCGAGACGACGTCGAAGGAGAACTCCTGAGGCATGGATCAGAGCTTGACCAGCGCGGCGACGACCGCCAGCGCGACCAGGGCGACCAAGATCAGGGCGGAACCCCCGAGCAGCACCGCGATGCCGACCTGCGATTCGTCGACGGGTTCCACCGGCATCTGCTCGTCAGGTGGCCGCGGCCGCTCGATGTCGTCCACGCCTTCCCCGCTGGCCCGCTCCAGGAGCTCGTCGAGCACCGGCTTGCCGCCGGCCGGCAGGGGCCTGTTCTCCAGGTGGGCGACCGCCTCGCGCAGGTTGTCGTTGGTCCGGCCCAGCTCGGCGACGACCATGTCGAGAGTCCGCGAGGCGGCCGGGTTGGGGTGATCGCGGCGGAGGTCGGCAATGATCCCGTAGAGGCTCATCGAACTTCGATTCTAAGGTGAGCCGGTCTTATGATCGGGCCGTGGCCCGCGACTTGCACGAGGCGCCGAAGCCCTCGGCGGTGACCAACCCGGGCCGGCGGCCACCCAACAGCTGGGTCTACTTCGACGGGCACGTCGTGCGCTACAGCGACGTCCACCTGGGCCTGATGACGCATGGCCTGCACTACGGTACCGGCTGCTTCGAGGGCATCCGGGCCTACTGGAGCGAGCCGCAGGAACAGCTGTTCCTGCTCCAGCCGGCGGCTCATTTCGAACGCCTGCGGCGGTCGGCCCGCATCCTGCGGATGGAGCTTCCACTGGACACCCAGGCGCTGGTCGCGATCACGCTCGACCTGCTTCGCCGGAATCGCTACCGCGCCGACACCTACATCCGGCCCATCCTCTTCAAGAGCGGAGAGGAGGTCGGCGTGCGCATGCGGGGCGTGGCCGAGACCTTCGCCATCTACACCGCCGCCATGGGCAAGTACGTCGAGACCGAGTCCGGCATCCGCTGCATGGTCAGCAGCTGGCGCCGGGTGTCCGACGAGTCGGTCCCGGCCCGCGCCAAGATCACGGGTGCCTACATAAACTCCGCTCTGGCCAGCTCGGAAGCGCTTGATTCGGGGTTCGACGAGGCCATCGTGCTCAGCTCCGACGGGCACGTGTCGGAGGGCTCGGCCGAGAACATCTTCCTGGTCATGGACGGCATGCTGCTCACGCCTCCGGTGACCGACGACATCCTGGAGGGGGTGACCCGCAAGCTGATCATGCAGATCGCGCGGGAGGAGCTCGGGATCCCGGTGCTCGAACGCAGCATCGACCGCACCGAGCTCTACACCTGCGACGAGCTCTTTCTCTGCGGCACGGGCGCCCAGATCTCGCCGGTGATCGAGGTCGACCACCGGCAGGTGGGCACGGGGGCGGTGGGCGCGGTCACGCGTCAGCTCCAGGAGTCCTACTTCCGGGCCTGCCGGGGCGAGCATTCGCGGTACGCGGACTGGTCGCTCCCGGTCTACCCGGCAACGTAGAGGACCCCAAGCAGCAAGCAACCGTGGTTCCGTGGCCTTAGACTCGCCGCGCGATGAGACTGGTGGCAGCCCCCAACCCCTTCAAGGGATCGCTCGGCTCCCCGGCCGCCGCCGCCGCCATCGCGCGGGGGGTGCGTTCGGTGCTGACCGAGGCCGAGGTGCTCGAGGTCCCGGTCGCCGACGGAGGCGAGGGCACGGTGGAGGCGCTGGTCGCGGCGCGCCGCGGCGAGGTTCTCGATGTCGAGGTCGAGGGTCCCCTCGGCGAGCCGGTGCTGGCCGGCTACGGTCTGCTCGAGGGCGGTGCGACGGCCGTGGTCGAGCTCGCGTCGAGCAGTGGCCTGCCCCTGGTCCCCGCCGAACGGCGGGACCCCCGCGCTGCCTCCACCTACGGTTTCGGCCAGGTGCTGGAGGCGGCGCGCCGGCGGGGGGTGAAGCGGATCATCGCCGGGATCGGCGGTTCGGCGACCAATGACGGCGCCGCCGGCATGGCTCAGGCCCTCGGCTTCCGTCTGCTCGACGCCGGCGGCCGTGACCTGCCCCGCGGCGGCGCCGCCCTGGCCCGGCTCCACCGGATCGACGCCGCGGCGGTGGACCCCGGCTGGCGCCGCCTGGAGATTGAGGTGGCGGTGGACGTGACCAACCCCCTCTGCGGCCCGGAGGGCGCTTCTGCCGTCTACGGCCCGCAGAAGGGCGCGACGCCGGAGATGGTCGCGGAGCTGGACGCCGCCCTCGCCCACCTGGCCGACGTGATCGAGCGCGACCTCGGAGTCCGGGTGCGCGACATCCCGGGCGCCGGGGCCGCGGGCGGAGCCGGCGCCGGGCTGGTCGCGTTCCTCGGCGCCCGTTTGACCCGCGGGGCGCCTCTGGTCGTCGAGGCCTCCGGCCTGCCCGGCGCGCTCGCCGGCGCGGCCGCGGTCTTCACCGGTGAGGGGCGGGTAGACGCTCAGACCGCGTACGGGAAGGGGCCGGCCGAGGTCGCCGCCCAGGCCCGGCGCGCGGGCGTCCCCGTGGTGCTGCTTGCCGGCGGCCTGGCCGCGGGCTGGGAGCGGGTGCTGGGCTCGGGGATCGACGCGGTGCTGCCGATCGCCGAGGGCCCGGGACCGCTCGACGAGATGGAGGGCGACGCCGAGGGTTTGCTGGAGCGCGCGGCGGCGAGGGCGGTCCGCCTGATGAGGATCAGCCTGTGAACCCGACGCCCAGGCGGGACGAGCGCAGCGACGTCGACCTGGTCCGCGCCTTCCGGGCCGGGGAGGCGGGGGCCTTCGAGGAGCTGCACCGCCGCTACATCTCGTCGATCTACCGGCTCGTCCACCGCAAGCTGGGCGACGGCCTCCTGGCCGAGGACATCGCCCAGGAGACCTTCCTCAAATCGCTGAAGAACCTCCACCGGATGGACGACGACTTCAACTTCGGCGGCTGGATCCACACCGTCGCCCGCAACCTCTGCTACGACGAGCTCCGCCGCAGGCAGCGGGATCCACGCGAGCTGGCCGGCGGCGACGACGACGACGAGGACCTCATGGTCCGGCTGCCCGCGCCGGCGCACGCCTACGACCCGGTGGTCGCCAGCGAGCAGAACGAGCTTCGCCGCCAGGTCTGGTCGGTGGCTCAGCGCCTGCCTGAGAAGTACCGCCTGGTGCTCACGCTGCGCGAGCTCCAGGGCCTGAGCTACCGGCGCATAGCGCACATCATGGAGCTCAGTGAGAGCGCCGTCGAAACGCTCCTCTACAGGGCCCGCCTGCGCTTCAAGGAGGAGTTCGTGCTGCTCCAAGGCGGTGGTTCCGAGCTTCAGTGCGCCGAGGTGCAGCCGCTGCTCGCGCCCTACCTGGCCGGGAAGCTCCGGACCTCACAGGCAGAGGCGGTCCGCCGCCATCTGGCCGGCTGTGTCAGCTGCACTCGCAAGCTCGGTCACCGGCGCCCCGTTAGAACATGATGGAGAGCTGATCTGGAAATGGCGCATGTGAAGGTTCGTTTCTTCGACGACGAGGTCATGGAGGGCACCGCCCGCGACCTCGACTTCGACGAGCCCGACTTCATCGTCGACGTCGACGACGTGGCCGGTATCGAGAACAACGAGATGGCCTGGGTCCCGCTCTCAGCCGTCAAGTGGGTGGACATGCCGCTCGGGGAGATCCCTGAGCCGGAGACCCCGACCCGCAAGGTCGCCATCCGCTTCCTCGACGGCGAGGTCCTGCGCGGCCACATCGACGGCGCGCTTCAGCGGCACCGCTATGGCGTGGTCCTTCACCTGCATCCCGAGAGCGAGAGCGACAAGTCGGTCCGCAAGCTGGGCATCCCCTTCTCGGCGGTCAAGGCGCTCTTCTACGTGCGCGAGTTCGACGGCCGCCAGATCGAGGACAAGGGCCTGGCCTCTGAGGCCTACCTGGCCCGCCGCACGATGGCGCCGCTGCTGGACGTGCTCGAGGAGATGGACATGCTCGACCGGCTGCACTCGGGTGGCGTGCTCTCGGACGACGAGTACGAGGGCAAGCGCGTCCAGGTCCTGGAGAGGCTCTAAGCGGATCAGCCCTCCCCCACGTGCCGGCGTGGGGCGGGACGGCAGAATAGGCGCTCTGCGCCGCCTTCTTCTCGCAATCCCGATCCTCCTCGCCGCCTGCCAGCCGGCCGCTTCGCCGTCTCCCACGCCCTCGGTGAGCGTCAAGCCGATCGCCATCCCCGCCCGCTACAGCCCGGAGACGGCACCCCGCGAGGGGGGCAGCGTCAGCGTCGGCGACTGGCAGCTGCCGGCGGCGCTGCCCGCGATCTATCCCCAGCCCGCCAACGCGATCTGGGTCGAGCAGGCGCTCTTCTCGGGCCTGGTCGGGGTCGATCCCGCCCTCGGCTATTACGGGGACCTGGCCCGGGAAGTGCCGACGCTGGAGAACGGCGGCGTCACGACCGCCGGCTCCGGGATGGATGTCACCTACACGCTGCGCGCGGGGCTGCACTGGTCGGACGGCCAGCCGGTCACGCCCGCCGACGTGGTCTTCACCTGGCGCGCCTCGCACGGCCAGGAGGGGTACGACCGGATCACCGCCATCGACGTTGCCGGCGACTCCCTGGTCATGCACTTCGGGTCGATCTACCCCGCCTACGCGCTCCTCTTCGGGGCCATCGCGCCAGCTCACCGCCTGGCCTCCGCCGATCCCGCCCGCCTGCCGGCCGACCCCTACTGGGCGAAGCCGGACGTGGTCTCGGGGCCGTTCACGCTGGCCGACGCCCCAGGCGACCGCTACGTCCTCCAGCGCAACCCTCGCTACGCGGACGGCCGCTCAGGTGCGCCCCTGCTCGGGCACCTGGCTCACCTCGAGCGCCTCACCTTCCAGGGCTACGCGACCAAGCAGGAGGAGCTGGCCGCGCTGAAGGCGGGCGAGATCGTGGCCGCGCTCGACCTCAACGAGCGCGACCTCGCGATCGCCTCCACGCTTGGGGAGCGGGTGCTGGCCGTTCCCGGCCTGTCCTACGAGCAGGTGACCCTGAACCGCGCCGACCCTCTGTTTCGAGATGACCCTCAGCTGGTCGAGAGCCTGATGCTGGGTGTCGACCGGCCGGGCCTGCTGCGCGACGTGCTCCACGGGGCGGTCCGGAGCGCGGAGAGCCCGATCAGCCCGAGCCTGGGCTGGGTGCCGCAGCCGCCGGCGCTGCGGCTCGACCCGGCCGCGGCCGCCCGCGAGCTGGACGCCGACGGCTGGGTCGCCCGCCCCGGCGGGATACGGCAGCGCAACGGCCGCAGCCTGGCGTTCACGCTCGTGACCACCGCGGAAAACCCGCTGCGTGCGTCCGAGGCCGAGGTGGTGGCCGCGGGCTGGCGGCGGCTGGGAGCCGATGTGCGCCTCCAGGCGGCGCCGCCGGACGCGCTCTTCGGGCCCTCGGGAGCCACCGCGTCGGGCGCCTACCAGGCCGGGCTGTGGGCCTGGAACACGACTCCCGACCCCGACGGCCTGCGTGGACTCTTCGCCAGTGGATCGGCGGCCAACAGCTCGCGGTGCTCGTCGCCCGACCTGGACCGGGCGCTTGCCGCCGGCGCCTCGACGCTCGACCGGGGCCGGCGGAGTGCCGCCTACGGGGTGTTCGCCAGCGCCTACCAGGCGGCGCGCTGCGAGACCCCGCTCTTCTGGCGGCTCGACGTTGGTCTGGCCGCCAGGCGCCTGCACAACTTCGCTCCCAATCCGAGCGCGGCGGGCAACACCTGGAACGTCGTCGATTGGTGGGTCACTGGTTAGGCTGAACGGCACGCGTGGGCGAGCTGCTGCGAGTCGAGAACCTGCGGACGTACTTCCACACGCGTGCCGGCGTCATGCGGGCGGTGGACGGGGTCGACCTCGACATCTCCGAGGGCCGCACGCTGGGTGTGGTCGGGGAATCCGGCTGCGGCAAGAGCGTGACCGCCCTCTCGATCATGCGGCTGATCGACTCGCCGGGCCGGGTCGAGCCGGGGAGCCGGATCCTCCTCGGCGGCCGCGACCTGGCCGAGCTCGACGAGGAGGAGCTGCGCCGCGTGCGGGGCAACGAGATCTCGATGATCTTCCAGGAGCCGATGACCTCCCTCAACCCGGTTTACACGGTCGGCGACCAGATCGTGGAGGCGGTCATGCTGCACCGCTCGATGGGTGTGCAGGAGGCGCGCCGCCGCGCCATCGAGATGCTGACCCTGGTTGGCATCCCGTCTCCCGAGCGCCGGGCCGGCGACTACCCGCACCAGATGTCGGGCGGCATGCGCCAGCGCGTGATGATCGCCATGGCGCTGGCCTGCGACCCCCAGCTGCTGATCGCTGACGAGCCCACGACGGCGCTCGACGTGACCATCCAGGCCCAGATCCTGGAGCTGATGAAGGAGCTGCGCGACCGGCTGGGCATGTCGATCATGCTCATCACCCACGACCTCGGCGTGGTCGCCGAGATGTGCGACGACGTCGCCGTCATGTACGCCGGCCGGATCGTGGAGCGGGGCCCGGTGGAGGCGATCTTCAGCAGCCCTCAGCACCCCTACACCGAGGCCCTGCTGCAATCGATTCCCATCCTCGGCATGACGCAGGCCGAGCCCCTCCGGGTGATTCGTGGGATGGTCCCCAGCCCGCTCAGCTGGCCGCGCGGCTGCCGCTTCGCGGCGCGCTGCGACTACGCCTTCGACCGCTGCCGCGAGGATCCGCCGCTGATGGACGCGGGCGCCCAGCGGTCGGCCTGCTGGCTCTGCGAGAAGGGACCGCGGGAGACCGCCGGGGTGGAGGTGAAGGCTTGACCGCCGCCACCGCGGAGCCGCTGCTGCGGGCCCGCGGCGTGGTCAAGCACTTCCCGATCCGCCGCGGCATCCTGCAGCGGACGGCGGGCCACGTGCGGGCGGTGGACGGCGTCGACCTCGACGTGCTGCCGGGCGAGACCGTGGGGCTGGTCGGTGAGTCGGGCTGCGGCAAGTCGACGCTCGGCCGCACGCTGCTCCGGCTGGTCGAGCCCACGGCCGGTGAGATCCGGTTCCAGGGCCGCGACCTGGCCGGTCTGCGGCGCGCCGACCTGAAGGCGGCCCGGCGCGACATGCAGTTCATCTTCCAGGACCCGGTCGGCTCGCTCGATCCCAGGATGACCGTCCGCGAGATCATCTCCGAGGGCCTGTCCACGCACGGCCTGGCGCCCGGCCGCGAGCGCGACCGGCGCGTCCGGGACATGCTCGAGCGGGTCGGCCTGCGGCCCGAGGCCGCCGGTCGCTATCCGCATGAGTTCTCGGGCGGCCAGCGCCAGCGCATCGGCATCGCGCGTTCGCTGGTCCTCAACCCCAAGCTGGTGGTCGCCGACGAACCCGTCTCCGCCCTTGACGTTTCGATCCAGTCGCAGGTGCTCAACCTGCTTGTCGACCTGAAGCGAGACTTCAACCTGACCTACGTCTTCGTCGCTCACAACCTGGCCGTGGTCGGCTACATCAGCGACCGGATCGCCGTCATGTACCTGGGCAAGATCGTCGAGATCGCGGATGCCGCCGAGCTGTACCGGCAGCCGCTCCATCCCTACACCCAGGCGCTGCTGTCGGCCATCCCCCAGCCGGCACCCGGCCGCCGGCGCCAGCGCATCGTTCTCCGCGGCGACGTGCCCAGCCCGATCAACCCGCCCAGCGGCTGCCGGTTCCGCACCCGCTGCCCGCTCGCCCAGGAGATCTGTGCCGAGCGTGAACCGGTGCTCGAGGCAAAGCCCGAGCGGCCGGCCGGGCACCTCGCGGCCTGCCACTTCGCCGGCACCCCGGTGCCGGCCACAAGCTGAGGCGGCCTTCCGCACAAGCCTCATCCCATCAAGTGGGGAGGTGACTCGCCCGGGGAGCCGTCCCCAAGCCTTCTCCCCGCTCGGCGGGGAGGTGTCCTGGCCAAGCCGGGGGAGGGGCCGCGACCGGTGCGGGTGAGACCCCTGCCATCGCCGCTGCGCGGCGCATCAGGCGTCCCGAGCCAGCCGTTCGGTCATCCCGCCACCCACCAGTCGGCGGCGTTCCAGGTCTCCGCCGCCATGGCCGGGTTGCTGGTCAGCTCGTGGAAGCGACCGGCGACGCCGCGCACCTCGGGCGACTCGTAGAGCGGGATCGTGCAGTGGACGGCCAGCCAGTCGCGCTCGGCGGCCCGGGCGGCGTCGCGCCGAGCCCCGCCCAGCGCCGTCGTGACCCGGTCGAGATCGGCGTCCAGGCGAGCATCCCGGCAGCGGTTCCAGTTGAGGCCGGACGGGTTGCCGGCGGACGGCACGCCGGCCGACTCGCCCACCGGTGCCCAGGCGCCCGGGTCCGGACCCCAGGCGTTGGAGTAGGCGGTCATGTCGAAGGCGCCCGAGGCGTTGGTGCCCTGAGCGGCGAACCCGGCGAAGAAGAGCGCCCGCGGCCGGCACTCGGCCTGGACCCGGGCGCCGGCTTCCGCCCACTGCCGCTTGAGCGCATCCAGGACGCCGGCCATGACCGAGGTCGGACAGACCGCGAGCAGGGAGAACTCGAGCGGCCGGCCGGCCTTCACCCGCACGCCGTCGGCGCCCGCCTTCCAGCCGTCCTGGTCCAGCCTGCTCCTGGCTCCGGCCAGGTCGCGGACCAGGCGTGTCGCGGGATCGCCCCAGCCGGCAAGCGGCCGCGGATAGAGCCCGCGGCTCGGCCGGGCGGCGCCTCGAAGCGGACCCGAGACCAGCGCCTCGCGGTCGAGGGCGAGGGCGAGGGCGTCGAGCACGGCCGCGTCGCCAACCCAGGGTGGCGGCCTGCCGGTCGCCGTGTTGACGTCGTGGTTCGGGTTCAAGAACTCGTCGCGCAGGCCGGTGTGGACCTCCGCGCGCACACCCGGGTAGCCGCTGAGGCCGCCTGCCTCCTCGGGATCCAGGCCGAAGGCGGCGTCCACGGCCCCCGCGCGGAGGGCCCGGAGCAAACCGTCCTTGCCCGGGAAGAGGCGGTAGACGACGCGATCTAGGTGGGCGGCATGCGTGAATGGCGCCGGGCCGGCATAGGCCCCCGGCAGCGACCGCCCGTCGGCATAGCGCGGGTTGGCGGCGAAGTCGAGCTCCGACTCGGGCACATGCCGGGCCAGCGTGAAGGGGCCGGAGACGACGTCCGGCGACTGGAAGAACCCGCTGCCGGCCCACTCGCGGTGCGGGAGCCCGGCCAGCCGGTGCGCGGGCAGCAGCGCCATCGCCGGCCCGAGCTGCAGGTAGGCGGGGTCGGGCCGGTCGAAGTGCCAGACGGTCTCGGTGTCGGACCGGCGGTCGATCGAGGTCACGTGCTCGAACCCGGCTCCGACCTGGGCGCCGACCGCCGGGTCGGTGATCGCCCTCCACGTGAAGATCACGTCGTCCGAGGTGATCGGGGCGCCGTCGCTCCAGCGGAGCCCGCGCACCAGCGTGACGTCGAGGCTGGTGCCGCCGGCGCCGAGCGCCGGCACCTCCCTGACCAGGTCGGGGTACGGATGCAGCCCCGGGTCCAGGCCCCAGAGCGGCGAGAAGAGAAGGGCCGAGGCCCGGACGCCACTGTCGGTCGCCGCCGCGAGCGGGTCCAGCGTGTCCGGCGACTCGAAGGCGCCCAGCACCGCGGTTCCGCCGCTGCGGCCCGGCGAGGGACGGTAGGAACCGTGGAGCGGGCTCGGAGGCGCCTGTGCGGCGAGCGGCGAGCAGGCGGTGAGAAGGAGCAGCCCGGCGGTCAGGACGCGATCAAGTGGCGGCCGGAGCACGTTATCCACAAGGGTAGAATTGGGCGACCATGGCGGACAGCGAGCGAATGGCCGGTGACGGCGCCCTGAAGGGCGGTTTTCGGGTCAAGGCCGGCCTGGCCGAGATGCTCAAGGGCGGCGTCATCATGGATGTCGTCACCCCCGAGCAGGCCCGCGTGGCCGAGGAGGCCGGCGCCGCCGCCGTGATGGCGCTCGAGCGCGTCCCGGCCGACATCCGGCGCGATGGCGGCGTCGCGCGAATGTCCGATCCGGAGCTGATCCGGGCGATCAAGGAGGCGGTGACCCTCCCGGTGATGGCCAAGTGCCGGATCGGCCACTTCGTCGAGGCCCGCATCCTCGAGGCGCTCGAGATCGACTACATCGACGAGTCCGAGGTGCTGACCCCCGCGGACGAGGACAACCACATCGACAAGTGGCAGTTCAAGGTCCCGTT
>CAYLIP010000025.1:19922-35399 GCA_964383855.1 uncultured Actinomycetes bacterium | reverse complement strand
CGCTTCAAGGACTACATCGCGATGCCCAAGTCGAACGGCTACCAGTCGCTGCACACGACCGTGGTCTCGCACACGGGCGAGCCGATCGAGATCCAGATCCGGACCCACGAGATGCACCGGGTGGCGGAGTACGGCGTCGCCGCCCACTGGGCCTACAAGGAGGGTGACTCGACCTCCGAAAAGCGTTTCGACCAGAAGCTCTCCTGGCTGCGCCTGCTCATGGAGTGGCAGAAGGAGGTGTCGGACGCCGAGTCCTTCGTCGACGCCGTCCGCGTCGACATCTTCATGGACGAGGTCTTCGTCTTCTCGCCCAGGGGTGACGTGTACAACCTGCCCGCGGGCTCGACCCCGGTCGACTTCGCATACCGCGTGCACACCGAGGTCGGCCATCGCTGCATAGGCTCCAAGGTCAACGGCCGGATGGTGCCGCTCGACTACGAGCTCAAGAACGGCGAGATCGTGGAGATCCTCACCACCAAGGCGCCGCATGGGCCGAGCCGCGACTGGCTCAACTTCGTCAAGAGCGCCTCGGCCAAGGAGCGGATCCGCAAGTGGTTCAAGAGCCAGGCCCGGGAGGAGAACGTGGCCAAGGGCCGCGACCTGCTCGAGAAGGAGCTCCACCGGATGCACCGCCTGAACCTGGCCCAGCTGCCCGAGGGCAAGCTCGACGAGATGGCGCGCCAGGCGCGCTTCAACGCAGTCGACGACTTCCTGGCCGCGATCGGCTACGGCGACGTGTCGCCGCACTCGACGGTCATGCGGATGGCGCTGGCGCCGGCCGGCGACGACGACGTGCTGCGCGCCATCCCGCTCATCCCGCAGCAGCGGCCGACGCCGCGCATCCTGGTCCGCGGCGAGCGCGGCATCCATACCCGGATCGCACCCTGCTGCCAGCCGGTGCCGGGCGACGCCATCTCCGGTTACACGACCCGGGGCAAGGGCGTCACCGTCCACCGCCGGGACTGCATCAACGCGATCCATGCGCCTGACGAGGCGCGGGTGGTGCCGGTGGACTGGGAGAGCGAGCTGGGCGTGCTCTTTCCGGTCGCCATCAAGATCGAGGCCTGGGACCGCACCGGGCTCCTTCGCGACATCGCGACCGTGGTCGCCGAGAACCGGGTCAACATGTCCAGCGCCTCTGTCCAGGTCTATGACGACAAGACGGCCGTGGTGTCGGCCACGGTGGAGATCGACTCCCTCTCCCAGCTCTCGAGGCTGATGGAGAAGCTGGAGCAGGTCCGGGATGTCCACACCGTGGCACGTGAGGCCTCATGAGCTCGGCTGATCCACAGCGCATCCAGGTCCAGGCGACCTACGACAGCCGGTTCGGGACCAACTCCTACATCGTCATGGACGAGGCCGGCCGCGACGCGGTCCTGGTCGACGCCCACCTGGAGCCCGAGCTGATCCTGCGGCAGGCGCGGGAGCTGGGGGCGACGGTGCGGGCGATCCTGCTCACCCACACCGATGTCGACCACATCGGGGGCCTGCCCCGGCTGCTCGCCGCCTGGCCTGGAGTGCCGGTTGCGGTCCACGACGCCGAGCGCCACGTGATCGCCGAAGGCCGGCCGCTGCGCTCCAACTTCCCGATCGAGCAGTCGCCGGTCGCCGGCGTGGAGCGGCTGGAGGAGGGGACCGCCTACCGGGCGGGGACTCTCGAGTTCGAGGTGCTGCACACGCCCGGGCACTCGCCGGGCGGGGTGACGCTGCGGATCGGCAATGCGCTCTTCACAGGAGACGCGCTCTTCGCGGGCTCGATCGGCCGCACCGACCTCGACGGCGGCGACTTCGAGCAGCTGATGGACTCGATACGGGGCCAGCTGCTCACGCAGCCCGACGACTTCGCCGTCTTCAGCGGGCACGGCCCCGCGACCACGATCGGCCGGGAGCGCAGGGTCAACCCCTTTCTGACCTGATCTGGGGCGTATATGCCTTGACAGGTATATGCCTGGGGGAGCATACTCCGGCCATGGAATCTGTCCTGACCGCCCTGGCCGAGCCCAACCGCAGGCGCATCGTCGACCTGCTGAGGGACGGACCGCGTCCGGTCGGACAGATCGTCGAGCGGCTGAGCCTGCGCCAGCCGCAGGTGTCGAAGCACCTCCGGGTGCTCAGCGACGCCGGCCTGGTCGAGGTGCGCCCGGTCGCCCAGCAGCGCTTCTACAGCCTGCGGCCCCAGGCGTTCCATGAACTCGTCTCC
Organism: uncultured Actinomycetes bacterium; assembly: GCA_964383855.1. Taxonomy (GTDB): domain Bacteria; phylum Chloroflexota; class Dormibacteria; order Dormibacterales; family Dormibacteraceae; genus CAZHAC01. The sequence continues at coordinate 33,199 of CAYLIP010000025.1, read as the reverse complement.
TGGGTCGACACCTATCGCCGGCTCTGGGAGGAGCAGATGGACCGGCTCGACGAAGTGCTGCAGGAGGTCCAGAAGGAGGACAGAGCAGATGCCGGCAGTTGACACCAAGACCACCTTTGCCACGCCGTCCGATCTCGAGATGGTCCAGGAGCGCGTCTTCGACGCGCCTCGCGATCTCGTCTTCACGGTGATGAACGACCCCGCGCTGCTCCCCAGGTGGTGGGGACCCAGCTACCTGACCACGACGGTCGAAACGATGGACGTCCGCCCGGGCGGGCGCTGGCGCTACATCCAGGTCGCCCCCGACGGCACCGAGCACGGGTTCCACGGCGAGTACCTGGAGGTCGAGCCGCCGGAGCGGATCGTCAACACCTTCAACTACGAGGGCATCCCGGCCGGCCACGAGGCGGTGACCACGGTCGTGCTGACGGACGAGGGAGGGCGGACGCGGATGACCTCCACGACGCGCTTCAAGTCGAAGGAGGACCGGGACGGCATGCTGCAGTCGGGCATGGAGAGCGGCGCCCGCGAATCGGACGAGCGCCTGGCCCAGCTGCTGGCGGCGGTGCCGGATGACGCCGGCGGGTCAGGTTCAGGCGCCTGACGCCGGGCGCCGCGGGCGCGGCTGCCTCAGGTCGAGCGCAGCCGCGCCCAGCCCGCGCGATCGGCCAGCGTGATCGTGTTTCCAAAGAGGTCCCGGATGAAGGCGGCGCGGCCGAAGGGCAGATCCTCGGGCGGGGACGCGATCTCGACGCCGCGCCCCCGGAGCGAGGCCAGCGTCTCCTCCAGGTCGTCGCAGATCAGCATGTAGTGGGGCGCAAAGCCGAGCTCGGCCCGAAAGCGCTCGGCCAGCTCGCCCTCGCCGTGTGTGCCCACCTCGCTGAAGATGAACTGCCAGGAGGAGCCGGGCGGAGAGGCCGACACCCACCGCAGTCCCGGCCCCTCGCGGTGGTCGCCGAGGATGTCGAAGCCGAGCTTGTCGCGGTACCAGTCGGCCGCCACTCCGGGATCGGGCACGTAGTAGGCGAAGGTCGCGTTCTCGACGATCATCCGGTCCTCACCGCCTTGACCGCCCAGGCCAGGAGCCGGTCCCGGTCGGCGAGCACATCCGGGGGCACCTCGAAAAACGCGCCCAGCTCCATGGAGGGGTTGGGGGCGAAGGCGATCATGCCCCGGCGCTGGTAGTCGAAGCGGTTGGAGGCGTCCGTGCGCAGCCAGAGCCGCTCGCCCTGGACGAGCGCGAACATGCGCCCGCCCCGGTAGAGTGCCCAGCCCCCGAGGTGGGTGCGGTCCTGGATCTCCCCGAGGGCCGCGAGGTCATCGAGCAGGCGGGTCAGAAGGGGCATCTGCCGGTCGAATCTTAGAATCGGCGCATGCCTCCGAGCCAGCCGGTCAAGGCCGCCCGCGGCACTCGCGACATCCTGCCCGAGGAGCGCGCGGCCTGGTCGATCGTCGAGCGGGAGGCGCGCCAGGTCGCCCATCGCTTCGGCTACCAGGAGATGGAGACCCCGATCATGGAGCGGGTCGAGCTGATCGAGCGGGGCGTGGGGGAGGGCACCGACGTCGGCGGGAAGGAGCTCTTCCGGCTGGTCCAGCGCGGAGACGAGGAGCTGGTGCTGAGGCCCGAGGGCACCGCGGGCATCGTTCGCGCCTACTTCCAGCACCACCTGGACCAGGGACCGCAGCCACTCCGGGTCTTCACGCTGGGCGAGATGTTCCGCTACGACCGGCCGCAGGCCGGCCGCTACCGGGAGTTCCACCAGTTCGACGTCGAGGCGATCGGCGACGACTCGCCCGCGCTCGACGCCGAGGTCATCGAGATGGCCCGGGCGTGGATGGCCGATGTCGGCCTGAGCGAGCTCCGGCTCGAGCTCAACAGCATCGGCGACGGACGCTGCCGGCCCGGGTACCTGGAGAAGCTGAAGGAGTACTACCGGCCGCTGGCGGCGCAGGTCTGCGAGCAGGACCGCCGGCGGATCGAGACCAACCCGCTGCGGCTGCTCGACTGCAAGGAGCCGCAGTGCCAGCCCATCAAGGCCGGCGCTCCCCGCATCACAGACCACCTCTGCGAGCCCTGCGCCGCCGCCTTCGCCGAGGTGCGCAGCCTGCTCGACGCGGCCGGGATCGAATACGTCCTCAACCCCTACCTCGTGCGCGGCCTCGATTACTACACGCGCACCGTGTTCGAGCTCCAGCACGAGGCGATCGGCGGCGCCCAGAACTCGCTCGGCGGCGGCGGCCGCTATGACGGCCTGGCCCAGGCCATCGGCTATCCGGACACGCCGGCGGTCGGCTTTGCCGCGGGCATCGAGCGGGTGGTGATGATGATGGGCGAGGAGGGCGCGCAGGTGATCCCGGCGCCCGCCGCGCAGCTGATCGTGCTGCCCGCCGAGCCCGGTCTGGCCGTGCAGGCGGCGGCCGTCGGCCGCCTGGCCCGGGGGGCGGTCGCGGCGGCCGTCGACTACTCCGATCGAAGCCTCAAGGCCAAGATGCGCGCCGCCAACCGCCTTGGCCCGCGCTGGGTGGCCATCTTCAACCGCGAGGAGGCGGAGCGGGGGGTGCTCCAGCTGAAGGAGCTGGCGAGTGGCGAGCAGCGCGAGGTCGGCTGGGATGACCTGCCCGACCTCCTGAGCGGGGAGATCTGAGCATGAGCGGTTTTTCCGGGCCCAGCTGCGGCGAGCTGCGGGCCTCCGACGCGGGACGTGAGGTCGACCTCCACGGCTGGGTCGACACCCGGCGCGACCACGGCGGCCTGGTCTTCATCGACCTCCGCGACCGCTGGGGCATCGTCCAGGTGACGATCAACGAGGCCAACGTCCCGGCCGCCGCCTACGCGGCCGCCCAGGAGCTGCGCAACGAGTTCGTCGTGCACGTCAGGGGCGAGGTGGCCCGGCGGCCGGAGGCCAACGTCAACCGCAACCTGCCGACCGGCGAGGTGGAGGTGATCGCCAGTCTGGTCGAGATCGTCAGCCGCTCCAAGCCGCTGCCCTTCCAGGTCGCCGGCGACGCCGACGTCGACGAGAAGGTCCGGCTCAAGTACCGCTACCTGGATCTTCGGCGCCCCCGGATGCAGCACGTGCTCCAGGTCCGGCACCGGCTCAACAAGATCACGCACGACTTCTGGTCGAACGAGGGCTTCCTCGAGGTGGAGACGCCGATCCTGACCAAGAGCACGCCCGAGGGCGCCCGCGACTTCCTGGTGCCCTCCCGCCTCTACCCGGGCGAGTTCTACGCGCTGCCGCAGTCGCCCCAGCAGATGAAGCAGCTGCTGATGGTGGCCGGCGTCCAGCGCTACTACCAGATCGCCCGCTGCTTCCGCGACGAGGACCTGCGGGCCGACCGCGCGCTGGAGTTCACGCAGCTGGACGTCGAGATGTCCTTCAACAACGAGGACGACGTCTTCGACCTGGTCGAGCGCTGGATCGGCCGGCTCTGGGAGGAGATCCTGGGCGTGCAGCTGCCCAGGCCCTGGCCGCGGATGGACGTCAAGGATTCCCTGCTGCGGTATGGCAGCGACAAGCCGGACCTGCGCTACGAGCTGGAGATCGCGGACGTGACCGAGGCGCTCCGCGGCACCGGGTTCAAGGTCTTCCAGTCGGTGATCGCCGAGGGCGGGGTGGTCCGCGCCCTCAGCGTTCCCGGCGGCGCCGAGATGGCGCGGCGCGAGATCGACGAGCTGGTCACGATCGCCCGCGGCGCCGGCGGCAAGGGCCTCTTCTGGCTGCCCGGCGGCCCCGGCGCGACCAGCCTGAGCGAGGGCGAGGTGGCGGCCATCAACCAGGCGGCGGGCGCCCGCGAGGGCGACCTGGTGCTGATCTCGGCCGACCGCCGCCGGCGCGCCGAGAAGGTGATGGGCATCATCCGCGGCGAGGTGGCCCGCCGCCGGGGACTGGTCCGCGAGGACGAGTGGCGCTTCCTCTGGGTCTCTCCGATGTACCTCTTCGACGAGGACGACGAGGGCAACCTGACCTACGGGCACCACCCGTTCACGCGGCCCATGGAGGCCGACATGGCCTTCATCGACGAGCGGCCATACGACGTCCGGGCGCACGCCTACGACTTCGTCTGCAACGGGTACGAGCTCGGCGGGGGCAGCCTGCGGATCTACGACCGCGCCCTCCAGGAGCGGGTCTTCCAGATCCTCGGGCTGAGCGACGAGGTGATCCAGGAGCGCTTCGGTCACCTGCTGGAGGCGTTCGAGTACGGCGTCCCGCCCCATGGCGGCATCGCGCCCGGCCTGGACCGGATCGCCATGATGCTGTCGGGCACCGACAACATCCGCGATGTGATCGCCTTTCCCAAGACCCAGGCGGCCCAGGACCTGCTCATGGAGGCGCCCAGCCCGGTCGACGACAAGCAGCTGCGCGACGTCCACATCCGGGTCGTCCCGCGGAAGGATTAATTGGCCCGCCCCCCGGGTAATATCCCTTCACTCCCGGCCGGGGCGGTGGCTAATGTGCGCGTTGCCCAACAGTCATCGTCAAGGGATTCCGGAGTCCAAAGGGGACGGCATGCCCCGCCCGCCACAGGCGCGCAGGGGACGTCGGCAACCGATGGCAGGAGACCCACCTGGAGATTCCAGGACAACCCACGGCCGCTGACCCACCGGGAGACCTCTAGCAGGCTGCTGAAAAGTCGGGAGCGCTTCGGCGCCCATGCGGGCCATCTCCGTCGTCGGCTCGTCCGCTCCTCGCTCACGTAGCTCCGCTACGCTCGCTCCGGTGCTCCCACGCCTCCTAGGATCTGACCCACCTGGATCACCGAATCGCTGGACGACTCTTTCATCATCCTGCTAGTGAATCTGATCCCACCGGCCCTGGTCGTCGACCTGCTGGTGGTGCTGATCGCGTCACAGCTGCTCTACGCGCTCTTTCCATACAAGAGGCGCGCGTACCTGCCGGTGCTCATGCTGACCGCGGCTGGAATCGCCCTCGGCCAGCTCTGGGACCTGCTCGGCCTGCCCTCGGCTCGTTTTGGCGGCAGCAACCTGCTGCCCGCGCTTCTCTTCGCGCTCCTGCTCGCGCCGCTCGCCCCCCGGATACGATTGCGCTGAACTCGGTGCGTTTCACATCCACCTTTAAGGGGGTAAGGAGTTGATCAACTTCATGTGGTTCGCGATCGGACTCGCGAGCCTGCTGCTGGCGCTGGCCGCGTGCCTGGCGCTGCTGCGGGCGGCGAGGACGCTGGCGGCCATGGAGGATCTGCTGCTGACCGTCAACGAAGAGATGAGGGAAACGCTGCCGGAAGTGCGTGGAAGCCTCGGAAACGTCAACGACATAACGGCCGGCGTCAACGTCGCGCTGAAGACTGCCGGTTCGGGCGCTTCGCGCCTGAGCGTGCAGGCGGGCGAAGTCGCGGACGACGCCAAGCGCGAGCTGCGCGCGGGTTGGTATGGCGTTCGCGTTGGCTTCCGCAGCTTGCTCGGAGGAACTGACCATGGCAAGTGAGAACGGCGGCGGCGGCGGCTTCGGCTGGGGCCTTTTGGTCGGGGGTTTGCTCGGTCTCGTGGCCGGCGCCTACCTGGCGTCAGGGCCCGGGCGGGAGCAGATGGAATCTCTGCGTCAGCAGACGATCGAGCTGACCGGGCCGAACAGCGATCTCCGCCGAGCGGTCCATGACGGCATCAGCGCGGCGCGGCGGCGCCGGATGGAACTGGAAACCACCGAAGGAGCGTCCGGCGGGGAGGGCGCTTCACAGGGGCCGGCCAGGCCGGCCACCGAGAGCTGACGAGGAGCCCATGGAAAAGCTGCAGGGTCGGGGCGAGTTTTTGGCCGAGCTGAAGGTTCCGGCGGAGCCAGAGTTCATCTCTGCCGCCAAGCGGGTCGGGACGTGTCTCGGGAGTCAGCTCGGGTTCTCCATCGAGGAGATCGACGAGCTGGGGATCGCGATCGCGCAGGCCTGCGACAGCACCATCGAAGCGTGCGAGGAAATCTGGGGCGAGAACAGCGGCGCCACCATCACGCTCAAATACGGCCGCACCGATAAAGGCATTGCCGTCGAGGTCGAAGCGGACACCCCGTCGCGGGAAGCCCTGGCGCGCCGGCGCCTGCCGAATCCGGAGATGCAGCGGATGGCCCAGGAGATGATCCGCTTCTTCGTCAACGACTTCCAGTCGTCGGTCGACGCCGGCCGGGGCCGCGTCCACCTCCGCCTGGTCAAGTACCTGATCGGCTGAAGCGCCCTTCACCGCTGCCTTAGCGTTAAGGGCGTTGAGCTCTAACCCCCCCATCCCGCGGGAGGAGCTGCGCGCGCTCCATCGCAGGTACCGCGAGACCGGCGATCCCAAGGAGAAGGAGCGCATCCGGGAGCAGCTGGTACGAGGCTACGAAGGCCTCGTCTACTTCCTGGCGCGCAGGTTCGCCAACCGCGGCGAGCCGCTGGAGGACATCGCGCAGGTCGGCTTCCTGGGGCTGATCAAGGCCATCGACCGGTTCGACCCCGAGCTCGGGAACGAGTTCACGACGTTCGCCACGCCGACCGTCGCGGGAGAGATCAAGCGCTACTTCCGGGACAAGGGCTGGGCCATCCGCTTTCCGCGGCGGCTGCAGGAGCTGCACCAGCAGATCGTCCGGATCAACGAGCAGCTGAAGAACGAGCTCAACCGGCAGCCCAGCGTCCAGGAGGTCGCGCAGCGGCTGAACGTGGACCCGGACGAGGTCCTGGAGGCGATGGAGATGGCACCGGCGATGACGCCGATGTCCCTCGACCAGGCGCCCGCCGGCGACGAGGAGGGCGCCCGCCACCTGGCGGAATCGATCGGCGGGGAGGACCCGGGCCTGGAGCGGGTGGAGATGCGCGAGCTGCTCCAGAAGGCGATGCAGCACCTGACTCCCAGGGAGAGGGCGATCATGGCCATGCGGTTCTACGACGAGATGTCGCAGTCGGAGATCGCCAAGCGGCTCGGCATCTCGCAGATGCACGTGTCGCGCCTCCAGAGGGCGGCGCTCGAGCAGCTGCGCCAGCACCTGCCCTCGGAAGCCGCGCCCGGCTAGGCCGGCCGTGCTCGAGTCGGAGCTCGATCCCGACCCCTTCCGCCAGTTCGAGCGCTGGTTCGCCGAGGCCCGGTCGCGGGAGGTGGCCCAGGCCGAGGCGATGGCGGTGGCCACGGCCGACGCGCAGGGCCGGCCCTCGGTCCGGATGGTGCTCCTGAAGGAGCACGGTCCCGAGGGGTTCGTCTTCTACACCGGTCTGCTCTCGCGCAAGGGCCGCGACCTGGCGGCCAACCCGCGCTGCGCGCTGCTCTTCTTCTGGCAGCCGCTGGGCCGGCAGGTGCGGATCGACGGCTGGGCCGAGCCGGCGCCGCGGGAGATGTCCGAGCGCTATTTCAAGAGCCGCCCGGCGGGCTCGCGGGTGGCGGCGGCGATCTCGCGGCAGTCGGAGCCGGTGGGGTCGCGGCACGAGCTCGAGGAGCGGTTTCAGCGACTCCGCGCGCAGGCCGGCGAGGAGGGGCCGCCGGTTCCCGAGCACTGGGGTGGCTACCGGGTCATCCCCGAGGCCTTCGAGTTCTGGGAGCACAGGGACGACCGGCTGCATGACCGCGTCCGCTACGAGCGCCCGGCGGAGGGTGCCTGGAGGATGCTCCGGCTCCAGCCCTGAGGGGAATTGCGGTTGCTCCCCTAAACTCTGATCACCTCTTGAACGGCTCCGACATCCGCCAGCGCTTCCTAGAGCACTTCACGAGCCGGGACCATGTGGAGCTCCCCAGCGCCTCGCTCATCCCGCACCGGGACCCGACGACGCTGTTCATCTCGGCCGGAATGCACCCGCTCAAGCCCTACTACCTGGGCGCGAGCCGGCCGCCCGCGCCCCGGCTGACCACCGCCCAGAAGTGCTTTCGAACCGGTGACCTGGAGGAGGTCGGCCGGACCGACCGCCACTGCACCTTCTTCGAGATGCTGGGCAATTTCGCCCCCACGGGCGACTACTTCAAGGCCGGGGCCATCCCCTTCGCCTGGAGCCTCGTAACCGATGGCCTGGGCATGCCCAGGGACCGGCTGCGCGTCACCATCCATCCCACCGACGACGAGGCCGGCGAGCTCTGGCGTCGGGAGACCGACGTCCGCCCGGAGTGGATCTACCGCAACCAGGAGAACTGGTGGGCGGCCGGCGAGACCGGGCCCTGCGGCCCCGACTCCGAGCTCTGGTGGGACCGCGGGGCACACGTGGGCTGCGGCCGGCCCGACTGCTATCCCGACCACTGCGACCGCTTTCTCGAGTTCTGGAACCTGGTCTTCATGCAGTTCGACCGGCGGCCCGACGGCGAGCTCGAGCCCCTCCCGCGTCCTGGCATCGACACCGGCATGGGCCTGGAGCGGATGAGCTCGATCCTGCAGGGCGTGGAGACCATCTTCGAAACCGACCTCTTCCAGCCCCTGATGGCGTTCGTGGCCGAGGCCAGGAATCCCACCCTCAGCTCGCAGCGGCTGATCTCCGACCACCTCCGCGGCATGTGCTTTGTCATCGGCGACGGGGTCCTGCCCTCCAACGAGGGCCGAGGCTACGTGCTCCGGCGCCTGATCCGGCGGGCCGCCCTGCACGCCCGGCGGGCGGGCCTGGAGCGGCCGCTCTCGGCCGGCGTCGACGTGGTCGCCGGGGTGATGGGTGACCGCTACCCCGAGATCCGCGAGCGGGCGGGCACCATCCGCGAGGTCATCGACGGTGAGACGAGCCGCTTCAACCGCACCCTCGAGCAGGGCATGGAGGTCTTCGAGCGGATGGTCGCCAAAGTCGGCCACAGCCTGCCCGGCGAGGATGCCTTCCTCCTGCACGACACGTACGGCTTCCCGCTTGAGCTGACGCGGGAGCTCGCGCACGAGCGGGACATCTCGATCGACGAGGAGGGCTTCCAGGCCTCGATGGCGCGCCAGCGCGAACGCTCGCGGAGCATGACCGGGCAGCGCTGGCCGGACGTGGCGGCTCTGCCCAGGAGCGAGTTCGCCGGCTACGCGGCCACCGAGCTGGCGGACGCCACCGTGCTCATGATCCGGCGAGCCGGGGAGTCGATCGAGCGGGCGGAGGAGGGGGACGAGGTGGAGCTCTTCCTCGACCGCACGCCCTTCTACGGCGAGTCGGGCGGACAGGTCGGCGACACCGGCTGGATCGAGGGCACGGGCGGCCGGCTGCGCGTCGAGGACACCCAGAGGCCGGCCGAGGGCGTCTACGCGCACATCGGCGTGGCCGAGCTCGGCGCCATCTCCACCGGCGACACCGTGCTCGCCCGGGTCGACGGGCAGCGGCGGCGCCAGGTCGCGCGCCACCACTCGGCGACCCACCTACTCCACCGGGCGCTGCGCGAGGTCCTCGGCGAGCAGACCGTCCAGCGCGGCTCCTGGGTCGGCCCCGACCACACGACCTTCGATTTCCCGCTCAACCGCGCCATGACCGCGCACGAGCTGGAGGCGGTGTCCAGGCTGGTGAGCGCGCAGGTGCGAGCGGCGCTGCCCTTCTCGGAGTCGCTCCGGCCCTACCGGGAGGCGGTGGCGTCGGGCGCCATGCACCTCTTCGAGGAGAAGTACGGCGACGTGGTGCGCGTCGTCTGCTTCGGCGACTGGACCTGCGAGCTGTGCGGCGGCACGCACGTCGCCAACACCGCCGACGTGGGCGCCACCCTGATCCTGTCCGAGACGAGCATCGGCAGCGGCCTCCGCCGCATCGACCTGGTCGCCGGTGAGGCGGCCGAGGAGATGGTGCGGCGCCGGCTGGCGCAGCTGAACGAGCTGGCGCGCTCCCTGGGCGTCCCCGCCGAGCGTCTCGCCGAGCGGGTGAGCGACCTCCAGGAGCAGGTCAAGCAGCGCGACCGCGAGCTCCGCCGGCTCCAGGAGCAGCTGATGGCGGCCCGCCTGCGGCCGCAGCCCGCCGACGCCGCCGGCGAAGGCTCGCTGCTGGTCGAGGACGAGGTCGAGCCGGGCATGGACCTGAAGGCCATGGCCGACATGGCGCTGGGCGACCGGCAGGCCCCCGGCATCGCCTTCTTCACCAGCGGCGAGCGATTCGTGCTCAAGGTGTCCCGGGAGCTCGCCGAGCGCTTCAACGCGCTCGAGCTGAGGCGGCACATCGGACAGGGCGGCGGACGCCCGGACTTCGTTCAGGGCAAACTTGACCGGCCGCGCGAGGAGGCGGTCAAGTACCTGCAGGAAATCAGCCAGTGAAGTTCAAGCTGCTCAGCCGCAAGGACGACTACTACCGCCACTTCTCGGCGCTGGACATCGGCACCGACATGGTCAAGGTGCTGGTGGTGCGCCGCGAGGGGGTGGACGGCGTCGTGCTCGGAGTCGGGCGCGAGCCCCAGCACCCGAGCGCGATGTCGGGCGGCGCCATCTCCGACCTGGAGCAGGTGATAACGGCCTGCAACCGGGCGCTGGAGGCGGCCGAGGACATGGCCGCCGTGACGCCCGGGCAGTGCGTGGTGGGGGTCGCCGGCGAGCTGGTCAAGGGCTTCTCCTCGTCGATCGCCTATCCCCGGGAGCAGCCCGATCGCAAGGTCCGCGAGGCCGAGCTGCGGGGCATGCTGCAGCTGGTCGAGAAGCGGGCCCTGCGCGAGGCCCAGCACCTGCTCGAGCTGGAGCGGAGCTACGGCTCGCTGGAGGCGCGCCTGGTGCACTCCGCGATCACCAGCGTGCGCATCGACGGCTACCCGGTGAGCACCCCGATCGGCTTCCAGGGCAAGAACCTCGAGATCACCGTGTTCAACACCTTCGCGCCCATGACGCAGGTTGGCGCGCTGGAAACGGTGACCCGGGAGCTCGACCTGGAGCTGGCGGCGGCGGTCGCCCATCCCTACGCGCTGGCCCGCGCGGCGGCCGGCGAGGAGGCCTGGGAGCAGGGCGGCGTCTTCGTCGACATCGGCGGCGGGACCACCGACGTCGCGCTCCTCCGCGACGGTGGGGTGGAGGGGACGCGGATGTTCAACCTCGGCGGCCGCGCGTTCACGCGCCGGATCGCGCTCGCGCTCAGCGTCACGTACGAGGAGGCCGAGGCGCGCAAGCTCCGGCACTCGGAGGGGCTGCTTCCCCGGGAGCAGTCGGAGGAGCTGTCGCGGCTGATGACCCAGGACGTCGATGTGCTCCTGCAGGGGCTCTCGCTCTGCCTCAAGGACCTCGCCCGGGGCGAGCTGCTTCCGGCTAACATCTACGTCTGCGGCGGCGGAAGCCTGCTGCCCGAGCTGATGACAGAGCTCACAAAGAACCACTGGGCCGAGGGCCTGCCCTTCGCCCGGCCACCGCGATCGCGACTCCTTCGCCCGTCCGACGTGACCAGCATCGCCGACCAGACCGGCCAGCTGCAGTCACCGCAGGACGTCGGCCCGATGGGGCTGGCGAGCCACGCCCTCCGGGTGGAGGCGGAGGACCGCGACATGGTCAACGTGGTGATGCGAAACGTTCTCAAGGCAATGAAGGTTTAACCACTGGCAGAGGTCCCAGCACACGTCATGGCAGCACAACCCATCTACATCGAGACCGAAGAAGAGATCCCCGAGGTGATCGAGCGCGTGCGCAGCACGCCCTCGGAGGACATCCCCCTCGTCCTGCCCACGCGCTCCCGGTTCGGCCAGAGCCGGTTCAACTTCCAGCTCCTGCGCCAGTACGCGAGCGGGTTGGGCAAGCGGATCTCGATCGTCTCCCCCGACCCGGCCGTCCAGCAGATGGCCGAGGAGAACGGGTTCCGCGCCTTCCGCGCGGTGGAGCAGATGGGTGGCGAGCCGGAGACGGCGGCCCGACCGGCGGCCGCGGCCGGCTTTCCGAGCCTCGCCGACCTGCCGGCTCGCCCGGCCCCGGCGCCTGCCGCCGCGGCTCCCCGGATGGTGGTCCAGCCGCCTGCGCGCGTGCCCTCCAGGCTGGCGACCGAGGGACGGCCCGGGCGCCTGCTGCTCTACGCGGGAGCCGGGCTGATGCTGATGGCCGGGCTGGTGGCGGGCGCGCTCTACGTCCCGGCGGCCACCGTGACCGTCCGGGCGGACGCCACCGCTTACTCGGCCGACGTCCAGGTCGACGCCGCCCAGGGGCAGCCGCCGGTGCGGGTGAGGACGGTCTCGGAGACCAAGCAGGCATCGGGGTCCTTCCCGGCGACCGGGGTGAAGACGACGCCCGGCACGGTCGCGAACGGAACCGTCACGTACAACAATCAGTGCCCGACCGGCTTCATCATCAAGGACGGCCAGCGGCTGTCCGGTGGTGGTCAGACGTTCGCCCAGAAGGGAGACCTCACCATTGATCCTGGCAAGTCGGGGTCGGTCTCGATCGTGGCAACCGCTCCCGGCGCAGCCGGCAATGTGGGCGCCGGAGTGATCACGACAATCAACAACGCGCCATTTGGGTGTCTCACAGTTACCAACCCCTCCGCGACCAGCGGGGGCGCCGACGAGAAGAAGGAGACGCAGATCCAGGCCTCCGACCTGGAGAACGCCCGCAGCGCGCTCGAGTCCCAGGTTCGCAAGGAGATCGGCGACGACCTGGCCAAGCAGGCGCAGCCGGGCGAGAAGCTGGCCGACAGCCGCATCCAGTTCGCGCCTCCCGACTTCGGCAGCGACCAGCCGGTGGGCACCGTCGCCCAGAAGTTCAACGCCACCATCAAGATCGGCGCCGAGGGCGCCTTCTACTCGCCCGACGACGTCCAGAAGGCCTTCTCCGACCTGCTCAAGAAGAGGGTCCCGGCGGGCAAGGAGCTCACCGACAACAAGGTCAAGACCAGCTACGACATCATCAACGCGAGCTCAGGCGGCCACTTGAGCTTCCGCGGCACGGCCAGCTCCTACATCGCCCCCAGCGTCGACCGCGACCGCCTCAAGGGGCAGCTGGCGGCCAAGTCGGTGGGCGCCGCCCGGTCCCAGCTGGCGCGGCTGCCGATCAGGGCGGCGACCATCAAGCAGTCGCCCTTCGCGCTGCCGCTGATGCCGCTCACGGCCAGCCGGATCAGCATCGTGTACGAGATCGACCAGGTGGCGACCACCACGCCATCGCCGCCCGCCCACAGCTGACCGGCCGGGTTCTCGCCGTCGATCCCGGGACGAAGCGGGTCGGGCTCGCCCTGAGCGACCCCACCGGCACCATCGCCACGCCGCTCGACTCGCTTCCGGCCGAGCCGCCGGCCACGCTCGGGGCGAGGATCGCCGCGGTCGCCCGCGAGCGGGAGGCGGCCCGGGTGGTGGTCGGCCTTCCGATCCGGATGGACGGCTCCAGCGGGCCCGAGGCGGCCGCGGCGCGAGCGCTGGCCGGGCAGATCAGACGCGAGTCGCGTCTACCCGTCACCATGGTCGACGAGCGACTGACCAGCGCCGCCGC
>CAYLIP010000025.1:18403-19822 GCA_964383855.1 uncultured Actinomycetes bacterium | reverse complement strand
TGGAGACGGTGGAGGAGGAGGAGTTCGACCGGGTCGTCGCCGGCCTGGACGCGGAGGGGGAGCTTTGAAGAAGCTGGTGGCGCTGCTGGTGGTGCTCGGGCTCGTCGCGTACGGCGCAAGCCAGGCGTACGGCTGGTGGGACTACCAGGTCAACACGCCCGTTTCGACCAGATCGCAGAAGGTCGATTTCAAGGTCACCCAGGGGGAGGGCCCGTCGGAGGTCGCCGACGACCTCCAGCGCAAGGGGCTGATCCACAGCGCCGACGCCTTCAACTGGTACCTCAAGATCAGCGGGCGGCGGGGGGCGATCCAGGCCGGCGACTTCGTGCTCGACAAGAAGATGACCGTGCCCGAGATCGTCGACGCGCTGGAGCACGGGCACGTCAACCAGGTCGTGGTCAGGATGCCGGAGGGCATCCCCACCAAGTTCGCGGCCGACACCGTCGCGTCGGCCGGCGCTTTCAGCGCCCAGGACTACCTGGCCGCCGTCAACGACCCCGCCTGGAAGGGCCAGTACGAATTCCTGGCCGGTCTGCCGGCCGGGCGCAACCCGCAGCTCGAGGGCTACCTGTATCCCGACACCTACTACCTGGACAGGGGTCAGACCGCCCACGACCTGGTCAAGAAGCAGCTCGACGCCTTCGCCAGGCAGATGACGCCCGACGTGCGCGCGGCGATCGGGCAGAAGACCCCGGCCCGCCAGGCGGTCACCGTCGACCAGCTGGTCGTCCTCGCCTCCATGGTCGACCGCGAGGCGAACAAGGACGGCGACAAGCCCAAGGTCTGCGAGGTCTTCTACAACCGCCTGCAGGCCGGCGAGCCGCTGGGCGTCGACGCCACCATCGTCTACGCCCTGGGCGTCCTGAAGAAGGACCTCACCCAGGACGATCTCAAGATCAACTCGCCGTACAACACGCGGACGCACGCCGGGCTGCCGCCGGGCCCGATCGGGAACCCGACGCCGGGGGCCCTCAACGCCTGCATCAACCCCGACCGGGACGACTACCTCTTCTACTTCACCGACCGAAACGGCGTCACCCACTTCGAGAAGACGATCGGCGAGTTCAACAGCGACATCCAGAAGTACGGGGTGTCCGGCGGTTAGCTGCTGATCCCGGTTAACCTCCGCTCCCGGTGAAGGTCCTGCTGCTCGGGCACGAGATCAGCTATTCGGCCAGTCCGGCCATGCAGAACGCCGCCTTCGCCGCGGCCGGGCTGGCCGGCTGGAGCTACGAGCTCCTCGACGTGCCCCGCCAGCGGCTTCCGACCATGGTCGAGCGGCTGCGCGGGGAGGGCTACGCGGGGGCGAACGTGACCATCCCCCACAAGCGGCACGTGCTGGGCCTCCTCGACGAGGTCGACGGCGAGGCCCGCGAGCTGGGCGCGGTGAACACCATCGTCCGCCGGGGCCGCCGGCTG
>CAYLIP010000025.1:15266-18303 GCA_964383855.1 uncultured Actinomycetes bacterium | reverse complement strand
GTCCTGCTCGAGCAGGGCGCCGAGTCTTTCCGCGCCTGGACCGGCCTCGAGGCGCCGGTCCAGGCCATGCGCCTCGCCCTCGAGGGGCAGCTGGCTTGAACGGCAACCTGGGGATCGCCGCTCTCTGGCTGCTGGTCGGCGCCGCCGCCGGCTTCGGCGTCCGGCAGCTGTCGGTCTGGCTTGCCAGGCGCGAGGAGCTGGAGCCTGGCTTTGAGCGCTGGCAGGTGTGGGGGCCGGTAGCGACGGCCGCGGTCGCGTTCGCCGCCTTCGGCTTCGTCTACGGCCTGGGCCCGCTGCTCATGATCAAGTCGCTCTGGGTGGCGGTCCTGGTCCAGGTCATCTTCTTCGACCTCGAGCACCGCCTGATCCTCGACCGGCTGATGTTCCCGATGATGCTGGCGGCCCTCCTGCTCAGCATCTGGACGCCGCACCTGGGCTGGAAGCAGAGCCTTCTCGCCGGCCTTGGCGCGGGTGCCATCTTCCTGGCCATCGCGCTGGCCGGCGCGGGGATATTCCGCACCGAGGTGCTCGGGTTTGGGGACGTCAAGCTGGCCCTTTTCATCGGGCTCATCCTCGGCTTCTTCCCGACCCTCCAGGCGCTGATCCTGGGCGTCGTGCTGGCGGGCGTGGTCTCGGTCGCCCTGATCGTGATCCGGGTCAAGGGGCTGAGGGACACGATCGCCTACGGCCCCTACCTCTGCGCGGGCGCGATGTGGGTTCTGTTAAGCCCGGGCCCTCGCTAAACTCCCTCCACCGATGTCCAAGCTGCTCCCCGGCGAGACGGTGGTCCTGCGCCGCCACCCGCACTGGGTGGTTCCCGCCGGCTCTCTAGTCCTGCCGGTCGCGATCGTGGTGCTGGTCGTCCTGCTCGACTTCGTGATCTCCGGCAACGGCGACGTCAAGCGGGTGGCCACGCTGGCCGCGATCGCGCTCCTCGGCGGCTGGGCCATCGTGAGCTGGCTGCGCTGGTCGACGACCTCCTTCACGATCACCGACCAGCGCGTGATTCTCGACATCGGCATCCTGAGCCACTCCAGCAAGGTGATTCCGATCGACCGGGTGCAGGACGTGTCCACCCGCCAGTCGGTCCTGGGCCGGGTGCTCGGATACGGCCGGGTCGAGATCGACGCCGCCGGCTCGCAGGGGGCCGAGGTCCTCGACCACCTGCCCGCGCCCGGTTCCTTCCGCGACCAGGTCTTCATGGAATCGGAGCGGCTGCGGCGGCAGGCGCCGGCCTCCCTTCCGGTCCAGGCCGGCGAGGCCCCGGCCCGGTTCTGATCGCGCGGTCGGTGCCATGGGCCGGGTGACCGTCATGGTCTCGGGCCGTCCCTACCCGGTTCTCGTCGGCCAGGGGGCGCTGCTCGAGGCGGGCCCTCTCCTCCGCGAGATGGGGGTGACCCAGGCGGCGGTGGTCACCGATGAGAACGTCGCGCCGCTCTGGGCCGAATCGCTCGTCCAGGGCCTCACCGGCCAGGGGATCGTGGCCGCCGCGCTGCCCGTGCCGGCCGGCGAGCGGGCCAAGTCGTTCGACGAGCTGCGCCGGGTCCTGGCCTTTCTCGAGGACCAGCGCCTCGACCGGCAGGGCGTCGTGATCGCCCTGGGCGGGGGCGTGGTCGGCGACCTGGCCGGGTTTGCGGCATCGATCTGGCTGCGCGGGGTGCGGCTGGTGCAGGTGCCGACGACGCTGCTGGCGATGGTGGATTCGGCGATTGGCGGCAAGACCGGCATCGATACCGAGCGCACGAAGAACGGGGTGGGCACGTTCTGGCAGCCCTCGGCCGTGCTCGCCGACCTGGCCACCCTTTCGACGCTGCCGGAGGACGACTACCTGGCCGCCTTCGCCGAGGTGGTCAAGTACGCGGTGGCTCTGGATGCGGGGCTGGCCCTCGAGCTGGTGGCCGAGCGCGGGCGGCTGCGGGCGCGCGACCCCGAGGCGCTGGAGCCCGTCGTCGAGCGCTGCGTGGCGGCCAAGGGCCGCGTGGTCGCGGCCGACGAGCGGGAGAGCGGCGGCCGCGAGATCCTCAACTACGGGCACACCGTGGGGCACGCCATCGAGATCGCGACCGGGTACGCCGCCGCCCACGGGCGGGCGGTCGCCCAGGGCATGCGGGCGGCGGCGCGGATCGCCGCGCGCGCCGGCTTCTGCGCCGAGGGCCTGGTCGCCCAGCAGGAGGAGCTGCTGCAGGCCTTCGACCTGCCCGGGCGGCTGCCGGCCTGCGATCCGGAGGCGCTGCTGGCGGCCATCCCGCGTGACAAGAAGGCGCGAGGCGGCGCCGTCCGCTGGGTGATGCCGCGCCAGCTGGGACGGGCGGAAACCGGCAAGCGTGTGCCTGAGGAGCTCGTGCGCGAGGTCGTCCTGGCGCTCGACTGAGGCGGCCGCAGGGGGCGCCGGGGCCTGGCCGCCGTGGCGCCCTCCCACGCCCGGGAGCGGCGCGGCGATCGGGGCCGGCCCGGGGCCTCGACTAGACTGAGAGCCGGTTTGATCGAGACCAACGACTTCAGGCCGGGCACGGCCTTCGAGATGGACGGAAAGCTGCTCACGATCGTCAACGTCGAGCACATCAAGCTGGCCCGCGGCAGCGCCGTGATCAAGGCCAAGCTGCGCAACATCCTCGACGGCTCGATCTACGAGCAGAGCTTTCGCAGCGGCGACAAGTACAAGGCGGTCCGGATCGAGAGCTCAGAGGCGCAGTACCTGTACGGCGATGGCGACCTCTTCCACTTCATGGACAACTCGACCTACGAGCAGGTGGCCCTCAGCCGCGACCAGGTGGCCGACGCGCTGCCCTACCTGAAGGAGGGCAACCCGGTCCGCATCCTGCGCCACGAGGACCGGGTGATCGGCGTTTCGATGCCGATCACGGTCGAGCTCCGGGTGGCCGAGACCGATCCCGGGCTCCGGGGCGACACCGTGTCGGGGGCGACCAAGCCGGCCCGGCTGGAGACCGGCGCCTCGGTGCAAGTCCCGCTCTTCATCAACGAGGGCGACCTGCTGCGCGTCGACACCCGCACCGGCACCTACATAGAGCGAGCCTAG
>CAYLIP010000025.1:6341-15166 GCA_964383855.1 uncultured Actinomycetes bacterium | reverse complement strand
CTAGGCTACGATGGCCGCGATGACCGGCACCGAGGAGGCAGTCGCGCCGGGCGGTGCGGTCCGGGTCGCCAACGAGGTGATCGCCACCATCGCCGCCATGGCGGCGCGCGAGATCGACGGCGTCGCGGCCATGGACCAGCCCCATGCGCGGCACTTCGGCGACTGGATCAAGCGGCAGACCGCGCACGACGGCGTTCGGGTCCTGGTCGACGCCGACCGCGCCATCCACCTCGAGGTGTTTCTCAACGTGCGCGCGGGCGCACCCATCGGCAGCGTCGCCGAGCAGGTCCAGGTCAACGTGGTGGAGGCGGTCGAGCGGATGCTCGGCCTGGAGGTCGCGGAGGTCCACGTCTTCGTCTCCTCGATCTCCTTTCCCGATTAGCCACTCGCGCGGGCGCCACCAGGCCCGCGAACTGGCTCTCAAGGTGCTCTTCCAGGTCGAGAACAAGCCGGAGGACGACGCGCAGGAGGCGCTCGAGTACCACGCACACGAAGAGGGCGCGCCGCCCGACGTGGTTCACTTCGCCCGCGGTCTGGTCGGCGGCGTGCTCGAGAACCGCGACCGGCTTGACGAGATGATCGGGGCGGCCAGCCAGAACTGGAAGCTGCAGCAGATGGCCAAGGTCGACCGCGTCCTCCTCCGGATCGCCGTCTACGAGATCGCGCTCTCCCGCGAGGTGCCGGTCAAGGCCGCGATCAACGAGTCGATCGAGCTCGCCAAGACGTTCTCCAGCGACGAGTCGGGCCGCTTCGTCAACGGCATCCTGGGCAAGGTCGCCGCGGGACTCGGCGCTTGAGCGGCGAAGCCCGCGCTCCCGAGCCGGAAGGCGAGGGTCTCGACGTCGTGCTCGACCGGCTCGAGCGGGAGATCGCGCGGCTGGCCGACGGCTCCCGCCCGCTCGACCAGCTGGTCGAAGCCCACGAGGAGGCCCAGCGCCTGATCGACACCGCCCAGGCCCGCCTGCGGGAGCTGCTGGCGCGCCTGGAAAGCCGCGACAGCGAGGACCAGGACCGGGGGCAAGGCGAGAGCGGCGGAGGCCGGCCCACGAGCGCTCACGAACCGGACGGGCCGGCGTGAGATACCTGGTGCCCCCGCTCGCCGCCTGGCTGATCGCGCAGATCTTCAAGGTGCTCCTGACGTCGTTCCGGGAGCGACGCCTGAACCTCCGGGTCCTGGCCGAGACGGGCGGCATGCCCAGCTCGCACAGCGCGATCGTGATGGGCCTGACCACGGCCGTGGGCAGGATTAACGGGGTGGCTTCCGACATCTTTGCGGTCGCGCTTATCTTGTCGCTGGTGGTGATGTACGACGCGGCCGGGGTCCGCCGCGCCGCCGGGCGGCAGGCCGCTGTCCTCAACCGCCTGGTCGAGGACCTGGTGCACATGCGCGGCATCCAGGAGGACCGGCTGCGCGAGCTGCTCGGCCACACGCCGATCGAGGTCCTGGTCGGCGCCGCGATCGGCGTGGTCGTCGGCCTGCTTCCGATTGGCTAGGGGGCGGAGGCTGGACGTGCTCCTGGTCGAATCGGGCCTGGCGGAGTCCCGCCACCAGGCGCAGGCGCTGATCCTGGCCGGCAAGGTCCGGGTCGGCGGCGAGACGGTCCGCGAGGCCGGCCGAGCGGTGGCTGACGCGGCCAGCGTCGAGCTGGCCGGGGGGGCGCCCTACGTTAGCCGGGGCGGCGAGAAGCTGGCGCCGGCGCTGGAGGCCTTCGGGGTCGACCCGGCAGGCCTGGTCTGCGCCGACATCGGGGCCTCGACCGGGGGGTTCACCGACGTCCTCCTGCAGCGCGGCGCCCGCCGGGTGTTCGCGGTCGACGTGGGCCGGGGCCTCATCCACCAGCGGCTCCGCGATGATCCTCGCGTGGTCCTGATGGAGCGCACCAATGCCCGCGACCTCGAGTCGTTCGCCGAGCCGGTCGAGCTGGTGGTCGTCGACGTCTCCTTCATCGGCCTGGAGAAGGTGCTCCCGGCGATCCGCCGCGCCGCGCCCGGAGCGCCGGTCGTGGCGCTCTTCAAGCCGCAGTTCCAGGTCGGCCGGCAGGAGGTGGGGAAGGGGGGAATCGTGCGCGACCGCTCGGCGGTCGAGGCGGCGCTCGCCCGCTTCGACGCCTGGGCCGCCGCCCACGGCTACCAGGTGGCGCGCCGGGCGGACTCGGCGCTGGCCGGCGCCGACGGCAACCAGGAGCTGCTGCTCCTGCTCCTGCCCGCGGAGGCGGAGCCGTGAGCGGCGGCTCGGTCGGCTTTCTCTACCACCCCCAGGTCGACCGGGCGCAGCCCGCCCTGGCCAGAGCCCGGGAACTGCTCACCGAGGCCGGCATCGACCACTGGGAGGTCCCTCGCGACGCCCTCGCCAGCGAGCTCAAGAAGCGGATGGGCGATGGCGGCACCCGGCTGCTGGTCACGCTGGGCGGCGACGGCACGCTGCTCAGCGGGGGCCGGCTGGCGGCATCCCGCGGGGTGCCGCTCCTCGGGGTGAACCTGGGGCGGCTCGGATTCCTGACCGAGATCGAGATCTCCGAGCTGGCGGCGTCGCTCGAACTCTTCCTGGCCGGCCGGTTTCGGGTCGACGCCCGGACCCTGCTCGACTGCAGGGTGCGGCGGGCCGGGCGCCAGGTCCATTCGTGTTTGGCGCTCAACGAGGTGGTGGTCCACCGGGGCGGCGACACCGGCCTGCTCCGGATCGGCATCGGGATCGACGGCGAGGACCTGGGCGTGATCGACGCCGACGGCGTCCTGGTCGCCACCGCCACCGGCTCCACCGCCTACGCCCTCGCCCTCGGCGGGCCGATCCTCGAGCCCGACCTCGACGACCTGGTCGTGGTTCCCATGAACCCGTTCGCGCTGACCGTGCGGCCGATCGTGTGCACGCCCGACCGCGCCCTGACCATCCACCTGCCGCGCAGCCCGGCCGCCCTGGTGGTCGACGGCAGCAGCTCCGCCCGGCTGCGTGCCGATGACTCGATCGAGCTCACGGCCTACGGGCGCAAGCTCGAGCTCGTGCGCTTCAGCCCGCCCGCGCGCTTTTACAAGGTGCTGCGGCACAAGCTGGGCTGGGGGCTGCCGCTGGTGCCCTTCCCGGAGCACCCTCGCTGAGATGCTGAGGGAGCTCTCGGTTCGCGACCTGGCGCTGGTGGAGAGCGCCCAGGTCCGCTTCGGCTCGGGCCTCAACCTGCTCACGGGCGAGACCGGGAGCGGGAAGTCGCTGATCGTCGACGCTCTCGGCCTGGCGCTCGGCGGCCGCGCCTCGACCGACCAGGTCCGCCACGGCGCCGACCGGGCTCTGGTCGACGCCGCCTTCGAGACCGACGGCGGCCGGCTGGTGCTCGGACGGGAGGTCGGCCGCAGGGGCCAGGCGCGGATCGACGGGCGCCCCGCCACGCCGGCGCAGCTGCGCGAGCTGGGCCGGCGCCTGGTCGGCGTCCACGGGCAGCACGAGCACCACTCGCTGCTCGACCCGGAGGCGCAGACCGACCTCCTCGACGGATTTGCCGGGGCCGGGACCCTCCGCGACCAGGTCGCGGAGCGGTACGAGGCATGGTCCCGCGCCACCGCCCAACTGGCCGGGCTCGAGCGCATGCGGGACCGGGGCGATCGCGAGCGCGAATACCTGAGCTTCCAGCTCGAGGAGCTGCGCGCCGCCGGCCTGCGGCCGGGGGAGGACGAGGAGCTGGCGGCCGAGAGGTCGGTCGTCCGCCACGCGGCGCGGCTGCTCGAGCTCTCCAACGCCGCGCTGGAGGCGCTCAGAGCCGACGAGGGGCTGCCCACGGCGGCGGGCGACATCCGGGCCGCCGCCGAGCTGGATCCTCGCCTCCAGCCGGCGGCGGAGCGGCTGGCCGCCCTTGAAGAGGAGTCGGCCGACCTGGCCGCCGAGCTCCGGCACTACGTCGAGGGCGTCGACGCCGACCCGCGACGCCTGGAACAGCTCGAGGAGCGGCTGGCGCTGCTGGAGTCGATCAAGCGGCGGTACGGGGGATCGCTGGCGGACGCCATCGCGGAGCGCGACCGCCTGGCCGAGCAGCTGGCGGGCGGCGAGGACATCGGAGCTGCGATCGAGGCCGCCCAGCGCCGTCAGGCGGGCACCCGCGCCGAGCTGGTGGAGGCCGCCGCCCTCCTCACCCTGGAGCGGCAGCGGGCCGCCTCGGCGCTGGCCGAGTCGGTCGCAGCCGAGCTCCAGGGCCTGCGATTGGAGGACGCCCGCTTCGAGGTGCGCCTGGCCAGCCGGCCCGACATCACGGCCGCCGGCGCCGAGCAGGCGGAGATGCTCTTCTCGGCCAATCCGGGGGAGCCGCTGGCAGCCCTGGCCAGGGTCGCCTCGGGCGGCGAGCTCTCCCGCGTCATGCTCGCCATCAAGACCTCCACGGCCGAGGCCGACCGTGTGCCCACGCTTGTCTTCGACGAGGTGGACGCCGGCATCGGCGGCGAGGCGGCGCTCCAGGTCGGCCTCCGGCTGAAGGCGCTGGGCGCCTCGCACCAGGTCCTGGTCGTGACCCACCTGCCCCAGATCGCCTGCTTCGCCGACCACCACCTGGTCGTCGAGAAGACGCCCGGGCCGGGCGGCCGCAACCTGGTCCGGGTGCGCGAGCTGAGGGGCGGCCCCGAGCGGGCGGCCGAGCTGGCGCGGATGATGAGTGGACGCGTGACCGACAAGGCGCTGGCGCGGGCGCACGAGCTGTTGGAGGAGGCGAGCCAGTGAGACATGCGGTGCTGGGAGCGGGCGGGGTCGGCGGCCTGATGGCGGCAGCACTGGCCCGGAGCGGGCAGCCGGTGGTGGTCATCCGGCGGCCGGGCACGCCCGAGATCACCACCCTGAACGTGAGCAGCGACGTGCTCGGCGAGTTCCACGCCCGCGTCCGGTCGGCCGAGCGCCTGGAGGAGCCGGTCGACGTGCTCTGGATCGGGGTCAAGGCGGGCGCGCTCGAGCAGGCGCTGACGGAGGCGCCGCCGGAGCTCGTCGAGCTGGCGGTGGTGCCGCTTCTGAACGGGGTCGGCCACATGGAGCCGCTGCGCGCCCGATACGGCGACCGCTCCTACGCGGGCACGATCCGCGTCGAGGCCGAGCGGGAGGCGCCGGGCCGTTACGTGCAGAGCGGCCCCTTCATCGCGCTCGAGATCGCCGGACCCGACCGCGGCGCGGCCGAGCGGATCGCCGAGGAGGTCAGCGCCGCCGGCATCCGCGCCACGGTGCAGGAGGACGTCGCGTTCACCCTCTGGTCGAAGCTGATCATGCTCGGCCCCTTCGCGCTTACGTCGACCGCCTCCGGGCTGGCCCTGGGCGCCATCGCCGCCGACGAGGGCTGGCGCGAGCTGATGATCGGCTGCATGCGAGAGGTCCGGCTGGTCGCGGCCGCCGAGGGGGTCGAGCTCACCGAGCCCACACAGATGCTTGAGGTCGCGCCCAAGACCATGCGGACCTCGATGCAGAAGGACGCGGCGGCGGGCCGGCCGCTCGAGGTCGATCACATCGCCGGACCGATCCTGGAGGGCGGTCACCGGCACGGGATCCCAACCCCGGTGACCAGGCAGCTGGTGGCCATCATCCGCGAGAAGCACCCTGCCTAGCGCCCGCGGTCTCTTCGCCGGTCCCGGCGACCGGCGCATCCGGCGGGCGCTCTGCATCGTCGCCCATCCGGACGACATCGACTTCTTCTGCGCCGGCACCGTGCTCCAGCTGACCGGGCGGGGCGTGGCCGTCGACTTCGTCCTCGCGACCTCGGGCGACAAGGGCACGGAGGACCCCGACCTCACGTCAGAGGCGCTGGCCGCCACCCGGGAGCGCGAGCAGCTGGCATCGGCGAGAAGGCTGGGCGTGGACCGGGTGGCCTTCCTGCGCCACCCGGACGCCGAGCTGACGGAGTCGCTGGAGCTCCGCGGCGAGCTGGTGCGCGAGATCCGCGCCAGCCGCCCCGACCTCCTGCTCACCTTCGATCCCACCCCCGGTCACCGCCAGCACCCGGACCACCGGGTGGTCGGCCGGGTGGCGCTGGACGCCGCCTGGCCCTGCGCCCGCGACCGGCTCAGCTACCCCGACGCCGGGGCCCCGCACCGGACGGCCGAGGCCTGGCTCTTCGCGGGACCCGACCCCGGCCTCCAGGTGGACGTCCGGGAGCAGCTTGGAACCAAGATCGAAGCGCGCCTGGAGCACCGCAGCCAGACGGGCAGCGCCGCCGCTCTGCGGGCCCGCTGGCGGCGAGTCGCGGGAGCGGAGCGGTTCACGCAGGTCGACCTCAGGTAGAAGCCCCCTACTCGCGCAGCTTCGCGGCCTGCCGCGCCGCCAGCCCGGCCGCGTCGGCGTTGATCACGTCGAGCACGAACAGCTCGGTTCCCAGGCGCCCGACGATCACCGACCGCCCCCCCGAGACGCCCTCCTCACATTCGTCGAGGCCGCTCACCGCCACCGGGCACGGCCCGGCGGCCAGCGGCACCCGCGCCGCCTCGCCGGCAAAGTAGGCGAAGGCCCGGCGGGCGCCCTCCTCGCGATCCGTGCGCAGCACGAGATCGTCGATGCGCCGGCCGCCGGGGCCGGCCCAGGTCCGCCGCGCGGCCGCCGACCACCCCCAACCGTCGGCGTTCTGCAGCGCCACCACCTGGTCGGGCGCCGAGGCGGCCCATTCCCCGGCGCTCACCGCGTCGCCGCCCCCGACGCGGGCGGCCGCCGCCTCGGAATCGGAGAGGATGGCGGCGGCTGGCGCCCGCAGCGAAACGGCCGGCGTGGGGATGGGGGAGGGGGGCGGACTGCGCCGGGGAGCCGTCTGCAGCTGGCACCCGGCCAGGAGCACCGCGGCCAGGGCAACCGAGGACCACCGCATCGAAGGCTATGATTGCCGGTCGATGGACCAGCCCGAGGTCGACGCGCGCCCGACGCCGGCCGCGCTGGTGGTCTCGACCCCGGTCTTCGAGGGACCGCTCGAGCTCCTGCTGGCCCTCGCCGAGCGCGAAGAGGTCGACATTCTCGAGGTCTCGCTGGCCGAGCTGACCGATGCCTACGTGGCGGAGGTGATGGCGCTCGCCAGCCCGGATCCGCGCGAGATGGCCGACTTCCTCTGGCTCGCCGCCCGGCTGCTCCTGCTCAAGTCGATCCGCCTGCTCCCCGGCGAGCACCCCGACGAAGAGGAGGCCGACCTCCTGGGATGGGAGGAGGACGTTCGCCGCCGGCTTGAGGAATACCGCACCTACCGGGCGATGGCGGAGGACCTGATGCGGCGGGCCGACGAGGAGATGGTGGCCTTTCCACCCCCCGCACGAGCCATCGAGGTCGAGGGCCAGGAGGAGCCGCTGGCGGTGGCCTCTCTGCTGACGGCCTTCCAGTCGGTGCTGGCGCGCATCCCGCCCCGGCCGCTGGTCTTCCAGGGGCGGAGCTGGAGCCCCGAGGAGAAGCTGCTCGTGCTCGAGGACCGGCTGGCGCGGGGCCCGGTCGATTTCGTGGCCCTGCTGCTGGAGTCGGAGGACCGGCTGGAGGCGGTGATCACATTCGTCGCCATGCTCGAGCTGCTGAGGCGGGGCCGGGTGCGGCTGCGGCAGCGTGAGGCCTTCGGGGAGATCGTGCTCGAGGCGCGAGGGTGAGCGAGCTGGCCAACGCCCTGGAGGCGATCCTCTTCTCCTCCAACCGGCCTCTCAAGCTGCGCGAGCTGCAGGCCGCCACCGACTCGGACAGGGTCGCCGTCGAGCAGGCGCTGGACGAGCTTCGCCGTGGCCTCGAAGGCCACGCCCTGATGGTGCAGCGGCACGGCGACCAGGTCCTGATGGCAACGCGGCCGCAGTTCTCGGCGGCTGTGCGGCGCGCGCTCCGGCCCGAGGTCACGGGCAAGCTCTCACCCGCCGCCTACGAGACGCTGGCCATAGTCGCCTTCAACCAGCCGGTCGCCCGCTCGCGGGTGGAGGAGATCCGCGGCGTGAACTGCGACAGCGTGCTCGCCAACCTCGAGCTCCGCAACCTGGTCGCCGAGGTCGGTCGCGGCTCCGGGCCGGGCCAGCCCAAGCTCTACGGCACCACCATGCGCTTCCTCCAGGTCATGGGCCTGGAGTCGCTCGATCAGCTGCCTTCGCCCGAGCAGTGGCAGAGCGCCTGAACCGCTACCTGGCGCGTTCCGGCGTGGCTTCGCGCCGCGCCGCCGACGAGCTGATCGCCTCCGGCCGGGTGCTCGTCAACGGCCGCCGCCCGCCCGCCGCGGGCCGCCTGGTCGATCCCGCCGTCGACCGCGTCACGATCGACGGCGCCGCGGTCGAGCCGGCCGCCGGACACGCCTACCTCGCCCTCAACAAGCCGGCCGGGTTCGTGGTCACGGCCAGCGACCCGCGAGGGCGGCCGACCATCTACGACCTGCTCGGCGAGCACACCGGCGGGCGCCGTCTCTTCTACGTCGGACGCCTGGACGCCGACACCAGGGGCCTGCTGCTGGTGACCGACGACGGCGAGCTGGCCAACCGGCTCGCGCATCCCCGGCACAAGGTCGCCAAGGAGTACGAGGCGGTGGTGCGGGGCGTGCCGTCCGAGGGAGACCTGCGCGCGCTGAGGGGCGGGATCGAGCTCGAGGACGGCCGCACGGCGCCGGCGGAGGTCGAGGTGATCGGCTCGGCGGCCGGGGCCAGCACACTGAGGGTGGTGATCCGGGAGGGGCGGAACCGGCAGGTCCGCCGCATGCTGGAGGCGGTCGGGCACGAGGTGCGCGCGCTCCGCCGAACGGCCTTCGGCCCCATCCGGCTGGGGCGGCTCAAGGAGGGGTCGACCAGGCGCTTGCGCGGCGGCGAGGTGGACGCCCTGCGGGCGGCCGCCGGGCTGCGAGCGGGATGATCATCGCCGGCCGCGAGCGGGAGCGAGCGGGATGATC
>CAYLIP010000025.1:0-6241 GCA_964383855.1 uncultured Actinomycetes bacterium | reverse complement strand
GCCTCGGGCAAGTCGGCGGTCGGCCGCCGGGTTGCCGAGGCGCTCGGCCTGCCCTTCGTGGACACCGGCCTGATGTACCGGGCGGTGGCCGAAACCGCCCTCGAGCGCGGCGTCGACGTGGGCGACGGCGCCGCCCTGGCCGCCCTCGCCAACCACCTCGCCGTGCGGGTCGACGGGCGGCGGGTCTGGGTCGACGGCGAGGAGGTCACCGAACGGGTCTACGAGCCCCGCATCTCCGAGGTCGTCAGCCGCGTCGCCAAGGTGGCCGGCGTCCGCCTGGCCATGGTCGCCGAGCAGCGCCGGATGGCCCGCGGCGGCGTCGTCATGGCGGGCCGCGACATCGGCACCGTCGTCTTCCCGGACGCCGACCACAAGTTCTTCCTCACCGCCAGCCTGGAGGAGCGGGTGCGGCGGCGCGCCGCCCAGCTGGAGGCGCGTGGCCAGCCGGTGGACGCGGAGAAGATGCGCGTCGAGGTGATCGAGCGCGACCGGATGGACAGCCAGCGCACGGTGGCGCCGCTGCGGGCCGCCGAGGATGCGGCGGTGATCGACACCGACGGCCTCGACCTGGACGGGGTGGTGGCGCGCGTCCTCGAGGTGGTCGGCGGCTGATGTACGCCTTTCTGCGCGGGCTCCTCCGCTTCATCGTCCACGTCTACCTGGTCGGGCTCTGGAAGCTGCGCGGCGCCGAGAACGTGCCCCGCGAAGGCGGCGTGCTGGTCTGCTCCAACCACATGTCGGCGATCGACACCGCCATCCTGCCCGGGTTCCTGCCCCGCCCCGACAGCTGGAGCCTGGGCAAGTCCGAGCTCTTCGAGAAGGGCCCCTTCGAACGCTGGCTGTTCACCACCTACCACGCCTTCCCGATCGTCCGCCACTCCGCCGACCGGCGTGCCCTGAAGCGGGTCTTCGAAACCCTTCAGCGCGGGGAGCTGCTGATCGTCTACCCGGAGGGGACCCGGGTCGACGCGGGCGGGCTCCGCCGGCCGGAGCCGGGAGCGGGATTCATCGCCATGCGCTCAGGGGCCCCGGTCGTCCCGGCCGCGCTGGCGGGGACCCGCACCTGCTTTCCCAAGTCGGCCCGGTTCCCGAAGCGGGTGCCGGTCTCGCTGACCTTTGGCCGCCCCTTTCGGGTTGCCCGCGAGCGCCCGGACGGCTCGCGGGTCGAGCCCCAGGCGGCGGCGGACGCGATCATGCTCGGCATCGCCGAGCTGCTGCCCGAGGGGCTGCGGGGCGAGTACGCCGACCTCGACGCCTGGCGGGCCCGAGTCGACGACCTGCGCGTCTACGGCTGAGCCGGGCTCCCGATGCCTCCTCGGCAGAGTCGGGGCAGGCCGCCGCTCAGTGTGCGGCCGGGGCCGCCCAGTCCTCCTCGGTCACCCCGCCGAGAGCGGCGTGGAAGCAGGCCTCGTAGGCCTCCTGCAGGGTCTGCGGAGTGAGCACGGCGGCGTGCTCGCGGTAGGCCGCGAAGTCGACCAAACGGCTGATGATGGCGCGGGGATGCGACCCGCGCAGCGGCCGCTTGTCCTTGGTGTAGAGCTGCAGCAGGTAGGGCACCGCCTGCGGCACCCAGGGCACGTTGTTGCGGTCGCACTCGTATCGCAGGATCTTGGTGAACGCCTCGGGCGTCGGGTTGGAGACCCCGATCTTGTAGGCCATGCGGCGCAGGAAGGCCTCGTCGACCAGCGAAGCCGGCGACAGGTTGGTCGAGAAGACGACCTGGCTGAGGAAGGGCAGCTCGATCTTCCGGCCCGAGGCGGAGAGGTCGAGGTAGTCGATCTTCTTCTCCATGGGGACGATGAACCGGTTCAGAAGCCGCATCGGCGGCACCTCCTGGCGGCCGAAGTCGTCGATCACGAACACGCCGGCATTCGCCTTCCAGTGGAGGGGCGCCTCGTAGTAGCGGTTGGCGGCGTCGTAGGTGAGGTCGAGCTGGTTCATCTTCAGCTCGCCGCCCACGGTGACCACCGGTCGCTCGATCTTGACCAGCCGCCGGTCCTGGGGCTGCTCGCCCTCGGCCATGCGGTGGTAGACGGGATCGATCACCCGGATGATCTCGTCGCCCACGGCGACCGCGTGCGGGACCTCGATCGGGTTCCCCATCAGGAGCGCCATGCGCTCGGTGATGGTCGACTTGCCGTTGCCGGGGGCGCCGAAGATGAAGAGCGACGAGCGCGAGATCATGGCGCCGCCGATCTGGTCGATGATGTGCTGCTCGAGCTGGAGCTCGCCGAGGGCCTTCTTCAGCATCGAGTCGGTTATGTGCGCCTTGGCCGCGACCTGCGAGCGCACGAGGTCGAGGTAGTCCTCGTAGCGGATCGGGCAGGGCCCCATGTAGCGGGTCTGGACGGCGGACATCTCGGCCGCGCGCTGGCGGCCGGCCGAGCTCACCGTGTACATCATCCGGACCGGGATCGGCCGCCCGTCCAGGCCGGCCTCGTTGGCGAACCCGACCGTGTCCATCATCTGGGCCCGCTGGAACTCCTCGATGAGCGGCTGGAGGACCTCGAAGGGAAGCCCGATCCGGGCCTCGAGGGCGGCGCCGCTCAGCTGGTCGGCATAGGCGATCGTCCGCAGCAGCAGGCTGGCCACCAGGTCCTTTCGAAGACCCGTGTCCTCCAGCTTGGCGGGCGAGGCGGTAGTCCCAGACTTCACGGCGGGACGGAACTATACAAGTTGAGTCGGCGAACCCAAGCCTCTTAGCGCATCGACCTAGAATCCGGGCGCCGTGGAGTACGTCGCCCTCGACCTGGAGACGACCGGGCTCGATCCGAGCCGCGACGGGGTGATCGAGGTCGGCGCCGTCGCCTTCCGGGACGCCGAGGTCACGGGCCGGCTGGAGCGGTTCGCCAATCCCGGGCGCCGCATACCGGAGCCGGTGGCCCGGCTCACGGGCATCCGGAACGACGACCTGCGCTCGGCGCCGCCCCCGGCCGCCGTGCTCGAGGAGCTGATCCGCTTCTGCGCCGACCGGCAGGTGGTCGGCCACGGCGCCGGCCTCGACCTCGACTTCCTGTCCGCCGCCTCGATGTGGGAGCCAGGCCGCGGCCTGATCGACACGCTGCACATCGCGCGCATCCTGATGCCCAACGCGCCCAGCCACAGCCTTCCCATGCTGGCCGCCGAGCTGGGGCTGGAGCAGCCCCGCCCCCACCGGGCCCTGGACGACGCCGACGCGACCCGCCAGCTCTTCCTCCGGCTGCGCGAGGAGGCGGCGATGCTCGACGAGGCGCTGAAGGAGAAGATGCTGGCGCTGGTGGCGCCCTACGGCTGGCCCACGGCCGTCTTCTTCGCCGACGCGCTGGCGGCGCCCGGTCCGCAGGCCACCCGCGAGGACGCCGCCATCTCGGAGGTCCTGGCCGGCGGGCCCCGCCGCCGCGCCGCCGAGGACGACCCCGCCTACCTGGCCGGCCTCCTGGGACCCGACGGGCCGCTGGCCGAGTCGCTTCCCGACTACGAGCACCGGGAAGCCCAGCAGCAGATGCTGCGGGCGGTGGCGCAGGTGATGGGCCGCGGCGGCAGGCTGGTGGTGGAGGCCGGCACCGGGACCGGAAAGAGCCTCGCCTACCTGGTCCCAGCCATCGCGCGCGCCGTGCGGCGGGGGGAGCGGGTCGTGATCTCGACCTACACGCACACGCTCCAGGAGCAGCTGATCGCCAAGGATCTCCCGGCTCTCCGGGCGTGGCTGCCCTGGGATTTCGAGGCCTGCCTCCTGAAGGGCCGCCCCAACTACGTCTCCCTGCGCCGCTGGCGCCGCTACCTGGGAGAGCGGTGCAGCGACGAGGACGAGCTGCGGTTCAAGCTCAAGGTGATGGTCTGGCTCCACCAGACCGAGACCGGCGACCGCTCCGAGCTGCGCCTGCAGGGCCGGGAGGAGGTCTTCTGGGCCCGCGTCGCCTCCGACCCGCTCGACTGCCTGGGCCTTCACTGCACCGAGGACGACTGCTTCGTGCACCGAGCCCGGGCGACGGCCGAGAAGGCCGACATCGTGGTCGTCAACCATGCGCTGCTGCTGGCCGACGCCAACACCCAGGGCGGGATTCTGCCCGCCTTCGAGCACCTGGTCGTCGACGAGGCCCATCACCTGGAGGACGCGGCCACCCAGGGCCTGCGCCAGGAGGTGGACGGCAGCGGGCTGCTCGCCCTGCTCGCGCGCCTCGCCCAGGAGGACGCCGGCCGCCGCAGCGGCCTCGTCGCCGAGATCCTGCTCCAGCCCCGCTTCGGCGCCGCCGGCGTGGTGCCGGCACTGGAGGAGGCCTGGCCGGCCGTCCTCAGGGCCCGCGAGCGGGTGGACCTCCTCTTCCAGGTCGCCGGGGAGTGGGTGCGCGCCCACCTGGCCGACCTGGACCGGCGGGACGAGAACGTGCGGCTGACGGCGGCGATCCGTGAGCAGGAATCCTGGGTCAGGGTCCGCGAGCTGGCGGGCGACGCCGCCACCGCGCTGGCCGCCCTCGACGCCCACCTGCGCCGCGCCGTCTCGGCCGGCCGCGACTGGCTTTCCGGCGACGACCCCGACCAGGACCTGCGCGAGCTCGAGATCATCCGCGGCCGGATCTCCGACAGCGCGGCCGTGATCGCCTGCGGGCTGGTCGAGCCCGATCCCAACTTCGTGTACTGGTTCACGCTGCTGGCCCGGACCAGCAGCGTGCTGCTCCGGTCGGCGCCGATCGACGTCGGCAGCCTGCTCCGGGAGCAGGTTTACGCGGAGCGCCGCTCGGTGGCCTTCACCTCCGCCTCCCTTGCCGTGGCCGGCAGCTTCGACTACTTCTGCTCGCGGGCCGGGCTCAGCCCGGACGAGATCGAGACCCTGGCCCTGCCGTCGGCCTTCGACTACCTGCGGCAGGCCCTGGTCTGCCTGCCCGCCGGCATCCCCGAGCCCCAGGACCCCGAGTTCGAGCCGATGCTGGTGTCGGTCATCGCCGACGTCGCCTCCCGCATCGGCGGCCGGACGCTGGTGCTCTTCACCTCGCACCAGCAGCTGCGCGAGGTCTACACAGCGCTCCGGCACCGGCACGACCTGGACGAGGTGCTGCTCCTGGGCCAGGGCATCGACGGACAGCGCCGGCAGGTCCTGCGCGCTTTCACGGAGAGCCGCCGCGCCATGCTGCTGGGGACCGCCAGCTTCTGGGAGGGCATCGACGTCCCCGGCGACCAGCTCTCCTGCGTGGTCGTGGTCAGGCTGCCCTTCCCGGTGCCCAGCGAGCCCGTCTTCGCAGCCCGGGCCGAGCGAGTCCGCGACTCCTTCTCGCAGTACTCGCTGCCCCTGGCCGCGCTGCGGCTGAAGCAGGGATTCGGCCGCCTGATCCGCCGGAACACCGACCGGGGCGCGGTGGTGATCCTGGACAGCCGGATCTCGACCCGGGACTACGGCCGCGCCTTCCTTGAGGTGCTGCCCCGGGCATCGGAGTTTCGGGGCCGGGTCGACCGGGTCGGCCAGAAAGTCGAGGAGTGGGTTGGGGCCGGTCAGCTGAGCGGCCATTGAGCACCCTCTTCGTGGTCGCGACGCCGATCGGCAACCTGGAGGACCTGTCCGCCCGCGCGCTCCGCATCCTCTCCGAGGTCCCCGCCATCGCGGCCGAGGACACGCGGGTGACCGGCCGCCTACTGGCCCGCCACGCCATCCGCAAGCCCATGCTGAGCTACCGCGCGCCGGTCGAGGGGCGGACCCTCCAGCGGGTCCTGGACGCGCTCGAGTCGGGCGACGTGGCGCTGGTCAGCGATGCCGGCACGCCCGGGGTGTCCGATCCCGGATCGAGGCTGGTGGAGGCGGCGGTCGCGGCCGGCCACGGCGTGGTGCCGATCCCGGGCCCGAGCTCGGTGGCGGCCGCGGTCAGCGTCAGCGGGTTCGGCGGCCCCGGCTTCGTCTTCGCCGGCTACCTGCCCCGCCGGCCGGGCGAGCTGCGCCGCCTCTTCGAGTCGCTGCGCGAGAGCGAGCGGATGACCGTCGTCTTCGACTCGCCTTACCGGGTGCAGAAGTCGCTGTCGGTGCTGGCGGAGGTGCTCCCGGAGCGGCGGGTGGCCGTCTGCCGGGAGCTGACCAAGCTGCACGAGGAGGTTCTGCGCGGGACCGCCGGCGAGGTGGCGGGGCGGCTCAATCCGCGTGGGGAGTTCGTGGTCGTGATCGACCGGGCGGGCAAGGGCACCGAGGGCAAGGGCAACGAGGGCAAAAGCGCCGAGGACCTATGAGGGCGGCCGGTCCCGGCCGGCCGAAACCAGTCGCAAAGGATAATCAGGCGCAGTG
>CAYLIP010000024.1:24411-37054 GCA_964383855.1 uncultured Actinomycetes bacterium | reverse complement strand
GCGATAGAGGTTGGTGAAGAGGTTGAACAGCGTCGTCTTCCCGGCGCCGTTGGGCCCGATGATCCCGTGCCGCGCCCCCGGCGCGACGTCAAGCGTCACGCCGCCGACCGCGGCGACGCCGCCGAACCGGCGCTCCACGCCGGCCAGCCGGAGCGCCCCCGAAGCGCCGCCGCCGGCCGGCCGCGCCGCGGCCGCGGCCTCAGTCACCGCTCTCCGCGGCCACCTGGCCGAGGTCCTGGACGCGTCCGGCGGGGGCCGCCGTGGGCACGCCATAACGGACGCTGACCCACCGGATCAGGCCCAGCATGCCGCCCCACAGGCCGGTCCGCGCAAAGAGCACCACGAGCACGAAGAGCACGCCGAGAACCGTCACCCAGCGCTGGACGTAGATGCTCACCAGCTGCTGCAGGAGGACGATCACGGTGGCTCCGACGAGCGGTCCCCAGAGGGTGCCGAGCCCGCCCACGATCACCATCTGGACGATCGTGCCGTTGTGCGCGAAGTCGATCATGGTCGGGCTGACGTAGAGGTTGTAGAAGGCGAAGAGGATGCCGGCGATACCGCCGAAGAAGGCCGATATGACGAAGGCGACGTACTTGTGGAGGGCGACGTTGTAGCCCAGCGTCCGCATCCGCGCCTCGTTGTCGCGGATGCCCCGAAGCGAGAGGCCGAAGGGCGAGCGCACGAGCATCCACATCAGGAAGGCGCAGACGGCGAAGACGGCCAGCACGAAGTAGTAGAAGGCCGAGTTGTCCGTGAGGTCGATCGGCCCGAATCCCGGCCGGCCGCCGACCGGAAGGCCGTTGTCGCCGCCGCTGATGCTGACCCAGCGGTAGGCGAGGCCCCACACGATCTGGCCGAGGGCAAGCGTCAGGATGACGAAGGTCAGCTCCTTGACGCGGACCGCGACCAGCCCGAAGAGGGCGGCCACGACCACCACGCATAGGATCGCGAAGCCCATGGCCACCACCGGATCCATCCCCTGCTTCAGCCCGTAGGCGATCCCGTAGGCGCCGACGCCGAGGAAGGATGCGTGGCCGAGCGACACCAGCCCGGTGTAGCCCGCGATCACGTCCAGGCTCATGGCGAGGAGGCCGTAGCAGAGGATGCTGAGCCCGAGCGACACGTAGAAGCTCGAGCCGAGCTGGGGAACCGAGGCCGCGAAGAGCAGGACCACCGCGAGCAGGACGATGCGGGTCCAGCGAGCCCGGCGGCTGAGGAAGTTGACCGCCGCACGCATCAGGCGGTCCGCGTCCCGAACAGCCCCTGCGGACGCCAGATCAGGATCAGGACCATGGGCGCGAAGAGCGAGAAGTAGGCCAGCTCGGGGAAGTAGGCCTTGCCGTAGTTGTCGAGCAGGCCGACGACCAGGCTGCCGACGACGGCGCCCTTGAGGGAACCCATTCCGCCGACGATCACGACCACCAGCGCGAAGGTCAGGATCTCGGAGTCGGCGCCCGGGTAGAGCGTGAGCAGGCTGGCCCCGAGCACGCCCGTCATCCCGGCCAGGAAGGCGCCGAGGAGGAAGACGGAGGTGAAGACCCGCTTGATCGGGATGCCGAGCGCGTCAACCATCTCGCGGTCGTCGACGCCGGCTCGGATCATGGCGCCGGCGCGTGTCCGCCCGATGACGAAGTAGAGCAGCAGGGCGACGGCGACGGCGACGGCGAGGATGAAGAACCGCATGTTGGGGTAGGTGATCTGGCCGAGCTGGCTCGACCGGTCGAGCACGCCGGGCATCCGGACGGACACCGGGTCGCCGCCGAAGACGGCCAGGCAGAGGTCGCCGATGATGAAGGCGACGCCCATGGTCAGCAGCAGCTCGGAGATCGGCTGACCGCGCAGGGACCGGAGCAGGCCGCGCTCGAGGATGATCCCGAAGACCGCCATCGTGATCCCGCCGGCGGCCAGCGCGAGCACGAAATTGTGCGAGTACTTCATCGTCTCGAAGCCGATGTAGCCGCCCAGCAGATAGGTGGCGCCGTGGGCCAGGTTGACGATCCGCATCAGCCCGAAAATGAGCGTGAAGCCACTGCCGAGCAGGAACAGCAAGCCTGCGTAGGTGATCCCGTTCAGCGTCTGCTGGATGAAGTTCTGCACCTGGACTCCCGTTCTCGGACGACGGCTGATTCGGCGCACAGCCTAGGCACGGTCAGGCGCTCAGTCAAACATTCCGTCCCGCGACCCGAAATATCATTCCACTGAGTGGAAGGGCTGCGGGTTCACGCGTGGGGCGGCGAGCTTCGCTCGGAGGCGATCCCCGACCCCGAGCCGCGCGAGGGGGAGGTCCTGGTCGAGGTCGAGGCCTGCGGCGTCGGGCTGACCGTCCTGAACTGCATCCGCGGCGATCTCGGCGATGACCCCGCCGACCTGCCCAGGGTGCCCGGACATGAGCTGGTCGGGCGCGTCATCGCCACCGGCGCGGGCGTGGCGGCGGAGCGCGTCGGGCAGCGGGTGACGGCCTACTTCTACCTCTTCTGCGGGGAATGCCCGCGCTGCCTGGCGGGGGCCGAGGACCTCTGCGAAAGGCTGGCCGGCTACGTCGGCGTCGACCGCGACGGGGGCTACGCGCCCCGCTGCACGCTGCCCGCGCGCAACGCCATAGCGCTGCCCGACGGGCTCGACCCGGTGCTCGCGACGACCATCCCGGACGCGGTCGCGACCCCCGTGCACGTTGCGCGCCTGGCCGGCATCCGGCCCGGCGCCCGGGTCGCGGTGATCGCGGCCGGGGGCGGGGTCGGGATCCACATGGTGCAGGTGGCGCGCGTGTATGGCGCCGAGGTCGCCGGCCTCGACATCGACCAGCGCAAGCTCGCCTACCTGGAGGACCAGCTCCGCCTGGCGGTGGCGGACTCGAGCGACTTCGCCTCGATCCGGCTCCCGCCCACCTGGCGGGGCCGCGCCGACGTGATCGTCGACCTGCTGGGCCGGCCGGAAAGCGTGGCCTGGGCCCTGGGCGCCCTCGACCTCGGCGGCCGGCTGATCGCGCTCACCACCTTTCGCGACCTCACCGCCCCGATCGCGCCCCGAGACCTCGTCCTCCGGCAGCTGGCCATCCTCGGCTCGCGGTACGCCACGCGGGCCGAGGTGGTGGAGGCGGCCGGGCTCGTGGCCGGCGGCGCGGTGCGGCCCGTCGTCGGCCGGCAGGAGGGCGCCGGCTCCGTTCTGGCCATCCACGACGACCTGCGCGCGGGCCGGCTGATCGGCCGGGGCGCGCTCGTCTGGTAGGCCGATCGACGGGCGCCGGGCCATCGCATAGACTGCCTCTAAGTTCATTTCTGACCGGGAAACTGCGTTCCACTATCCGGAATAGGAGGATCAATGGCGGAGCACCAGACGACGCCCTACGGCAAGGGCCTCGACCTCTCCTTCCTCGAGAAGCCCCATGAGTTCGACCCGCGGCGCGCGTACAGCACGACCGGGACCGACTGGCAGGCGCGGGTCGACTTCGACCGCCTGAGGCGCGATCGCCTGGCCCGGGCCAGGATGATGATGGAGAAGCACGACCTGGGAGCGCTTGTGTGCTTCGTCGGCGAGAACGTCCGCTACATCACCAGCGTGTACCAGGGGAACTGGAAGAACAACATCTTCATCCGCTACTGCGTCCTCCCTCGGGACGGCGACCCGGTCCTCTTCGAGACCGCCGGCTCAGACATGGAGTGCGCCAAGATCGACGCCCCCTGGCTCAAGGGCAACATCCGGCCCGCCATCACCTGGAAGTGGGCGGAGACCGCCGAGACGATGATGGCCGACCGCATGGTCGGCTCCATCTACCGGGTCCTCGAGGAGCACAAGCTGACCAGGGAGAAGATCGGGGTCGACATGATGGACCCCTCGGCCACCGCCGCCTTCCAGCGGGCGGGGCTGAACCTGGTCAGCGCCTGGCCGGCGATGTCCGGCGCCCGCGTCGTCAAGACCCCGGACGAGATCGAGTGCCTGAAGATCTCCTCGGCGATCGGCGACACGTCGATGTGGAAGATCGAGCACGAGTGGCTGAAGCCCGGCGTGACCGAGGCGCACATCACGGCCAAGGTCAACGAGTACCTCTACGAGAAGGGCTTCGACTTCGTCTACGACATCATCGTCGCCTCCGGCGGCAACACCAGCCCCTACCGGCGCTGGCACACCGACAAGACGATCCGGCTCGGCGACCTCGTGATCGTCGACCAGAACGCGATCGGCCCCGGCGGCTACTTCGTCGACTTCGTCCGCTGCTTCAAGGTCGGCGGCAAGCTGACCCCGCGCGAGAAGGACCTCTACAAGGAGTGCCACGAGTCGATGTACGCCGCCATCGAGATGATGAAGGCGGGCAACACGACTCGCGACGTGGCCGAGAAGCTGCCCGTCTACGCGGACGACGAGTACGGCACGGTGACGCTTCAGCAGTTCGCGCACTCGATCGGCCTCTCGCTCTACGAGGGCATGTGGATCTCGCGCGCCTACTCGCTCCAGTATCCGGTCGAGCTGCAGGAGGGGATGTACTTCGCGGCCGAGACCTTCGCCGGCCACCCCGGGCTCGAGCAGACGGTCCGCCTGGAGGAGAACCTGCTCGTGACCAAGGAGGGGCCGATCATCTTCACGAAGTACCCCTTCTACGACGAGGCGCTGTAGCCAGGATTGGCCAGGCGAGTCCTGATCACCGACCAGGTCTTCGGCGGCACCCACATCGAGCGGGGCCTGCTCGAGCCGCTGGGCGTGGAGGTGGTCGAGGCCCCGGAGGCGGACGAGGCGACCCTCGTCCGCCTCGCCGCCGGGGTGGAGGCCATGCTCGTCTGCTACGCCAGGATCACCGATGCCGTGCTCGAGGCGGCCGCGCCCACCTGCCGGGTGCTCGCGCGTTACGGCATCGGCTTCGACAACGTCCCGGTGGCGACCGCGACGCGCCTCGGCATCGTCGTCACCAACGTCCCCGACTACTGCCTGGACGAGGTCGCCGACCACGCGATGGCGCTGCTCCTGGCCGTCGCCCGGGGGATCGCCTTCCTCGATCGGGAGGTTCGCCAAGGCGCCTGGGAGGTGCCCAAGTCCGGCATCCACCGGCTCACCGGACGCCGGCTGGCGCTGCTCGGCGTGGGCCGGATCGGCCGCCGCGTGGCCGGGCGGGCTCGCGCCTTCGGCCTCGAGGTGGCCGGCTACGACCCCTACCTCCAGGAATGGGACCTGCCCGGCGTGGCGCGCGCGGAGACTCTCGAGGAAGCGCTGGGCGAGGCCAGCTTCGTCAGCCTGCACGTCCCGCTCACCGAGGAGAACCGGCACCTGATCGGCGAGCGGACGATCCCGATGATGCGCCGCTCGCCGGCCATCATCAACACCGCGCGGGGCCCGCTGGTCGACCTCGACGCCGTCACCGCCGCGCTCGACGCCGGCAGCATCGGCGCGCTCGCGCTCGACGTCACCGAGCCCGAGCCGCTGCCCGCCGATCATCCCCTGCGCCGGCACCCGCGGGCCCTCGTGACCCCGCACGCGTCCTTCTACTCGGCCGAGGCACAGGACGAGCTCCAGCGCCGCGCGGCCGAGGAGGTCGTGCGCGCACTCACCGGCGAGCCGCCACGCTGTCCGGTCAATCCGCAAGTGCTCGAGCAGCGCGCCTGATGGCGGACACCACCTCGCTCCGCCTCCCGACCTATCCGGACCTGGCGGGCAAGGTCGCGGTGGTGACCGGCGGCTCCAAGGGCATCGGCGCGGCCACCTGTCGCGTCCTGGCCGGGAACGGCGTCAGGATCGCGGTGGTGGCCCGCGACCAGGCCTCGATCGACGGAGTGGTCGAGGAGCTCGAAGCGGGCGGCGCCCGGGCGATCGGGATCAGCGCCGACGTGACGCGCTTCGCCGAGATCGAGGCGATGCGGCGGACGGTCGAGCAGCAGCTGGGTGCGGTCGACATCCTGGTCCCGTTCGCGGGCGGCTTCGGCCGGCCGACGCCGATCTGGGAGATCGACGAGGCGGAGTGGCATCACGTGATCGACTCCAACCTGACCTCGACCTTTCTGACCTGCAAGGCCTTCCTGCCCGGGATGCTCGAGCGCCGACGCGGCGCCATCGTGACCATGGCCTCCAACGGCGGCCGGCTCCTCGACATCCCCCTCACCGCCTCCTACGCGGCGGCCAAGGCGGGCATCGTGATGTTCACCCGGCACGTGGCCAAGGAGGTCGGCCCCAGCGGCGTCCGGGTCAACTGCATCGCCCCCGCCACCGTCGTCTCCGAGCGGGTGAACCGGATCTTCACGCCCGAGCGGATCGAGGAGATCGCCGCGCTCTCGCCGCTGGGCCGCATCGGGATGCCGGCGGACGCCGCGCTGGCCACCCTCTTCCTGGTTTCCGAGTCGGCCTCCTGGCTCACGGGCGTCACGCTCGACGTCGCCGGCGGCCGGATCATGCTGTGAGTCCGGCGGTCCTCCGGGAATTCGGCAAGGCCCCCTGGCGCGTCGCGTCTGGCCGCGCCGTGGATCAGCGCTGAGGAGCACCGCGATGTCAGTCGCCCGCCGGCCGGCCTCCCCCACGCCCCACTTCGGTCTATCTCCCGAGGTCGAGCGGCTGCGCGCCGAGGCCCGCGAATTCGCCGGCCGCCTGCGGCCGCGCGCCGTCGAGAGGGAGTGGCTGCCGATCCGGGAGCGCGTCGACTGGGAGATGGTCGAGGAGGCGTCCCGGCGCGGCTGGCGGACGCTCGGCCTGCCGGTGGAGGACGGCGGTGGCGGAGCCGGCGCGCTCGCCCTCTGCGTCCTGATCGAAGAGCTGGCGGCGGGCGACATGGGCTTCGCCGTCATCCTCGACCAGACGCTCAAGGTCCAGCGGATCATCGCTCGGGCCGCCCGCGGAGAGGTCCGCCAGCGGTTCCTGGACCGCTTCCTGAGCGAGCCGCGCTGCGTGCTCGCGATCTGCTTCACCGAGCCCGACTCCGGCAGCGACTACATCATCCCCCACCCCGATTTCCGCTTCACGACCCGAGCCGAGCGGCGGGCGGACGGATCCTGGGTCCTCAACGGCCGCAAACGCTTCATCTCCAACGGCGCCGACGCCGGCTTCTACCTGGTCTTCGCCTGCACCGATCCCGGCCAGCCGGCGCACCTCGGCTCGAGCGCCTTCCTGCTCGAGCCGGGTCTGCCCGGCTTCGAGGTCGAGCAGGTGCACGAGAAGATCTCGCAGCGGACGATCAACAACGCCGCGCTGCGCTTCGACGGCGTCGTCCTCGAGCCCTGGCGATTGATCGGGCCCGAGCACATGGGATACGCGGGCGCGCGCGAGATCCTCAAGGAGAGCGCGATCGAGGCCGCGGCCACCACTCTGGGCAGCGCTCGCTCCGCCTACGAGATGGCCTTCGCTCACGCTTCGACCCGGGTGCAGGGGGGCCGGCCGCTGATCGAGCACGCCAACGTCCAGTGCCGGCTGGCCGAGATGTACGCCGAGCTGGAGGCGGCGCGCAGCCTGGTCTGGCGCGCGGCCTGGGCCGTGGAACACGACACCGACTACGACTACGCGCTCGGGAGCGCCGCCAAGACGTTCGCGGCCGACATCGCCGTCAAGGTCTGCCTGAGCGCCATGGAGATCCACGGCGGCCTGGCCATCATGTACAGGGACACCTCGGTCGAGAAGTGCCTTCGCGACTGCGTGTCGTTCCTCCATTCCGACGGCGCGCAGGACTCGCACCGGATCCGCATCACGAACATCCTCAGGGGGGCATGACCACGCCATGAAGATCGACGTCCACAACCACGTGATCCCGGAGCCGGCGGTCGAGCTGCTGCGCACCGATCCAGCCTTCCGCACCACCGTGGAGGGCGATCGTGTGCGCGGCGGCAACCATGTCGAGTTCACGCTCCTCCCCTCCTTTCGCGACCCCGACGCCAAGCTCCGGGAGCTGGAGTCGAAGAAGCTGGAGGCGGCGGTCGTCTCGGCGGCGCCGCCGCTCTTCTTCTACGAGGTCGGCGCCGAGGCGAGCGAGGCGATGGCGCAGGCCACCAACCGCGGCCTGCGCGAGTTCGCGGCGGCCCATCCCGACCGCTACCGCTGGATGGCCCACGTGCCGCTGGGGGCCCCCGACCGCGCCGTGGCAGTCCTCGAGGAGGCCGTGCGCGAGGGAGCGGTCGGCGTCGAGGTGGCGACCAACGCCGCCGGCGCCCGGCTCGACGACGAGCGGTTCGCGCCCTTCTGGGCGGCCGCCGAGCGCCTGCGGACGCCGGTCCTCATCCATCCCGCCTACAACGAGCCGCATCGCGGGCTCGACGACTACTACCTGCAGAACGTGATCGGCAACCAGCTCGAGACCACGGTGGCGGTCGAGCGGCTGATCTGTGCGGGCGTCCTCGACCGCCACCCGAATCTGCGCGTGGTGCTCGTCCACGCCGGCGGCTACTACCCCTTCCAGGCCGGCCGCCTGCGCCACGCGCGCACCGTGCGGCCGGAGCTGAGCTCAGCGCCCGAGGACCCCTGGCGCTACCTCGACCAGATCACCGTCGACACCATCACCCACGACCGCGAGGCGCTCGCCTACCTGATCTCCCGCTGCGGCGCGGAGAACGTGGTGATGGGGACCGACCTGCCCTTCGACATGGCCACGCCCTCCCCGGTCGACGCCCTCGCCGAGGCGACCGACGCGAAGACGGCCAGGGCGATCGCCGAGGAGAACCCGGCGCGCCTCTACCGGTTCGGCGACTGAGCCCGGAACAAGGAGAAGCAGAGATGGCAGACCACCCGTGGCAGACCCACGACTATTTCGTCAGCCCCTGGAACTACCAGGACGAGGCGATGGCCGGGTTCACTCCGCCCAAGCGGATCGAGGTCCACGACGTCACGCTGCGCGACGGCGAGCAGCAGGCGGGAGTCGAGTTCACGCCCGACGAGAAGATGCGGATCGCGGAGCGGCTGGCCGAGGCCGGCGTGCAGCGGATCGAGGCCGGCCTGCCGGCCGTCTCGCCGGCCGACGCCGAGGCGGTGCGCAAGATCGCGGCCATGGGCCTCCCGGCCCGCATCTTCAGCTTCTCGCGCTGCATGGTCGACGACGTGAAGCGCGCCCTGGACACCGGCGTCGAGGGCATCGTGATGGAGATCCCCTCGAGCGAGCACATCATCAAGTACGCCTACCGCTGGGAGTACGAGAGGGCGCTCGAGCTCACGATCGAGTCGACGCGTTTCGCGCACGAGAACGGGCTCAAGGTCTCCTTCTTCCCGATCGACTCGACGCGGGCCGACATCACCACCTTCCTGAACATGATCGAGGTCATCGCGCGGGACGGCCACATGGACTCGCTGGCGCTGGTCGACACCTTCGGCGTCCTCTCCCCCAACGCGGCCGCCTTCATGGCCCGCAAGGTCCGCGAGCGGATCGACAAGCCGCTCGAGGCGCATTTCCACATGGACTTCTCGATGGGCGTCGCCAACACCGTGATGGCGGTGCTCAACGGCGTCGAGACGGTCCAGGTCTCGGTCACCGGCGTCGGCGAGCGCGCCGGGAACACGCCGCTCGAGGACACCGTGCTCTCGCTGAAGACGATGTACGGCATCGAGAGCGGCATCGACTTCAGCA
Source organism: uncultured Actinomycetes bacterium (assembly GCA_964383855.1). Classification (GTDB taxonomy): domain Bacteria; phylum Chloroflexota; class Dormibacteria; order Dormibacterales; family Dormibacteraceae; genus CAZHAC01. The sequence goes on along the minus strand of CAYLIP010000024.1, from coordinate 27,537 downwards.
AGCTCTACGGCCTGAGCCGGCTGGTTCGCGAGGCGGCCAGGGTGACCGTCCCCGCCAACCGCGGCATCGTCGGCGACCGGCTCTTCTGGGTCGAGTCGGGCATCATCGCGTCCTGGGTCAAGAACGTCGGCAGCGACTATCTCACCGAGGCCTTCCCCTTCCGCCCCGAGATGGTCGGGCAGAGCGGGCCCGAGGTCGTGCTGGGCAAGGGCAGCGGCCTCGACTCGGTGCTCATCTGGCTTGACAGGACCGGCTTCGGGCACGCCACCGACGAGGAGATGAACGCGATCCTGCAGGAGGTCAAGGCGGCCTCGCTGCAGCGCAAGGGCCTGCTCGAGGAGAGCGACTTCCGCAAGATCGCCGAGGGCGTCCTCAAGCGCCCGGCGCGGGCCTAGAGGCGCGCGATGGCCACCTACCAGACCTACGCCGAGACGGCCGAGATCACCTTCCTCGGCCGCCGGCTCCGCGTGCTCGACCTCTCGCGCGAGATCTCGCCCGAGATCCCGGTCTACCCGGGCCACATGAAGGTCGCGATCTGGACGCACATGACGCACGAGGAGTCACGGCTGCGGCTGGGCGACTCGCCCTTCCGCGGCTACGCCGTCAAGGGCATCTCGCTCTGCGACCACGACTCCACCCACATGGACGCGATCTACCACTACAACCCGGACCGGCCCGACCTCACGATCGACCAGTTCCCGATCGAGAAGTCCTTCACCGAAGCCGTCTGGATCGACGTCTCGGACGTCGCTCCGCGCACTCACATAACCCTGGCCAGGGTGCGGGCGGCGATGGCCGAGGCGGGAATCGAGGAGCTGCCGCGCGGCGGAACGCTCCTCTACTACACGGGCGCCGCGCAGCTGTGGGACGACCACCTGGCCTACGTCAGCCAGTACCCGGGCCTGGACGCCGAGGCCTCCCGCTACATCCTCGACGCGGGCGTGGTCAACATCCTCACCGACGCCGTGTCGACCGACAATCCCAGCGACCTCAGCTATCCCAACCACACGGCCTGCGCGGAGTACCTGGTCAACCACACCGAGGTCGTCAACAACATCGACCGGATCCCGATGCACAGCGGGTTCAGCGTCATGGTCATCCCCCTGCGGCTGGTCGGCTGCACCGGCTCCCCGGTCCGCATCTTCGCCGTCTGGGAGCCTGAGGCTTGAAGGGGCGCATCGTCGACCTGACCGTGCCCGTCGGCGCCGACACCAAGAGCCCGCCCTCGACCGACATGAGGGTCGAGCTCGAGCAGCACCGGCGCGGGCCCGGCTTCTGGCAGGTCACCTCCATCCACCAGAGCCTTCACACCGGCACCCACGTCGACTCCGGTCTCCACTGCTACGAGGACGGCGGCACCACCGACGGCATCACGCTGGACCAGGTCTGCGGCGAGGCGGCCATCTTCGACCTCGGGGAGCTTCCGCCCTCGACCGAGATCACCGCCGAGCTGCTGGAGAAGGCCGATCCGGGGCTGCGCGAGGGCCAGATCGCGATCGTCCGGACGGCCTGGACCGACCGCGCCTGGGGCGACTTCCCGCGCTTCTTCGTGGAGTCGCCCTACCTGGCGGTCGCAGCCGCGGAGTGGCTGGCCGGGCGCCGTCCCAAGGCGGTCTGCTTCGACTTCTTCGAGGAGTACTCGGCCCGCCTGCCCGCCTTCACCTCGGAGGACTTCCGAGTCCACAGGGCATTCTTGAGCAAGGGCATCGTGATCATCGAGCAGGCCACACGCCTGGGCGAGCTGCTGGGCAGGACGTTCGATTTCTTCGCGCCCTTCTACAAGGTGGTCGGCGCCGAGGGCGCGCCGGCGCGGATCTTCGCGGTCGTCCATGACTGAGTTGTGACCGCCGTCGCAGAACCGCGGTTCTCGCCGCCCGCCCACGCTCCACTGCCGGCCTGGTTCGGCGCCCGCGTGATGGCCGGCGCCCTCGTCCTCCAGTTCTCGCTCGGACTGGTCTACGTCTGGGGGGCGATGGCCCCCTACGTGCGCGCCCATGACCACTGGTCGCCGCTGCTGATCGGCTCGGTCTGGTCGGCCGGTCCGCTGGGCTACAGCGTGGGCATGGTGATCGCCGGCCGCCTGGCCGACCGCCTCCCACCTCGCCGCCTCTGCTGGGCGGGCCTGCTCCTGATGGCGGCCGGGCTTGGCGTCGCACTGGCGCTGCCTTCCGGCCTCACCTTCCCGGTCTTCTACTCCGGCGTCGGCCTCGGCCTGGGCGGAGGGGTCGGCATGGCGGGCTCGGTGGCGGCCGGCGTGCAGGCGTTCCCGCGCCGGGTGGGGGCGGTCGGGGGAGCCGTGACCGCGGCGTACGCCCTGGCGGCGCTGGTGCAGGTGCCGGTGGCGAGCCGGCTGGCGCCGGAGGTGGGCTGGGTCGACACGCTCCGGATCCTGGGCGTCGCCCTGGTCGCGCTCGCGGCCCTGGCGCTGCTGCTGATGCCCCCGCTGCCCGTCCCCGCCCATGCTTCGGGCGCGGCCGCCCTGGACAGCCCCTGGCGGATGTTCCGCCGCCCGCTGGTCTGGACCGCGTTCCTGGCCGAGCTGGCCACCGGGGTCGTCGGATCGGCCGCCTTCGTCAATCTGGTCGGCTACGCCCGCGGGCTCGGAATCGCGCTCGTGCTGGCCACGGCCGCCCTCACCGCCATGGGCGTCGGCAACGCGGCCGGCCGCATCCTCGGAGGCTCCGCGGCCGACCGCCTCGGCGTCGACCGCGTCCTCCTCGGCGTGCTGCTCATCAACCTGGCAGCCGCGCTGCTGCTCTGGCGCGTGACCTCGGGCAGCGTGCTGGTCGCCGGGCTGGCGGGCGGCCTCGCCTTCGGGGGCGGCGCCGGCATTCTCTCCCGGCTCGGATCCCGGGCCGCGCCGGAGGCGCCCAACTCGGCCTTCGGCCTGATCTTCGTGGGCTACTCGAGCGGCGCCTTCGCGGGCCCCCTGCTCATGGCCGCGGCCGGACCAAGCCCGACCGCGTGGCTCCTGATGGGGCTCTTCCCGGTGGCGGGCGCCCTGGTTCTCGCCTATCGCGCCCGGCGCTAAGCCAGGCCACCTCCCCAGCCGGGACCCCTCCGGGCCCCTCCGCCCCGGCTTTGCCGGGGCACCTCCCCGCCAAGCGGGGAGAAGGCTTGTGTCGG
>CAYLIP010000024.1:11169-24311 GCA_964383855.1 uncultured Actinomycetes bacterium | reverse complement strand
CGCCCCGGCTTTGCCGGGGCACCTCCCCGCCAAGCGGGGAGAAGGCTTGTGTCGGGGGCCCTCCCCGCCAAGGCGGGAGAAGGCTTGTGTCGGCGTCGGTCACGCAGGCTCCTCGAATATCGCCACCACCCGAGCCCATCCGGCGCTCGCGACCGCCAGCCGGACCGGGAAGGCAGCGACGCGAAATCCGAATGGCCGGGGCAGCTCGTCGAGGTGGGCCAGGCGCTCGATCTGGGAGTACTCGCGCTCGCGCCCGTAGATGTGCGACTCCCAGAAGGTCGCCTCTCCCCGGAGCGCGTCCTCGCGGAGCACGTCGAAGGCGCGGTCGATGCCCCAGGCGTCGATCCCAATCAGCCGCACCCCGCGCTCCACCAGCCACCGCGTCGCGGACACCCGCAGACCCGCGTGCCGCCGGTCATAGCCCGGCTCCCGGAAGTGCTTCCAGGCGTCAGTCCGGACGAGCACGATGTCGTACGGCTTGAGCCGGTAGCCGATCCGCTCCAGCTCGGCCTCGACGTCCTGGGCCGCGATGCCGTCTCGCCGGTCCTTGTGTGTCATGTCGAGCAGCACGCCGTCCGAGTAGCACCAGCGGAGGGGAACGTGCTCGATCGTCCGCGCCGGCTGCCCACCCGAGACCGGGCCGTAGTGGTAGGGCGCGTCCACGTGGGTCCCGGAGTGGGTTGAGAGGGTGACTCGCTCGACCGCCCAGCCCAGCCCTTCCGGCCAGAGCTCGCTCTCGATGCCCATCTGCTCCGCCATCGCCACCGACCGCCGGTGGTCCACGTACTCGATGCTGTGCGGATTGGGCTCGAACGCGGCGGTGGCGTTGTCGAGCGTGTCACTCAGGTCGTAGACGCGGACGCGGCCGGCGCCCAGCCCGTACTCCTCAGGCACCAGCATCCTCCTCCCTGCTTCCGGCGGCCGGCGGCCGCCGCCCCGCTTCGCCCAGCACGCGTGCCACCAGGCGCGCCCCGACGCGGCGGCGGTAGGCGGCCGAGGCATGGATGTCCGAGATGGCCTGGATCGCATTCTCTTCCGCTCGATCGACCAGCTGGGGAACGCTCCCGGCGCCGAAGACCACCGCGCGCCCGGAACCGCCGGGGGGCTGTATCGCCGCCGAGCCCACGAGCGCGAAGTCGCCCTCGCGGCGGGCGACCTCAGCAAACGCCCAGCCGCCATGCGTGACCGGCAGGTCGACGGCGATCACCAGCTCCCCCGGCTCGATGGCGGTCGTGAAGGCGCCGCGGAGGAACTCCGCAGCCGGCAGCGCGCGCTCGGCCTGCGCCGAGCGGAGGTGGACGGTGGCTCCCAGCAGCAGGGCCAGCGCCGGCACCTCGGCGGCGGGGTCGGCGTGCGCCAGGCAGCCGCCGAAGGTGCTCCGGTTGCGAATCTGGAAGTGGCCGACGTGGGCCAGGGCCTCGCCGAGGACCGGCAGCTTCGCCATCACGGCCGGGTCCCGTTCGAGAGCGGCCAGCCGCACGCCGGCGCCGATGCGCAGACGGTCCGGCGCCGCCTCCACCCCGGCCAGCTCGGGCAGCCGGTTGAGGTCGACGACCAGGGTCGGCCGGGCCAGCCGCATGGCCAGCAGCGGCACCAGGCTCTGACCGCCGGCCAGCGGTCGCGCCTCCTCGCCATGGCGCGACATCAGCTCCAGCGCCTCGTCGAGGGACTCCGGCCGCGCGTAGGCAAAGGGGGCCGGCTTCAAGCGCCGGCCTCCAGCAGCGCGAGCAGCCGGTCCGGAGTCAGGGGCAGAAAGTCGGGCTCGACTCCCAGGGGCGCCAGCGCGTCGGCGACCGCATTGGCGACCGCCGCCGGCGCCGCGGAGGCGCCGCTCTCGCCGACACCCCGAAAGCCCTCGCCGGCCTGCGCCCGGTGCTCCAGGTGGTGGACCTCGAGGTCGCAGACGTCGCTCATCGTCGGCAGCAGGTACTCCATCAGCGTCGCGTTCTGGAGCTGGCCCTCGGCGTCGTAGATCAGCTCCTCCAGGAGCGCCTGGCCGATGCCCTGGACGGCGCCGCCCCGGACCTGGCCCTCGACGATCGCTGGGTTTATGACGCGCCCGCAGTCGTCGACGCCGACGTAGCGCAGCAGGCGCACCATCCCGGTCTCGCGCGAGACCTCGACCACGGCCAGGTGGGCGCCGGAGGCGAAGACGCCGGCGGCCGGCGGAACGAAGTAGGCCGTGGCCTCGAGCGAGGGTTCGATGGCGCCCAGGGAGTTGGAGTTGTAGTGCACGGTGGCGGCCAGCTCGGGGAGGGTCACCTCCCGCCCGGGCGCGCCGCGGACGAAGACCCGCCCCTCCGCCAGCTCCAGGTCGCCGGCCGCAGCCTCCAGCTTCTCGGCGGCGAAGGCGAGCACCTTCTCCCTCAGCAGCCGCCCGGCGCGGATCGCCGCCGTCCCGCCCACCACCGCGCCGCGGCTGGCCCAGGTGCCGCCCCCGTATGGGACGGCGAGCGTGTCGCCGCTGATGACGCGCACGTCCTCGACCCGCAGCCCGAGCTGGGCGGCGACCAGCTGAGCCGTGGTCGTGTGGGTGCCCTGGCCCTGGTCGGTCACCCCGATCAGCGCCACCGCGCTCCCGTCGGGCTCGAGCCGGACGGTGACGCCGTCCTTGGCCGAGATCGGCGCGCCCCCCACGCCGTAGAAGGCGGCGTTGGGACCGGTCAGCTCGAGGAAGCAGGAGAGGCCGATCCCGACCAGGCGGCCCTTCGCGCGCGCGCGCGTCTGTTCCTCTCGCAGCCGGTCATAGCCTGCCCTCTCGACCAGGTGGCGAAGGTTGGCCGGGTAGTCGGCGGGGTCGTAGACGGGGCCCGCCGGCGACTGGTGCGGCATGTCCTGGGGGCGGACCAGGTTGCGCCGGCGCAGCTCGACCGGGTCGACGCCCAGCCGCCGGGCCGCGCGCTCGACCAGCTGCTCGATGACCGCGGTCGCGATCGGGTGGCCGACCGCCCGGTACTGAGAGGTTGGCGTCTTGTTCTGCATCACCACCGTCTGCGTGCACGCGTAGGCGGGTATCCGGTACTGCCCGGGCAGCATGCGGGCGACCTGGCCGGACTCCACCACGCTGCTGCGCGGGTACATGGAGTAGGCGCCGACGGGCGCCAGCACGCCGGCCTCGAGCCCGGTGAAGGTACCGTCGGCCGCCACGCCGAGACGCGCCTCGACCACCTCCTCGCGGGCGTGGATGTCGGTCAGCATCCCCTCCCGGCGGTCGGCGACGAACTTGACCGGGCGGCCGAGGCGGACCGCGAGCAGGCAGGCGCAGACCTCGTCCTGGTAGACGTGGATCTTGATCCCGAAGCTGCCGCCGACGTCCTCCGCGATCGCGCGCACGCGGTTTTCGGGAAGGCCCAGGATCCGGGCCAGGACGGCCTGCATCATGTGCGGAACCTGCGTCGAGGTGTGGAGGGTGAGGCGCCGGGTCGAGGGGTCGTAGTCGGCGAGCAGGGCCCTCGGCTCGATCGGGACACCGGTCATCCGCCCGAACCGAAAGCGCGCCTCGACCACGTGTGCGGAGCTCGCGATGGCTGCCTGGGCGGCGGCGCGGTCGCCGTGCTCGGCCCGGTACATCAGGTTGTCGCCCACCTCGGGCGCGACCAGGGGCGCGTCCGGCGCCAGCGCCTGCTCGGCGCCGGTGACCGCAGGCAGCGGCTCGTAGTCCACCTCGACCAGGTCGCAGGCGTCCTCGGCCAGGGCGCGGCTGGCGGCCGCGATCGCGACCACCGGCTCGCCGGCAAAGCGGACGCGGTCGACCGCCAGGGGCAGCTGGGGCGCCGTCTTCATGTTCGCGTAGTGGGTGAGGACGCCCGACCAGGGGCTGACGGCGGCGGCCGCCTCCGCGCCGGTGAGCACGGCCGCCACGCCGGGCGCACGGCGCGCCGCCTCCACGTCGACCCGCAGCACGCGAGCACTGGCGTACGGGCTGCGCACGCAGGCCAGGTGGAGCAGGCGGGGCGGGCGGAGGTCGTCCACATAGCGGCCGCGTCCCCGCAGCAGCCGGCCGTCCTCGAGGCGCGGAACCGCCTCGCCGATCACGCCGGCAGGCTCGTGGCCGCCCGGACCACCGCGTCCACGATCGCGTGGTAGCCGGTGCAGCGGCAGAGGTTGCCGGAGAGGCCCCGGCGAACCTCCTCGCGGCTGGGCGACGGGTGGTCGCGCAGGAAGGCGGCGGCCGAGAGCAGGAAGCCGGGCGTGCAGAAGCCGCACTGGACCGCGAAGCACTCGTGAAAGGCGCGCTGGAGGGGGTGATCGCCGTCCACGGCCAGGCCCTCGACCGTGGTGACGGAGCAGCCGTCGGCCTGGACCGCCAGGAGCAGGCAGGAGCGGACGGCCTCGCCGTCGAGCAGCACGGTGCAGGCGCCGCAGACGCCGTGCTCGCAGCCCAGGTGGGTGCCGGTCAGCTCGAGGTCCTCGCGCAGGCAGTCGGCCAGGGTCCGGCGCGGCTCGACGAGCACCCGATGCCGCTCGCCGTTGACCTCAACGGTGACGGCCAGGGCCTCGGTGCTCGCCTCCAGGCTCATACCGCCAGGTAGCGCTCCTTGACCTCGTCGCTGCCGGCGATCTCCTCTGCGGTCCCGCTGGCCTTGATCGTGCCCTCGTCGAGGACGTATGCCCGCGCCGCCAGCTTGAGCGCCATGACGGCGTTCTGCTCGACCAGGAGGATGCCGACGCCCGACTCGGCGATCCGGCCCAGCGTCTCGCCGATCCCCGCCGCCACCTTCGGCGCCAGGCCCTGCGTCGGCTCGTCGATCAGCAGCAGCCGGGGCTTGGCGACCAGCGCCCGCGCGATCGCGACCATCTGCTGCTGGCCCCCGGAGAGCTTGGCGGCCTCGCGCCCGGCGTGCGCCTGCAGCGCCGGAAAGAGCTCCCAGGCCTCGGCCAGGGCTGAGCGCTGGCCGGCCGGCCCCAGGCCGGCGCCGATCGCGGCCAGGCGCAGGTTCTCGGTGACCGAGAGGCCTGGGAACATCCGCCGGTCCTCGGGGACGTAGGAGATGCCGAGCCGGGCCACGTCGTGGGTGGCCATCCGGGTCAGCCGCCGGCCCTCCAGCGTGATCTCACCCTCCCGCACCGAGACCAGGCTCATGACCGCTTTGATGGTCGTCGTCTTGCCGGCGCCGTTGCGGCCGAGCAGCGCGACCAGCTCACCCCGGCCGACCTCGAGGTCGACGCCCTGGAGCACGTGCGCGAGGCCGTAGTAGGCGTGGACGCCGGAAAGCGCGAGGAGTCCGTCCTGGCTCACAGCGCGCCCTGCAGGTAGACCTCTTGCACCGTGGGGTGCCCGCGGACCTCGCTCGGCGTCCCCTCGAAGAGCTTCTTTCCGTAGTGGAGCACCGTCACCCGGTCGGCGATCTCGAGGACGACGTTCATCTTGTGCTCGATCATCACGATCGTGACGTCCTTCCGGAGCTCCTCGATCAGATGCACGGTCTCCGCCGTCTCGGCCGGGCTCATGCCCGCCGTCGGCTCGTCGAGCAGGAGAAGCCGGGGCCGGGTGGCGAGCGCGATCGCGAGGTCGAGGAGACGCAGCTCGCCGTGCGAGAGCGTTCCCGCGACCCGGTTCTCGCGCCCGGCCAGCCCGACCCGGGTCAGCACCTCCTGGGCGTGCGCGGTGACGTCGCCGAGCCGGCCGGCGGGGAGCCAGAAGACGTACGGCCAGCCCGCCGACTGGGCGCCGATGCGGACGTTCTCGAGCACGCTCAGGGACTGGAACACGGTCGTGATCTGGTAGGACTTGGCGATCCCCCGCCGGACCATCTGCTCGTAGGGCCTGCCGGTCACGTCGGCGCCCTCGAAGAAGACGCGCCCCTGGCCCGGCCGGGTGTGGCCGGTGAGCAGGTTGAAGAGGGTCGACTTGCCCGACCCGTTGGGCCCGATGATCGCGTGCAGGGTCCCGGCCGGGATCTCGAGGTCGACCCGGTCCAGCGCATGCACGCCGCCGAACCAGCGGTCGAGGCCCTGAGCCCGCAGCAGAACCTCGGCGCTCACCGGCTCCGCAGCCTTCCCAGCCAGCCCGGCATGCCCCAGGTCTCGAGCCGGACCAGCCCCCAGATGCCCTGCGGGAAGGCGAGGACGCAGACCACGAAGATGGTGCCCAGAATCAGCTGCCACCACTCGAACCCCTGGCTCAGGTAGTGCTGGAGGAGCAGGAACACGAGGGCGCCGACGACCGGTCCGAAGAGCGTGCTCCGGCCGCCCAGGATGACCATGATCACGACCACGCCGGAGAGCGCCCAGTAGGGCTGAAGGCCGACCAGCCCGTTGAACATCGCGTTCAGCGCCCCCGCCAGCCCGGCCACCATGCCCGCCACCGTGAAGGTGATCAGCTGCACCAGGCGGGTGTTGTAGCCGCAGGCTCGCGCTCGCTCCTCGCTCTCCCGGATGGCCTGCAGAACGCGGCCCAGCGGCGAGTCGGTGTAGAGGAGGAGCAGGGCGAAGACGACGATCAGCACCACCGCCGCCAGGTAGAAGAAGCCGGCCGGGTCGCGGATCGGGTTGAGGACGATGGACATGCCGGGCAGATCGATCGGTGGCGTCGGGATGTTGCGGAGCCCGTCGTCGCCGCCGGTGATGCTCCGGGCCTCGAAGGCGATGAAGAACCCGAGCTGGGCGAAGGCCAGGGTCAGCATCGAGAAGTAGACCTCGCGCCGCCGGAGCGAGATGAAGCCGACGAAGAGGGAGATCGCGCCGGTCACCGCCATCGCCGCCAGCAGCGCCAGCCAGAAGCTCTGCGAGTAGTGGAGGAGGACCAGCCCGGCGGCGTAGCCGCCGAAACCCCAGGGCAGGGCGTGCCCGAAGCTGAGGAGCCCGCCGTAACCGAGCAGCAGGTTGAGGCTGATCGCCCACAGGCTGTAGATCAGGACCTCGACGGCGAGGCTGGCGTCGGGGACGAACAGGTAGAGCGCGACCACGACCACGAGCAGCCAGAAGAGCTGGTTCCAGGTCCGCCCGCGCCAGACCAGGCGGAGGCCCTGGCGCACCGAGGGGCGGGCGACGCGGCCGGCGGTGGTCGTCGCCATCAGGCGGTGCCGAGCAGGCCGCGAGGCCGAAGGGTCATGACCAGGATCATCAGGACGAAGGGGACGATGCCGGCGTAGACGCTCGCGTAGAGGGTCGTCACCGAGACCAGGAGACCGATCAGCAGGCCGCTCACGACCGCGCCCCAGAAGGAGCCCATCCCCCCGACCACGACCACGACGAAGGCCAGGATCAGGATGTCGGATCCCATGTCCGGGTAGACGCCGCTGATCGGCGAGTTGAGCACCCCGGCCAGTCCGGCGAGGGCGATGCCGAGGGCGAAGACGACGATCCGGAAGCGATCGAAGTCGATGCCGAGCGCCTCGATCATGACGCTGTCGCGGATCCCCGCCCGGACCACGAGGCCGATGTTGGTGCGCTCCAGGAGAAGCCACAGGCCGACCACCACGAGAATGACCAGGAGGGCCACGAAGAGCAGGTAGGCCGGGTAGTTGAGCACCCCCAGCGGGACCTGGAAGCCGAGCTGGGAGGGCGGGTTGACGGCCTTGCCCGCCCGCCCGGCGAGGAGCTTGATGCCGTCAGTCATGACGTAGGTCAGGCCGAACGTGAGCAGCAGCGGGTCGACCGCGTTGCGACCGTAGAGCGGCTTGATCAGGAGCCGTTCGACGCCGGCGCCGAGCACCAGCATCACCGGCGGGACCAGGAGCAGGCCCCACCAGAAGCTGTGGAGCGAGCCAAGCAGGAAGACCGCCACGTAGGCGCCGAGCATGAAGAAGGCGCCGTGCGAGAAGTTGACGATCTCCATGAACCCGAAGATCAGGTTCAGGCCCAGGGCCAGCAGCACGAGGACCGAGCCGGAGACCAGCCCGGTCAGCACCTGGTTGAGAAGGAGCTGCAAGCGCCGGCTTCCCCTATACCCGGGCTAGCCCGAGTTCCCGACCTCGGAGCAGGGCGGCGCCTGGCTCTCGGCCGCCGGCATCGTCTCCAGCACCTTGCGGAAACCGAACTGCGCCGAGCCGCCCTCGCTCTGGGCCTGGGCGGAGCTCAGGCCCTCCACGATGTAGGTCGGCTGCAGGGACTGGTGATCGCAGGAGCGGATGGTCATCGGACCCTCGGCGAGGTCGATCTTGGCGCCGGCCAGGGCCTTGGCGAAGTCGGCCGGCTTGTACTTGTTGGCCTCGACCTGCTTGGCGACCAGCATGATCGCGTTGTAGACGTAGGCCGCGTAGCCGCTGGGTGGCTGGCCGTACGCCGCCTGGTAGTCCTTGACGAACTTCTGGGTCCCGGGGTCCTTCACCGTCCAGTAGAAGTTGGTGGCGGCGTAGGTGCCCTGGATCACGTCGAAACCCATCTGCTGGTCGAAGCCGAAGTCCTCCAGGAACTGGAAGATCTTCATCGACTTGTTGAGGCCGAACTGGTTGGCCTGCTTCAGGAAGTTGACCTGGTCGTTGCCGGCCGCGCCGACCATCAGGACGTCCGGGTGGGCGGCCTGGATCTTCGGGATGTAGGGCGTGAAGTCGGTGGTGCCGAGCGGCGCCCAGGAGACGCCGAGGACGGTGCCGCCGGCGGCCGGGAAGGCCTTCTGCTCGGCGTCGTACTGCTCGTGCCCCCAGGCGTAGTCGGGCTGGATGAAGTAGACGTTCTTGCCCACGTTCTTGACGACCCAGCTCGCGATCGCGTTGACGTCCTGGGAGGGCAGCGGCGCGATGTGGAACGTGTAGGGCCCGAAGTCGGGCTTGCGGTTCAGCTTCTCGGTCTGGCAGGTGCCGAGGTACGGGATCCCGGCCTGCTTGGCGACCTGGTTGATGGCGAGGGTGGTCGCGGCCGACACGCAGCCGGTCAGGAAGTCGACCTTGTCGACCTGGACCAGGGTCTTCGACTGCTCCAGCGCCTGGTCGGGCTTGATCTGGTCGTCGCGAACCACCGCCGAGATCGGGTGGCTCCCGGCCTTGCCGTTGAGCTGCTTGATCGCCAGCTCGGCGCCACGCTGCTGGGCCTGGCCGAGCTGGACGTAGGCGCCGGTGAGCCCGGTGACGACGCCGACCTTGACCGGGGTCGTGTCCTGGTTGCCCCCCGAGCTGTTCCCGCCACCCCCGGCCACGCCGCAGCCCGCGACCAGTGTCGCGGCGGCGATCAACGCAGTCGCCTGCAACCTTCGCAGCATCTAACCTCCTCCGTCACCGGGAGCCCTGCCGGACGCGCTATGGATATTGTGACTTCAGGGAAAGGGGTGCCTCAAGTGGCCCCATATACGCTGAGGAGTATGAGCCGATGAGCGTGAGCAGGGCGGCGAAGACCTACCGCGAGCAGACCGAGATCTCCTTTCTCGGACGGCGGTTCCAGGCGCTCGACCTCAGCCGCGAAATCTCACCCGACATCCCGATCTACCCGGGGCACGCCAAGATCGCGTTCTGGGACCACCTGACGCACGCCGAGTCGAAGCTGCGGCTCGGCGACAGCCCCTTCAGCTACACGGTCAAGGGCATGGTCATGTGCGACCACGTCTCCACCCACCTTGACGCGATCTCGCACCTCAACGCCGAGCGCCAGGACCTCTCGATCGAGACCTTCCCGCTCGAGAGCTGCTTCACCGAGGGCGCCTGGCTCGACCTCTCGGCGGCCCCGGCGCGCACGCACATCGGGCTCGACATGGTGAAGCGGGCGATGGAGGCGGCCGGCATCGACCGCCTGCCCGAGGGCGGGACCCTCCTCTACTACACCGGGGCGGCCCGCAACTGGGACGACGCCATGACCTTCAACACGCAGTACCCGGGCCTGGACGAGGAGGCCTCTCGCTGGATCCTCGACCAGGGCGTGGTCAATGTCATGACGGACGCGGTTTCCACCGACAACCCGGCCGACATCACCTACCCCAACCACCGGGTGCACGCCGAGTACCTCGTCAACCACACCGAGGTCGTGAACAACATCGAGCGCATTCCGCTCCACGCCGGCTTCTGGGTGGTGATGCTGCCCCTGCGCTTCGTCGGGCTCAGCGGCTCGCCGGTCCGGATCGTCGCGCTCTGGGAGTAGCCGGTTTCGGGCGGCAGAGGTAAGGAGGCGCCCCCCGGTGGGGCGGCGCCTCCTGGCAGGTTCGGTCTAGGTCGGCGTCGGGCGCTCGGAGCTGTACTTCCGGAAGCTGGCCTCCCACTTCTTCTCGTCCAGGAAGCCCCAGGGATTGACGTTGCTGTAGGTCTTGATCGGCACGTTGCGGAGCTCGCCGTTCACAGACTTGACCTGGCAGATGTAGATGTTCTGGATGGGCGAGAAGGCGGGCGCGCCGCTCAGCTTGACGGGGCCGCGGGCGGCCTGGATCGGCGTCGACTTGAGCGCCTTGGCCAGCGCCTTGTGGTCGGACGGGTTGCTCACCTTCTTCAGCGCCTCGACGAGCAGCCGCGCCTTGGCGTAGCCGGCGTCCGAGTAGTAGCTCGGGTAGGTGCCATAGGCCGCCTTGTACTCGTTGGCGAACTTCTGGTTCTCAGCTGAGGGGTTGCCGTCGCAGTACTGGGCCCCGGTCAGAAGCCCGGTCACCGCGGCCGGGTCCTCTGCCGGCAGCGCCGAGTAGTCCGTCATCTGGGTGATGCCGAGCAGGGGCAGCTTGGCCTTGAGGCCGAACTGGTTGTAGGCCTGGGTGAAGCGCACGGCCACGCCGCCGGAGACCTCGGCGTACATGCCGTCGATGCCCTGCGTCTTGATCTGGGAGACGTAGGGACTGAAGTCGGTGGTGGTGTTGGGCGCCCAGAGCATCTGGGTGACGTGGCCTCCGAGCTGCTTGAAGGCGTCGGCGAAGCCGCCCACGACCAGCCACCCGAAGGCGAAGTCCTGCCCGATCGTGACCACGTTCCGCCAGTGGAGCGTGTTGTAGGCGTAGTCGGCGGCCATGATCGCGGGCTGGTCGCAGGACCACCCCGAGGAGTAGCCGTTTCCGAACTTGGTGTAGTAGTCGAGCTGGATTCCGGCGCACATCGAGAGGTCGTCGGTGGGGATGCCCTTGGGGCCGGCGTACGCGGCGACCGCGGCGATCTCGTTGGCGGCCAGCGGCCCCTCGAGCATGTCGATGCCCTGGTTGTCGATCAGCTGCCGCGCGGACGAGAGGGCGATGTTGGGGTCGGCCTGGGTGTCGAGGTAGGTGACTCCGATCTTGTGGCCGTTGACCGTGTCGCCGAAGTCCTTCAGCCCCAGGTTGAAGCCGTTCTGCTCGCTCTTGCCGTTGGAGGCGAAGTTTCCTGACAGCGGGACCAGGTAGCCCACCTTGATCGGCGCGTTGTTGGAACCACCCCCTGCAGAGCCGCCCCCGCACGCCGCCACCAGCAGCGTGGCAGCGACCGCGAGCGACCACGGCGCTCGGAACCTGCTTCTTGGCACTCGTCAATCCTCCCTGTTGTTTCGCCTCCGTGTTATTTCGTCGGCGGGGACGTGGCGGAAGCGGTCCCGCCCGCGACAGTCTCCACCCAAAACATTCCGATGTCCAGAACGACGTTGCGCGCGGCAGAATGGCTGGCCATGATCAGCAACGCCAACCACTTCATGACCAGGATCTCCGAGGTCGAGCCACGGCGCGTCAGCGCCGACCAGGGCTGGGTGGGCATGGACATCCGCTTCCCGCTGCCACCCGAGGTGGCGCGCCGCGGTGGCGTCGCCCTCTTCCGCGCCATCTTCCGCCCGGGCGCCCAGCACCGGGCGCACGTGCATCCCAATGCGCACGAGTTCTTCTACATCGTCCGCGGCCAGGCCGCAATCGGCGCCGGGGACGAGGAGCACGAGGTTGGTCCGGGAACCATCGATTTCGTGCCCCGCGGGACCGTGCACTGGCTGCGCAACCTGGATCCCGACTCCGAGGTTGAGGTCGTGGGCGGCTACCTCGGGGTGGCCACGCTCGAGGAGGCGGGCTACATCCTGGCTCACCGGTAGTCTGGGAGGACGTCCTCCGCGATCCGCTCCACCTGCCTGATGTC
Organism: uncultured Actinomycetes bacterium; assembly: GCA_964383855.1. Lineage (GTDB taxonomy): Bacteria > Chloroflexota > Dormibacteria > Dormibacterales > Dormibacteraceae > CAZHAC01. Next base: position 12,381 of record CAYLIP010000024.1, on the reverse strand, counting down.
GAGGACGGCGGGCAGGTAGATGAGCACATCGAGGCCCGTTGCGGCCAGCTGGCGAGCGTTCTCGCGGAGCACCTCGGTCCCGCCGCGGACGACGATCCTGTCGAAGGGCATGTTCGGGTTTCGGTAGTAGCGGAGCAGGTCATGCGCCGCCTCCTTCAGGACCGCCTCAGGGTCGCCCACCGCGCAGTACTGGATCTTGTAGAAGAGGAAACCCGGCTTGCCGGCCGCGGCCGCCTGCTCGCGAAGCTTTGGAAGCTGCTCGGCGACCGCCGGGGCGGGCGTCGCGCCCGCGAAGAAGAACCCGTCCCCCACCTCGATCGCCCGCCGGACCGCCGGCTCGGCGCCGCCGCCGAGGAGGATCGGGATGCCGGGCTCCTGGAGCGGCGCCGGACCCAGAATGCCCGTGCCGGCGTCCGAGCGGCGCGACTCCGCCCAGACCTCGCGCATCCTCGCCACCTGCCGGCGCAGCCGCGGGCCCCGGCGCGCCCAGTCGGCGCCCAGCGCCTCGTAGTCGTCGGGGCGGTTGCCGATGCCGAGCCCGAGGTCCAGCCGCCCGCCGGAAATGCGGTCGATGACGGCCGCCTCCTTGGCCACCTGGACCTCGTTGCGGATCGGGAGCACGAGCACGCTCGTCACCAGCCGGGCGCGCTCGGTCACCGCGGCCGCGGCGGCCAGCGAGGCGAGCACCTCCCAGGAGTCGTAGTTGGCCCGGTCCAGCGTTCCCAGCGCGTGGAATCCGGCCTCGTCGGCGAGCCGGGCCCAGTCCAGGAACAGGCGGCGGTCGAGGCCCCAGGGCATCATCTGAGGCAGGCCGATTCCGAGCTTCATGGGGTTGCCTCCTTGGGCGCTGTGATCTGGGCCATGCCCGGCGGGTGCTCGCCGAGCAGGCGGATGGTCTGGGGAGCCACGGCTGGAGTCACGCGCTGGGCGGGGCGGTGGGCCCCGGCACCGCGGCACGAGCGCCGTTGACGACCGCGGCCACGCCGTCGCCGTTGAGGTTCGACTCGCGCTCGCGGGTCTCCGGGAGCGGGCCGCCGACCGTCCAGTAGGGGGCGCCGCAGACCAGCAGCTGCTCGGCCGGGAAGCGGGTGATCACCTCGCAGCCGTCGCGGGTCACCACCAGCTGCTCCTCGATGCGCGCCGCCGACCAGCCGTCCCGGGCCGGCCAGAACGTCTCCAGGGCGAAGACCATGCCCTCCTCGATCACCTCCG
>CAYLIP010000024.1:0-11069 GCA_964383855.1 uncultured Actinomycetes bacterium | reverse complement strand
CGGGCCGGCCAGAACGTCTCCAGGGCGAAGACCATGCCCTCCTCGATCACCTCCGGGTGGTCGAGCGAGACCAGCCGGCTGATCACCGGCTTCTCCCAGATCGAGAGCCCGACCCCGTGCCCGAGCTGGAGGGCGAAGCAGTCCTCCTCGTTGGCGAACCCGAACTCCTCCGCCTTGGGGAAGACCTCGGCCACCTCAGCCGTGGTCGCTCCCGGACGGACCCTGGCGATCGCCTGGTCGAGGTAGTCGCGGCAGCGCTTGTAAGCGTCGACGGTGGCCGGGGAGGCGCTGCCGACGGCCAGCGTCCGGTAGTAGCAGGTGCGGTAGCCGTTGAAGCTGTGCAGGACGTCGAAGTAGGCGGGGTCGCCGGGCCGCAGGTTGCGGTCGGTGAAGTTGTGCGGGTGCGGGCTGCAGCGCTCACCGGAGATGGCGTTGACGCCCTCCACGTGCTCGGAGCCCATGCCGTAGAGCTTGCCGGCGACCAGGGCCACGCAGTCGTTTTCGCGGACCCCGGGGCGCATGAAGCGGTAGAGGTCCTCGTAGGCGGCGTCGACCATCATGCAGGCCTCGTTGAGCAGCGTGATCTCGTCCTGGGTCTTGATCACGCGCGCCCGCTGCATCAGCTGCTGCCCGTCGACGACCTGGAGACCCGCCTCCTGGAGCGCGAAGAGGATGGGCGGCTCGCAGATGTCGAGCCCGACCGGCGCCTTCGAGAGCCCGAGGGCGTCGAGCTCGGCCTTGATCTTCCGCGCCACGTCCTGCGGCCGGCCCGCCTCGGGCACGATCGCCCCCCGAAAGCCGGTCATGCCCGCCCGCGAGCGCTCGCCCAGCCAGGGGCAGTAGAGGGTGTGGTGGCGAGCGGCCGACCCGAAGTCCCACATCACCGGCTCCCCGCCTCGGGGCAGCAGGCACCAGCGGACGAGCTTGTCGATGCCCCAGGTCCCGATCGTGGTCGCCGTGATGTAGCGGATGTTCGTGAAGTCGAAGCAGACCAGCGCGCCCATCTCCGACTCGCCGAGCAGCTTCTTGATCCGGTCCAGCCGCTGCGTGCGCAGGCGATCGAAGTCGACCCGCTGCTCGGTGTCCGTTCCCATCAGGCCGAACGTCTTGAGTCCCACAGTCACGCCTCCTGCATCGCCCTGCACGAGATCTTTCAGCAGCAAACCATCATCGGACAAGCGTCAGCCGGCCGCCGGTGCGGCCGGCGCCTCAGTTGGCGGAGCGTGGCGACGGTTAACCTGAACGGGATGCCGGCAAGCGTGTTCAAGGTCGAGTTCGGGGGCGGACCGGCCGACGCGTCCGGCTTCGAGGAGCTGGTCAGGAGCGGGGCGATCGACCCCGACACGGTGGTCGCCGTCATCGGGAAGTCGGAGGGCAACGGCGGCGTCAACGACTTCACGCGGATCCTCGCCGACCGCGCCTTCCGCGACGTGCTCCGGCAGTACGGAAAGCGCGACGAGGCCGGCGTGCGGGCGGTGCCCATGGTCTGGTCCGGTGGAACCGACGGCATCCTCTGCCCTCACGCCTGCGTCTTCTGCCGGGTCGACGGCGCGCGCGAGGGCCTGACCGTGGGCGTGGCGCTCTCGGAGGAGATCCTGCCCGAGGACATCGGCCGGGTGGCGATGGTCGACAAGACGGCCGCCGCGGTGCGCGCGGCCATGCGCGACGCCGGCATCGAGCGCGTCGAGGACGTGCACTGGGTGCAGACCAAGACGCCGCTGCTGACGATGGAGAGCATCGGGGAGGCGCGCGCGCGTCAACAGGACACGGCCCTCCCCGACCCGCACGGCTCGATGGACCTCTCCAACGGCACCGCCGCCCTCGGCGTCGCAGCCGGCCTGGGCGAGGTGTCCCGGGACCGGATCAGCGACGGCATGATCGGCCGCGACCTCGACGTCTGGAGCTCGGTCGCCTCCTGCTCCAGCGGGGTCGAGCTCGACCGCGCGCAGGTGGTCGTGCTCGGCAACGCGGGCCCTGGCGGCCGCTACCGGATCGGGCACTCAGTGATGCGCGACGCGCTCGACCAGGCCGCCGTCTACCGCGCGATCGAGGCGGCCGGCCTTCAGCTCTCCGAGTGCCCGACCGCGGACGAGGTCCACGACCGCGTGGTCAACGTCTTCGCGAAGTGCGAGGCGGATCCGACCGGCCGGCTCCGGGGCCGGCGGCAGGTGATGCTCGACGACTCTGATGTGCACCACCACCGGCATGCCAAGGCGGCCGTGGGCGCGGTGGTCGCCGCCGCGGTCGGAGACCCGGCCGTCTTCGTCTCCGTGGCGGCCATGCACCAGGGACCGCCGGGCGGCGGCCCGGTGGCGGCCATCGTCCGCAGCTAGGCGAGCTCCGGAGGGGTCTCCCGGCCCACTGCGCCCCTCCGCCCCGGCTTCGCCGGGGCACCTCCCCGCCGAGCGGGGAGGAGACCTGAGGCGGAGGTCTCTCAGGTCTCCCGTCGCGCCTGGCGGGCGTGCCGCAGCGCTTCCCAGAGCCGCAGCGAGGTGACCGGCACCTCGTCGACGGTCACCTCGCAGCCCGCCGCCCGGACCGCGTCCTCGATCGCGTTGGCGACCGCCGCCGGGACCGCGATCGTCCCCGCCTCGCCCACGCCTCGGAAGCCCTCGGGATTATGGCTGCTCGGAGTCTCGGTGTGAATCAGCTCGGGCTCGACCGCCAGGTCGGGCGGGCTGGGGATGGTGTAGTCGAGGAAGGACGCCGAGAGGTGACGCCCGTCCTCGCTGTGGATGGCCTCTTCGAAGAGCGCGTAACCGAGGCCGTGGGCGTAGCCGCCATGCAGCTGCCCCTCCAGCAGCAGCGGGTTGATGGCGCGCCCGGAGTCGTGCGCGATCACGTACCGGAGCATCGCCACCGACCCGGTCTCGAGGTCGACCTCGACGACGGCCACGTGGCAGCTCGAGGCCCAGGCCGGCGCCCCGTTGGAGTTCCAGGTGCCGGCGCCCACCACCTCGCCGTCGAGCACTTGGTCGAGTCCGACCGCCCGGCCCGGAGCGCCGCGAACGGAGACGCCCTGGGGGCCGGCGGTCAGGTCTTCGGGCGCCGCCTCGAGCGCGTCGGCGGCCCGCTCCAGCAGCTTCCGGCGGGCGTCGGCGGCCGAGATGGCGACCGAGTTGCCGATCTCGAGCGCGCTCCGGCTGCCGGCGGTGACGTGGGAGAATGGGACGTTGCGGCTGTCCCCCACGTGGACCTCGATGGCCTCCACCGGCCAGCCCAGCCGGTCGGCCGCGATCTGGGCCAGGAAGGTCTGGTGGCCCTGGCCCTGGGGCGTGCTCCCGACGTAGACGTGGGCGCGGCCGTCGGCGCCGACGACCACGCGCGACGGCTCCGGCGCACCGATGCCGGTCGACTCGACGCAGAGCGCGACGCCGACGCCGACCGTCTCCCCCGCCGCCTGCCGGCGCCGCACCTCGGCGTAGCCCGCGCGCTCGGTGGCGAGGTCGAGCAGGCGGCCGTAGTCGCCGCCGTCGTAGACCTGCCCGGGCGGCCCGGCCGCGTAGGGCATCGCCTCCGGGGGCACCAGGTTGCGGCGCCGCAGCTCGACCGGGTCGAGGCCGAGCTGGCGGGCCAGGCGGTCCATCATCCGCTCGGTCCCGTAGTTGCCGACCGGGCGCCCGCCGCCCCGGATAAAGCTGGAGGGCTGGCTCGGGTGGCCCTGCGCGCTGATCGCCACCTGCATTGCCGGCAGGCGGTAGGCGGACACCATGTGCGTGGCGTAGGCATAGCTCATCAACGTGCCGCGCGTGGCGTAGGCGCCGGCCGGCCAGTCGATTCGGCCCCGCAGTCCGCGCAGCCGCCCGTCCGGCTCCGCCGCCAGCTCGAGATGAAGCCTCGCCCCATGGGCGAGCGCGGTCGTCTGCCCGTCCTCGCTGCGGCCCGCCACCCACCGGACCGGCCGCCCGAGCAGGCGCGCCAGCGCGGCGGCGGCGATGTACTCGGGGTAGGGCTGATTCTTGGCTCCGTAGCTGCCGCCGACGTCCTCGGTGAGCGCGACCACCCGGTCCGGCTCCAGTCCAAGGCACTGGGCGACGGCGTCGCGAAGGCCATGGACCCAGCCGACCGTGGCGCGGATCTCGAGCCGCTCGGAGGCGGGATCCCAGATCGCCAGGCAGGCGCGAGGCTCGATCGCCCCGCCCGCGATCCGGGCCATGGCGAGGTCACCGGCGACGGTGACGGGCGCCCCGGCGAACGCGGCCTCGGCGTCGCCGAAGCCGTGCACGGTGTCGACGCTGAAGGCGGGCCGGCCCTCATCCGAGCCGATCTCGACCTCGATCAGGTCGACCGCGTCGGCGGCCGCGTAGGCCGACTCGGCGGCGACCACCGCGACCGCCTCTCCCTCGAACCCGACACTGTCGAGCGCGAGCACCGGGCGCGGGGACGACTGTTCCCCGGCGCCGGGCATGAACTCATCGGCCAGCCCCAGCTCGCCCGCCTTCCAGGCCCCCACCACGCCCGGCTGTCCCAGCGCTGGGGCGGCGTCGACCCGCAGCCCGCTGCCATAGGGGACGCCGGCTCGCCGGAAGGCGAGGTGGACGGTCCCGGGGGGCGTGAAGTCGGCGGCGTAGCGGCCCTGCCCGGCGATCAGCGGGGCGTCCTCGCGGCGCCGGAGCGGCTGCCCGATCACGTCGTGCGCGACCGGTTCCACGCGGGCGCTTCGGCGGGGGCCCTCCCCCCGGCCGCGACGCCGGCATCGCCCGGCGCCCAGAGGCCGTACCTGAGTGCTGGATCACCGGGGTCCCAGTTCCCTCCGAACTGGGAGCGGTCGCCTGCCACCCGGTTGCGGTGCACCAGCCCCCGGCCGAGCTCGAGCTGCTCGGGCTCCCAGAGCTGGAGTGCGCGGACGGCGTCGCCGGCGGTGGCGACGACCGCCTCCGCCAGCGCCCAGCCGTCGGCGCAGGCCTTGGCGGTGCCGGCCCCGGCATGCGGCCGGGTGGTGAAGGCGGCGTCTCCAATAAGGCAAACGCGGCCGAATGCCATGCGGGGCACCTCGACATCGACCATGGCCTGGATGAAGGGAGCCGCGCAGGCTCGCACCACCTCGCGATGGACCGGCGGCAGGTCGAGAGCCGCCTCCCGCAGCTCTTCCAGGTGCTGATCGCCCACCGCGCCGGGCGGCATCGAGATCTCGTGCACCTGGCCGTCGCGGCCGGTGAGGAGATCGGCCAGCGCCGGGCCGGCGGGCACGTTGCGGTACCAGACCAGGTTGACCAGCCGGTGTCCGGGCGCGGTGGATCCGTCCAGCGACGGGATCGGGTAGGCGATCACGTGGCCGTGGTCGAGAAGGTGATAGATGATGCTCCCGTCCAGCTCCGACCGGGTGGCTGCGGTGAGCTCCGTCTCGGGCACCGTTCCCCGCCAGGCGACGTAGCCCGCGTAGACCGGCCGCACCTCCGGCAGGAGCAGGTTGCGGCCGGTCGACGAGATGCCGTCGGCGCAGACCAGGAGGTCGCACTCCTCGAGATGGCCGGACGCGAACCAGACCCGCACGCCGCCGGCGTCCTGCTCGACTGCGGTCATCAACTGGCCGAGGTGGTAGCGGTCGGGTTCCAGGCAGCCGCGGAGCGATCGGTAGAGCGTGTTCCAGGCCGCGAAGCGGTAGGGAATCCGCTCCTCGTGGACGACCCGGCCGCGGCCGTCGACATAGATGTGGCGGCGCGAGACGACCGTAATCTCGGCCAGGTCGAGCACGTGGTTCTCGGCGAAGTAGCGCAGCGTCATCGGGTGGGCGAGGATGCCGGCGCCGCGCGCCTGGAGGTCGGCCGCGGAGCGCTCGAAGACGTGGACATCGCAGCCGCGGTCACGCAGCTTGAGCGCGGCGGTCAGGCCGCCGATGGAGCCCCCGACGACTGCCACCTTCAGCATTCGCTCTCACATAATGGCTCGGTGGTCGGGGGATCGGAAGCTTCTTCGTCCAGCGCGCGAGCCCGGGCCGCCGACGGCATGGCCGAGGCCGCCGGCGATTTCCTGGAGAGCCTCGACCCCGAGCAGCGCCGCCTCGCGCAGTGGCCCTTCCCGTCCGACGGCGAGCGCCGCCGCTGGTTCTACACGCCGACCGACCACGGCGGGCTGCCGCTCAACCAGATGCGCCCCCACCAGCAGCAGCTGGCCTTCCGCCTTCTCGCGCGCGGGCTCTCGCGACCCGCCTACGTGACGGCCTGCACGATCGTCGGCCTCGAGAACGTGCTCGATGAGCTGGAGGGCTGGGCGATCGGCTGGGACCGCGAGCGCGGCCGCGACCCGGGCCTCTATTACCTCCGCGTCTTCGGTGAACCGGCCGCCGGCGGCGGGTGGTCGTGGCGCTTTGGCGGCCATCACGTCTCCGTCAACCACCTCGTCGTCGACGGCGAGGTGCGGGCCAGCACGCCGCTCTTCCTGGGGGCCGATCCGGCCGCCTCTCCCCTGCTCGGAGGCGGCGAGCTGCGGCCCCTGGGCCCGACCGAGGACCTCGCGCGGGAGCTGTTCGAGGCCCTCGACGGCGAGGAGCGGCGGAGGGCGCTGATCTCGCCGGTGGCGCCCTTCGACCTGGTCACCGCCAACCGCTCCGAACTCTCGGGCGGCGAGCGGCCGCTGCCACTGCGCGAGATCTGGCGAGGGCGCTTCGAGGGCGAGCTCGGCGACCTGGTCGATTCCATGCAGCGGCGCGTCGAGCAGAGCCTGCAGATCACCGAGCAGCACCTGGAGGCTCTCCGCTACACGGAGCAGCCCAAGGGCATCACCGGCGCGGAGATCGGCGCCGGCCAGCGCGAGCTGCTCCGAAGGCTGGTCGAGGCCCATGTCTCGCGCCTGCCCGACGAGCTGGGCGCGCTGGAGATGGACCGCTTCCGTGACGGCGGCATCGAGGCGGTGGCGTTCGCGTGGGCGGGCGGCTCGGCCCGGGGCGACCGCCACTACTACCGGCTCCAGGGGCCGAGGCTCCTGATCGAGTACGACAACGCGCAGCGCGACGGCAACCACGCGCACTCCGTCTGGCGCGACCCGGTCGCCGATTTTGGAAGCGACGTGCTCAGGGAGCACCATCGCCGCAGCCACCCTGCGGGGTGACCGGCGGCGCGGGCAGGGCCGTCGACGCCTGCGCCTGCAGAGGGCGGCGGGGCGAAAGTCGCCCTGCCGCCCGATCTCCGATCAGCCGATGGAACGCCAGCCGGTACCGTCATCGATGCCCCGCACCGGCCACGTCATGACCACCTTCGGCTGCACGGCGGCTGCACTGCCGGCGGCCGCCGTCGCGTCCTGAAGCAGCCGCGACGAGTAGAACGCCTCCGCTGCCTCCGGCGACTCCCACACTTCGAGAAGCCGCACACCGCCCTCGAACGGTCCGCCGCCGTGGAAGACGCAGCCCGCCGGCGAGCCTGCCTCGTTCACCTTCCGGGTGACGGTTTCGTACTGCTCCTGCGTGACCCCGGGTATCTCCACCACGTATGCGGTCGCCATCACACACCTCCGATCGAGAGTTGAATTCGGGCTCGGCGCCCGTGGTCCGAAGGTATGGCCGACCTGACCCTGGCGCCAGGAACGGCGAGGGGAACAGTGCCGGCACTCTGCGCGTGCGGCGGCTCGCTATGCTGTCGCCTCGCCTCAGACGCCAGTGGAGAATTCGACCCCCGCAGCCACGAAAGCAACCTTTGGCGAGCTGCTGCGCCGGCACCGAATGGCGGCGCGGCTGACCCAGGAGGAGCTCGCCGAACGGGCTGAGCTCAGCCCGCGTGGCCTGCGCTATCTCGAGCACGCAACTCGCTCGCCCTACCCGGACACGGTGCGGCGCCTGATCGCGGCCCTCAAGCTGAGCGATCGCCAGGCGGCCGAGCTCACGGATGCGGCGAAAGCGCACCGCGCAAACCTCGGGCTGGCGCCCGCGTCCCCACCTCCCCACGGCGACATCGTCGGGCGCGAAGGCGAGCTCGCCGAGGCCCTCCAGCTTCTCAATGAACGCACCAGGCTGCTGACGGTCACCGGTCCCGGCGGTGTCGGCAAAACCCGTTTCTCCATCGAGCTCGCCGAGACGCTCGGGCCCGAGTTCGTCGACGGCGTCGCCTGGGTGCCCCTGGCCGGCGTGGGAGTCGTCGAGGAGGTGGCGCCGGCCATCCTTCGGGCACTTGGCGCGGTGGAGCCGAGCGGTCGCAATGAGCCGGACGCCATCCTGGCTCGCCTTCAAGGCGCCAGCCTGCTGCTCGCGCTCGACAACCTCGAGCATCTGCTGCCGCAAGCCGCCGAGCTGGTGGCGCGTGTCGTCGCGGGTTGCCCCGGGGTCAGGGTGATCGTCACCAGCCGGGCGCCGCTGCGGCTCGCCCTGGAGCAGGAGTTCCGGTTGGAGCCGCTGCCTTTACCCCACGCCGACTCCCCCGAGGAGGTCCTGGGCAGCCCCGCGGTGCAGCTCTTCCACGATCGCGCGCGCACCGTCGATCGGCATTTCACCGTCGACGCCGCCAACGCCGCGGATGTCGCCGAGCTCTGCCGTCGCCTGGAAGGACTGCCACTCGCCCTCGAGCTCGCCGCGGCGCGGACCCGAATCCTGTCGCCGGCGGATCTCGTCGCCCAGCTCGGCAACCGGCTCGACCTGCTCGCCGGCGGCCCCCTCGACGCACCGGCGCGCCAGCGCAGCCTGCGCAGCACGCTCGACTGGAGCTACGAGCTGCTGGATGGGCAGGCTCAGAACCTGCTCCGGGCGCTTTCGGTTTTCGCCGGCGGCTGCACCTTCGCCGCGGTACGCCAGGTCTGCATGCCGCCCGATCAGCCCTCGTTCAACATGGTCGATGCGGTCGATTCGCTGCAGAGGAACTCGCTGTTGCAGCGCGTCGAGCCGGCTGGGCGGGAGGCCCGGTACTCGCTCCTGGAAACGGTCCGAGAATATGCCCGCGAGCGGCTCGAGGCGGTCGAGGAAGAGGCCCACGCGCTCCGTAGACGGCACGCGATGCACTTCGCAGATCTCGGTCTCGACGCGGCCGCGCGGCTCGAGGGCCCAGGGCAGGCCGCTGCCGCCACACAGCTCGAGGACGAGCACGACAACCTGAGCGCGGCGCTCCAGTGGCTGCTTCAGTTCGACGCCGAGGCAGCGCTCAGGCTCGCCGGTCCGCTGTGGATGTTCTGGTACATGCGAGGCTACGTCGGCGAGGGCCGTCGTTACCTGTCGGCCGCGCTGGAGAGGGCTGCTCCGGCGCCGCCTCGGCCGGCGCGAGCCAAGGCGCTGCTGGGGGCCGGACAGCTGGCTCGCGCCCAGGCTGAATACGCGACGGCGCGGGCGCTGATGGAGGAGTGCATCGCCACCTATCGGGAGGTGGGCGACCGCGCCGGGCTAAGTCACGCCCTGTTCGGAACCGGCTTCGTGGCGCGCATGCAGGAGGACGACGACGGCGCCGAGCGATATTTCGGCGCTTCTCTCCGGCTGGCACGCGAGGCCGGGAACGCGTACGGGATGGCCCTGACTCTGCACCATCTCGGCCTGAGCTCGCTCGAGGTCGATGGAGACCTCCCCCGCGCGCGGACGCAGCTCGAGGAGAGCCTCGCGCTGTTTCGCAGCGTCGGTTTTCCGCGACACGTGGCGCTGGTGCTGTCGACGCTCGGGTATGTCGCGCTTCGCCAGGGCCGGCCTCAGGAGGCGCGCCGGTTGCACTCCGAGGCGCTCGAGCTGCTGCTCGACACCGGTCAGCTGGTGGACATCCACTGGGTCCTGGAAGGCTTTGCCGAGCTGGCGTACGCCGAGGCTGATTTCGAGCATTCGGTTCGGGTTGCCTCGCTTGCGCAAAGCTTGCGCAGTCGCATCGGTGATCCCGAATGGGGGGCCGCTCGGCGGCGTCGACAGCAGTGGCTGGCGCGGGCGCGCGAGACCCTCGGGGATGCGCGCTACGCCGCCGCCTGGCGGTCGGGCGCGAACTGGTCGCCGGACCGCGCGGCCGCGCTGGTGCTGGAGGGCGCGGCGCCGGACACGTAGACGGCCAGGGTTTTCCGAGTGCGGAGTGCGCTCTGCGCCCCTCCGGTTGTGCGGGGTGTCCCCGCCGGCTGGTGCAGGTCAGCAGTCGAAGACGGACCAGCAGTACTTGTTGCGCAGCCTCTGGTCGTCGAGCACGAGGTCGCGAATCTGGCGGGGCAGCTGCGCCCGCTGCCAGAGGCACTCCTGGCGGCCCGCCTGCTCGCGCTCACCAGTCCCTGCCGCCGCGCGCGCGGCCCTGATCGCGTAGGCCGCCGCGCCAAGCTCGTGAGCGGCCACATGGGGCACCCCTCCGGCCTGCCCAGCCGCGTGAGCCGCTTCCCTGGCCGCGCCGCGAAGATCGCGGGCGGCTGCGTTGGCGTGACCGGCCGCCGCCCGGGGCTCCCACCACAATGGCCGCCGGGGACGCCCCGTTGAGGCGGCTTCACTCTTCGTGATCTCGCCCCGGGCCCACGCTCGAGCCATTTCGATCGCGTGCCTCGGACGGTCATCTCCGGGCTGCGCCTCCTCGAAGAAGTGCAGCACGTGCTCCGCGCAGTCGGCCGCCCACAGGGCCAGCAGGCGATGATCGGAATCGACGAGTGAGCCGCCGCGACGCAGCGTGACAAGCCTGAGGTCACGGGTCTCGCTGAAGATCATGCGCCTCCCCTTCGCCACCCTCAGGGTCAAGGTCGATGCGGACCGTCAGAAGCCGCGTCCCCATCAACCGGATCTCGCGCGCTGTCCGCGGGTCGATCGCCAGCAATCGCGCCTGGGTGTCGTCGTCGGCGAGCACGTGGGCCGTTCCGCTGTGCCAGCGCCCGCCGACCTTCACCCTCACCTTCGGCTGCGACTCCAGGTTGCGGACGTAACCCGCCCCGCGCCCGTGCTCGGCGACGATCCAGAACGTGTCCCCTGACAGTCCGTTTGCGACCGGGGTCACCCGGGGACTCCCGGACTTTCGGCCCACCGTCTCGAGCAGCGCATATCGCGAGTGCGCACCGCCCGCCGCGCGGCGAACGATCGGATTGATCACCCTGCGCTGCAGGAGCCGCACCAGCTTCCTCTTCACCGGCTGACCCTCCTTCTGGACGAAACGCGCAGTACAGCACACTAAACATGAACCGTGAGCCGGGTGGGCAGCGCTTTCCCGGCCGCCTCG
>CAYLIP010000023.1:0-37746 GCA_964383855.1 uncultured Actinomycetes bacterium | reverse complement strand
GATCTTGGTTCTGAGAAGGGCGCCGGGATCGCGCTTCGGCCCTGCCGCGCTCAGGCGTACATACCGGTCGATGAGCGCCTCTGCGATCAGCTCCTGGTGCTCATCAGAGGCTTCCGTTGCGACCGCGGCACGCTCGAGCGTCTCAGGCGTCCGAGCTGCCGCAACGAGACGGGCGACATCCTCCCGTCGGCGCGCGGCCATCGCAACACAGTAGCCCTGAAGCGAGCCGGCGGAACTACGCTCGAGCTATGAACGTCTGTCCAACGCCAATGGCGCCACCGCCTGAGATCGTCCCCGTGATGGTCGCCTCGCTCCTGATTCCGATCCTCTTCATCGTCGGTTTCGTCGCCCTCACCGGCTTCCTTATCTGGAAGCTGGTGCAATCAAACGAACGTCACCAGGGGACTCTCCGCGAGCTGGCCGAGACACGAGCTCGGATTGGAACGCTCGAAACGGAGCTTGCACACGTACGCCGGTTGTAGGAGCGGCGTAGGTGCGTCATCCGCCGTTGAGCCGCACGCCCGGTCGCGGAAGCCGCCGGCTTTGTCCTCACCGGGTCTGTTCCGGCAGCTGTCACCCCGGAAGCCGGAATCTCCTCACCCGGCGTCCGGTGACTCCAGCGCGCCTCGCTGATCCAGGTAATAGAGCAGGCCCATCGAGGGGCCGATGATCAGGACGACGACGAGCGCCGCAACCACCAGCAGAACAAGGGTCGGGGCGGGGGCGGCGGCCTGCGCGATCGTCAGCTGACCGGGCAGCAGATTCGGCGACTGGGCCACGCCCCAGGCCAGCACCAGGGCGCCGACCGCCGCCGCCGCCAGCGACCGGTACCAGGCGAGGATGCCACGCCAGAGCAGAAAGCCCACAGTGGGGGTGAGCACCATGGTCAGGGCGACCAGCAGTACGGCCGGCCACCCCAGCATTGCCCTGACAAGCGCCGGCGCCTGTGCCTGCATCACGCCCAGAGCCAGCGTTCCCGTCGCGATCAGCGCGATCGCAGCCGCAACCCCTCGCCTGCGGAAGTAGTCCACCAGCTCCGGCCGGTCCTCCCGCTGGGCGTCGCCGACCAGGAAGGTGGCGCCGCTGAGGGCGGTCGCCGCCAGCGATACGAGGCCGAAGGAGATCGACATCGGGCTGAAGCAGGTGGCCGCGACCGACTCAGCCGGACCGGCGAGGCGCACACTGCCGGACGCAATCGCGCCCAGGCTGGCGGCAAAGAAGAACGGCGTTATGAGGGATGACGCGCCAAATACGTAGTCGGAGAATCGCCGCTGCCTCGGCTCCTCGCTGATGTGTCGGAACGCGAAGAAGGCGCCGCGGAGAATCAGCCCGAGCAGCGCCAGGCTGTAGAGCGGATAGAGGCTCACGAAGGCCGATTCGAAGAGTTGAGGAAAGCCGGTCCAGCAGACCACGATGCCGAGCACCAGCCAGACGTTGTTGACCTCCCAGACCGGGGCCATCGCGTGGTCGATCAGCTCGCGCGCCTCGTGCGCTCGCTCGCCAGCACCGGCGAAGAGGTCCCAGATGCCGGCTCCGAAGTCGACGCCACCGGCCGTGCTGTAGGCGGTGACGGCCAGGAGCAGCGCAGCTGCCGCCAGTTCCTGAAGCGTCCCTATCACCGACCAGTTCCTCGGCGGCCGCCCAACAGCACACCGGCTCGGGGACCGTAGGGCGCGCCCCGCTCCGGCGATTCCTCGTCCCCGGCCGCGTCCGCCCGGCGCCACCGGGCGGTCAGCTTGAGGAGCAGGCTGACGAAAAAGAAGGCGATCAGGGCGTAGATCACGATCAGCGCCGCCAGCATGGTCCACACGAACTCCCCGGGCGCCGTGGTCACCGCATCCGAAACCCGCATGACCCCGTAGACGATCCACGGCTGCCGACCGATCTCGGTCGTCATCCAGCCGGCTTCGACGCTGACATAGGCCCCCACCCCAGCCAGCGCCGCCGCCCTGTAGAACCACCTGGACTGCGGCAGGTCGCGGCGCCGCAAGAGCTCCCAGAAATACCAGGCTGCCAGGAGCACAGCCGCGCTGCCGAGCATGACCATGAGATCGAAGGCAAGGTGGGTCAGGTTGGCCTCGGTGATCGCGGGTCGGGCATCCTCGGGGAAGGTCGACAGCCCGCGCACCACCGCGTTCGGCGAGTAGCCGACGAGCAGCGAGTCGGCCCAGGGGATCGAGAGACCGAGATGGATCCTTCCCAGGTGGTCGATCAGCCCGCCCAGGACCTCGGGGTTGTGGTCCCGCGTCTGCCAGGTGATCTCCATCGCCGCAAACTTGGCGGGCTGGTCGGTCACCAGCGCCCTTGCGGAGAGGTCGCCCACCAGCACTTCGACCGGCGTCAGCGCGGCCGCCACCGTGAAGGGCACCGCGAAGCCCAGCCGCTGATAGTGGTCGCGCCGTCCTCGTAACCAGGCCACGGCATAGATGGACGCGACGACGAAGCCGGCCGTCAGGTAGATGGCGATCACGAAATGCCAGAACTCGTAGCCCATGGCCCTGGTGAGGAGCGCGCCCAGCACGTCGACGTCGGTGACCCTGCCCTCGCGGATGGTGACGCCACCCGGCGTGTTCATCCAGGCATTCGCAGCCAGCACGCCGAAGGCCCCGAGCAGGCCGGCCGGGGGCAGCACCAGCCCAAGCAGGAAGTGAATCCGGCGCGGCAGCCGGTTCCACCCGTAGAGGTAGATACCGATGAAAACCGCTTCCAGGAAGAACGCCCAGCCCTCGATCGCGAAGCCGAGACCGAAGGCGGAGCCAAAGCGGCCGAGCATCCGAGGCCACAGAATCCCGAACTCGAAGGAGAGGATCGTCCCGGTGACCGCGCCGACCGCAAACTGCACCGCCATCACCACCGACCAGCGCCGCGCCAGCTTGAAGGCAGTCTCATCACGCCGGAGCAGTCCGATCGCCTCCATGAGGAGCGTGAGTGTGGGCAGTGCAACGCCGAGCGGAACAAGCAGGACGTGGTATCCGAGCGTGAACGCCATCTGAATCCGGCTGGGGAGCAGCGCGGAGGTCAGAAGGATGGACACGCGTTGACCCTAGGCCATCCAGCCGTAGGCCGTGACGTACGATCGGCGGACGTCACCTCGTACACACATCAATCCCGACCGTTGAAGCCGCCTGCCCTGGAGTATCACCGGCCGGAATCGCTCGACCAGGCTCTCGCGCTGATGGCCGAGCACGGCGATGAGGCCAAGCCTCTGGCGGGTGGACAGAGCCTGGTTCCACTGCTCGCGATGCGGCTCTCAAACCCCGCCCACCTTGTCGATCTCCAGCGCGTGCAAGAGCTGCGGCACATCACCCTCGCGGACGGCCAGCTCCGGATCGGCGCTATGGTCCGCCAGCGCGACGTCGAGCACGATCAGCGGACGCCGGGGCTGGTGGCCGCCGCTGTCCCCCATATCGGTCATTTCCAGATCCGCAATCGGGGCACGGTCGGCGGCTCGCTCGCCCACATGGACCCGGCGGCGGAATGGCCCGCCCTGGCGCTGGCCCTCGACGCTCTCCTGATCGCGACTTCGATCCGCGGTCGCCGCGCCATACCGGCGACCGAGTTCTGCCGGGGACCCCTGATGACGGCGCTGGCTCCAGACGAGCTGCTGACCGAAGTGGTGCTGCCGGCCCCACGAGGCGGCTTCGGTTTCGCGGAGGTCGCACGCACCTCGGGCGCCTTTGCGCTGGCGGGGGCCGCCTGCCAGGGCGGCGCCGTGGCAGTCTTCGGCACGGGGTCGCGCCCGCAGCGTCTGGCGGGCGTCGAGAGGCTGCTTTCCGAAGCGGCCGATCCGAGCACGATCGAGGAAGCGGCCGCCGCTGAGATCGAGGCGGTGAGCGACATCCATGCCCCCGCGGCTTACCGGCGGCGCGTGGGGGCCGCTCTCGTGAGGCGGGTCGTGGCCCAGGCCGGGCAGGGAAGCGCGTGAAGATCGGCTTCTCGATCAATGACCGGGAGTGGACAGGCGAGGTCGCCGCGCGGATGACGCTGGCCGATCTCCTGCGCGACCGGCTCCGATTGACAGGGACGCACCTCGGCTGCGAGCAGGGGGTCTGCGGCGCCTGCACCATCCTCATCGAAGGCGAGGCCGTCCGGTCGTGCCTGATGCTGGCGGTCCAGGCGGACGGTCTGGAGCTGCGGACCGTCGAGGGCTTCGGCCGGGAGGGTCACCTCTCGGCGCTGCAGGACGCCTTTCTCAAGCATCGAGCGTTCCAGTGCGGGTTCTGCACGCCCGGCTTTCTGGCCTCGGCCGAAGAGCTGCTCGCCTCGGGCCGCCGCTACACGCGCGAGGAGCTGACCGAGCTGCTCTCTGGCAACCTCTGCCGCTGCACCGGCTACCAGTCAATCCTGGACGCGATCCTGGAATGCCAGGGCTAGGGCCTGGCCACCGCCGGAACCTGGTCCGGGGCCGCGGCACCTACATCGCCGACCTGGCTCCCGAGGGCGCTATCGAGGCCTGCTTTGTCCGTTCCCTGGTGGCGCACGCCCGGATCGGAGGGATCGAGCTCGGCATCGAGAGCGGCGTGAGCGGTCGCGACCTGGGCCTGAACCCGCTGACCCTCGAGGGCCGCGGATTGGCCCCCATCCCATGGCACCCGCTGGCCGTCGACACAGTCCGCTACGTCGGAGAACCGCTGGCCGTGGTGTGGGCTGAGGACCGCTACCTGGCCGAGGATGCCGCGGACCAGGTCGCGGTCGAATACGAGGACCTGCCCGCCGGCACGCCTCTGCACGAGGCAGCGCCAGACGGCGTGCTGTTCACGAGCGCCTTTGACTCGGGCGGGGTCGAGGAGGCGATGGCGCGCGCTCACCACGTCATCGAGCGCAGCTTCAAGGCGACGCGCCAGTCGGCGCTTCCGCTCGAGTGCCGAGGCGTCGTCGCCGATCACGATTCGAGTACCGGAATCACCACCGTTTGGACTTCGACGCAGATCCCGCACCTCGTCCGGCGCGGCATCGCCGCCGCCATCGGCTGCGAGGAGCGCGCGGTCAGGGTGCTGGTCCCGCACGTCGGGGGCGGGTTCGGTCTGAAGGCGCAGGTCAGCGCCGAGGAGATCGCGGTCGCCGCGCTCGCGCGCCGGCTGGGCCGGCCGGTGCGCTGGATCGAGGACCGCCGCGAGAACCTGATCGCCAGCTATCACGCGCATGACACGCGCGTCAGACTCCGCGCCGGGATCACGTCCGATGGCCGGATCCTCGGGATCGATGCCGAGGTCGATGCCGATGTCGGCGCCTACTCTTCATGGCCCTTCTCGGCCTCGCTGGAGCCGGCGACCGCCGCCTTCACCCTGTTCGGCGCCTACGCCGTGGAGGCGATCCGCCATCGCACGCGTGGCTACGCCAGCAGCCGCTGCCCGGTCGGCGCACACCGCGGCGTGGGCATGAACGCCGGCGTCTTTGCGACCGAGCGAATGGTCGATGTGCTGGCGCTTGAGCTGGGCCTGGATCCCCTGGAGATGCGGCGCCGGAACGTCATCCGCGAGCTGCCGACCGTCACGGCGGGCGGCCGGCAGCTGGATTCGGGCGACTACCTGGAGCTCCTGGGACGCCTGGAAAGCGCAAGCGGCTACCCGGATCTGAAGCGGTGGCAGGCTGAGGAGCGCGGCCGGGGCCGGCTGATCGGCCTCGGGATCGGCTTCTTCAACGAGCACAGCGGTACCGGGTCGGCCGACTACCGGCGCCGGGGCGTGATGGCGATCCCGGGCACGGATGCGGCCCGGGTCAGGGTGACCGCGGAGGGCCGGCTCGAGATCTACACGAGCGCCGCAGATGCCGGCCAGGGCCACGCCGAGACCTACCGGCGGCTGGCCGAACTCGAGCTCGGTCTGCCCCCGGAGCAGGTCGACGTGATCGAGGGCGACACCGACCTCTGCCCTGAGGGAACGGGGACCTTTGCCTCGCGCGGCGCGGTCGGCGTGGCCGCCAGCGTGGTCCAGGCCCTGCGCCGAGCCGCGGAGCAGGACCTCGTCCCCGGCACGGACCTTACGGTGGTCCACGACCCGGCCCAGGTCTTTCCCTCAGGTGCCCACCTGGCCGTGGTGGAGGTCGACCCGGCGGGGCTGGTCCCCCGCGTGATCCGTTACGTGGCGGTCGAGGACTGCGGGACGATCATCCATCCCGACCTGGTCGACGAGCAGGTGCGGGGCGGCATCGCGACGGGGATCGGCGACGTACTCCTTGAGGAGCACGTGTACTCCGAGGACGGCCAGATTCTCTCCTCGACTCTCCTCGACTACCTGCCGCCTTTGGCTCCAGACGTCCCCGAGATCGAAATCCACCACCTCTCCTCACCGAGCCCGCGGACCGAGGTCGGGAGCAAGGGGGTCGGTGAGGCGGGGACCATCGGTGCTTTCGGGGCAGTCGCCAACGCGGTGGCCGATGCGGTGCGCCCGCTCGGTGCCGAGCTCGGCGATCTGCCCTACTCGCCGGCCCGCATCTTCGAGTCCCTGCCCTCGTGAGCTAGACAAGCCCGGCGCAACCTTATAGCGTGAGACTCAGATTAAGCAATAGGGGTGCTGAGCATGGCTGAGATCTCCAGACGCGCGACCCGCGATCAGGCCGAGGTTGAAGAACTCACTCCCGAGGCACGGCGGACGATCGTCGGAGCCTTCTTCGGGTTCTTCGTCGACATGTTCGATGTCTATCTGCCGGTGGTGGCCCTGACGCCGGCGCTGGCCTACTTCCAGCCCAAGAGCCTGCCCGCCTCGATCGCCGTCACCTACTTCTACGTCGTCTTCGCGGTGACGCTGGTCGGACGCCCGATCGGAGCCACCATCTTCGGCCATTTCGCCGACCGCATCGGACGCCAGCGGACCACCATGATCTCGGTCAGCGGCTTTGCCGTCGTCACGCTCGGGATCGCGCTCCTTCCTGGCTACGCCCAGGTCGGCGTTCTCGCCATGGGCCTCTTGGTGCTGCTCCGGCTCCTGGACGGCATCTTCCTGGGTGGCGAGTACACCGCCGCCAGCCCGCTTGCCATGGAATACAGCCCAAGGGGTCGGCGTGGCTTCTTCAGCGCGCTGATCCAGGCCGGTTACCCGATCGCATATGTGGTCATCTCGCTCGTGACGCTCGCCGTGCTGCGCTTCGCCCCGGCCAAGGGCATCGAATCGCCATACGTCCAGTGGGGATGGCGAATCCCCTTCGTGGTCGGCGCGCTGCTCGCGGTGGCCTTCCTCATGTACTTCCGGAGGGTTCCGGAGTCGGCCACCTGGGAGAGCTCGAAGAAGACTGAGAGTCCGCTCCGACAGCTGTTCGGTGGTGGCCAGAGGGCTCGATTCCTTCAGGTCTTCGTGCTCATGACCGGTTTCTGGCTCTCGCTCAACACGGTCGTCAGCACTCTCCCGCTGGTGCTCAAGACGGGCATGCCGGCCAGCTCCGTGACCTGGGTGCTGCTCTTCGCCAACGCCGTCCTCGTGGTCGGGTACATGCTCGCCGGGGTGATCGGACAGGCCATCGGCAGGCGGCTGACGCTGATCGTCCTCGGTCTGCTGATCGCCGTCGTCTGCTCGGGTCTATACGTCTGGGTCATCCTCAACCTGAAGTCCGGCTCGCGGGCTCTGCTGATCGCGGCCGTCACCGCCGTGGTCACCTTCACCGTGTGCGGATGGGGTTTGCTTTCGGCCTACATCAGCGAGCGCTTTCCGACCGAGATCCGCTCGTCCGGATTTGGGGTCGGATATAGCCTGGCTGCCATCCTGCCGGCCTTCTACAGCGTGGTCATGCTCGGCCTTGCCAACTTCATGCCCTACCGCTTCACGCACATCGTCCTGCTCGCCGCAGGCGGCCTGCTGATCGCAGTCGGCGCGCTGCTGGGGCCGGAGACCAGGCACACCGATCTGAGCGCGGTGCCAGCTACGCAGTGAACTGCTGGGAGGGCGGCATCCGGCAAAGCCGCCCTCTCTCAGTAGGCGGTCGAGGATCGGCGGACCGGGACCAGGCAGTAAGGCGCCAGGAGGATCAGCGAGCCCGCGGCCGCGATGGCCATCGAGCGGGCGTTGACCGCGGTGATGGTCGCGAATCCGACCGCGACCGCGATCGTGCCTCCGATCACCGTCCTCACCGTTCCGAGGACGATCGGGACGACGACGCCACCCCATCCTCTTCGGGGATGACCGCTCTGGCCGCCAGTCCGCCCAGCAGCCCGATCACGACCCAGCCCAGGATGCCCATGAGGCCAACCTACGAACCCGAACGCTCCACGGACAACGGCCGCCGTCGCCGGTGCGCCCCGAAAGACGAGAATTAACCTGATGGCCAAGGCCGCTCCTGCCCAGGAGGCGGGCGTTCGGCGCTACCTCGACGAGCAGGGCACTCCGGTGGCCGATGGCGCCGACGCCGTGATGCGCGACGACCAGGTCGTCGAGGCGATGCGCTGGATGATGCTGAGCCGCGCCTTTGACGGGCGGGCCACCTCCCTTCAGCGGCAGGGCCGTTTCGGAACGTACTCCCCGGTCAAGGGCCAGGAGGCTTCGGTGGTCGGCGCCGCGATGGCGCTCGATCCCCAGCGCGACTGGGTGGTGCCCTCCTACCGCGAACTGCCCGCCCTGGCTCGCCAGGGATATCCGCTGGACAGGATCTTCGCCGGCTACATGGGCAAGGTCAGATATGCGCGGATTCCCGACGAGGTCCGGGTGCTCCCGAACCAGGTCGCCCTCGCCACCCAGCTGCCCCACGCGGTCGGCCTGGCCTGGGGCTTCCAGCTGCAGAAGCAGGATTCGGTCGTGATGGCATTCTTCGGGGACGGCGCCTCGTCGGAGGGCGACTTTCACGAAGCGCTGAACCTCGCCGGAGTCACCAGGGCGCCCGTGGTCTTCCTGCTCCAGAACAACCAGTGGGCCATCTCCACCTCCCGCGCGGTCCAGTCCGCGGTCGAGTTCTTCTCGGTAAGGGCCGCCGGCTACGGCTTTCCAGGGCTGACGGTCGATGGCAACGACGTACTCGCCGTCTACTCGGCGGCGCAGGAGGCGGTGGACCGCGCTCGGTCCGGGCAGGGTCCGACCCTGATCGAGACCATCACCTACCGACTCTCGTTTCACAACACCACCGACAATCCGCGCGAATACTGGCCCGAGGGTTGGCTCGAGGAAGCTGAGAAGAAGGACCCGATCGCGCGCCTCGAGCGCTGGCTCGCCGCGCGTGGACTCTGGGATGAAGGCGCGCGGGCGGCCATGGAGGGCGAGATCGCCGAGCAGCTGGACGCCGCCTTGGCGGCGGCCGCGGCGGCCCCCGCCGTGCGGCCCTCGGATGTCTTCACGGATGTGTATGCGGAGCCGCCGCCAAGACTCCTCCGGCAGAGGCGAGAGCTGCTTGGCGATGACTGAGACCGCGGTCGCCGGCGGGCTGAACATCATCGAGGCGATTCGGGCCACGCTCGATCACGAGATGGAGCGGGACGACAAGGTCATGCTCCTCGGCCTCGACGTGGGTGCCCTGGGCGGCGTCTTCCGCGCCACCCGAGGTCTGATCGACAAGTACGGGCGGGACCGGGTTTTCGACACCCCGCTGGCCGAGGCCGCGATCATCGGCGCCTCGCTCGGGCTCGCCGTTTCCGGCATGCGGCCGGTGGCCGAGATCCAGTTCCTCGGATTCACGCACGAGGCGATGCACCAGCTCGGCTACCAGCTCGGCCGCTACCGCTTCCGGTCCCGAGGTCGCTTCGGCGTTCCGGTCACCGTTCGCGCCCCCTTTGGAGGCGGCGTCAAGACGCCGGAGTTCCACCCCGACGCCATCGAGTCGCAGTTCGTGCAGACGCCGGGGCTCAAGGTCGTCTGCCCGTCGACTCCCGCCGACGCGGCCGGAATGCTGCGCAACGCGATCCGCGGCGACGACCCGGTCCTCTATCTCGAGCCCCAGAGGCTGTACCGGCTGGGAAGGCAGGAGATCCCGGATGGCGACTGGATCGTGCCTTTCGGAAAGGTCCGTGTGGTGCGCGAAGGGCCCGCCTGCACCCTCGTCGCCTGGAGCGCGGCCGTGGAGCTGTGCGCGCGGGCCTGCGACGTTCTCGCCAAAGAGGGAATCGAGTGCACGCTGGTCGATCTTCGCTCGCTCGTGCCGCTGGACGTCGAGGGGCTGGTAGGAGCGGTGGCAACCACCGGTCGCTGCGTCATCGTGCACGAGGCGCCGGTGACCGGCGGCTTTGGCGCCGAGGTGGCGGCCACGCTCGCCGAAGAGGCCTTCTACGATCTTGATGCGCCCGTGATGCGGGTCGGAGCCTGGGACACGCCATACCCTCCGGGGTCGCTGGAGGGCTGGTATCTGCCGACCGTCGAGCGCGTCGTCGAGACCGTCAGGAAGACTGTCTCGGCCTGACCTGGCAACCCGGACACCAGTAGGTCGTCCGAGCCAGCTCGCCGACCGCCTGGGCCCGCAGCGCGATCGGAGTCCCGCAGCGAGGGCAGGGCCGGCCCGCCCGTCCGTGTGTCGCATGGCGATGGATTCTCGACCCGGTGCCGCGCCTCAACCCTGATTGCGCCTCGATGTAAAGACGCTTTAGAGCCTCGTCATCGAGATCGGACTGAGGCGTCCAGGGATCGAGACGGGACGCCCACAGCAGCTCGCAGCGGTGAATGTTGCCGATGCCGGCCGCAACCCGCTGGTCGAGCAGCAGCGCCCCCAGCGGCGTGCTTGCGGGCAGAGTCCGGGCCCTTCTCAAGATCTCGTCGAAGTCGGCCGACGGATCCAGGAGGTCCGGGCCCAGGTGCCGGACGCGTTCGGCGCCGGTCCGCGTCAGCTCAACCGGAGGCGCGTTGAAAAGCACCGCCGCGGCGCTCTCGGTGTAGAGGACAGCGGTTGGAGGCCGGGCCGAGGGCCGCCAGGTCTGGCCGCTCTCGTAGACGTGCCAGGCGCCTGCCATCCGGAGATGGCTGCGCAGCGTGTGACCGCTGTCGAACCGGATGAGCAGGTTCTTGCCGCGGCTCGAGACCTCGGTCACGGTCGCGCCCAGCAGGCGGTGCAAGCCGACCGGCTCGGCGAACTGGATGCGCTGGTTGAGCAGGCGTGGTCGCAGTTTCTCGGCGGTGCGCCACAGCGTGTCGCCCTCAGGCATGACCTCCGGTCCGCCACAGCACCAGGCCCTTGGGGGAGGAGCCGAAGCCGGCCTGCTTCAGAATTCCGACCATTGGGCTCGCGTGAACATCGATCGCGTCCACCTTCTGGATCTCGACGCGGGGCCTGTTAAGAACGTTGACGAGCGCCTCCAAGTGCGCGAGCGTCGGCTCACCATGCGTGAGAAGGCTGCGCCCGCCTCGTTCCAGGTAGAGCCGGCATTCCCCACTCTCGAGAACGACATAGGCGCCGGCGGCCCGGGCCGGCCGCGCGCCGGCCGCCCCGAAGTCGGGCCAGGTCAGCAGACTGCCATAGGGGTTGGCGGGGTCGGTCGCCGCCAGGGCAAGAAGGGAGCCGTCGGCGTCGCGATGGCCGCGAAGCCTGTCCACGGCGCCGGGAAGGGCGAACTGGGAGCCGCCGAGGCCCTGGACGAAGTAGCCGCGGCGTATCTTGCCGGCCTCCTCCATAGCGCGCAACACCGGATACAGAGCCGCAAAGCCGCCCGGCGTCTGTTCGCCGGCAGCCGCCTCGCGAGTCAGCACGCCATAGCGCTGAAGGAGCATGCCGGCCGCTGCATGCAAGCGCTCGGTCGGGCTTGGGCCGCGCTGGTCCGGGTCCTGCGGGCGGCCAACGAGGTCCGCCGTCAAGGACCAGCGGCCGGCGGCGCGTGGGTTGGTCAGGCGCGCCAGCTTGGGACGCCGGGGCTGAAGCTTCCGCCGGCTGATGGTGTGGTGAACAGCGGCTCGCACAGGCCCGAAGACGTCGTTCGTGACCTCGCCTGCCCAGACCAGGTCCCAAAGCGCCGCGATGACCTCCTCTTCGTCGGCGGTCAAACCGGTGGCCGCGCCGTACAGGTCGCGGAAGAAGGCCGCCCCCCTGGCCAGGCGCTCGCGAAGCCGATCGTGAAGGAGGCCGGCCGGCCCGGGCGCAAGATCGTCTGCCACCGGCATGAGCCGTGGCGCATCCGAGCGCAGGTAAAGGGCGACCCGGCCGTCGCTGGCGCCCAGGCTACCGCGACCCGCCCAGACCACCTCGCCGGCGCTGATCAGCTCGTCAAGCTGGGCGGGGTTGTAGTCGCGGACGCGGGCGGACAGCACGTCCGCCTCGAGGGCGCTGGCGGGCAGGGCGACGCCCTGGAGCGAAAAGACCGCCTCCAGCAGCCGGTCTACTCCGCCCGCGCTGCTGTTCACCCCCTGCCAGGCGGGAAGAAACCGGGCCAGCGTCGCAACGTCGACCGGCTCCGCCTCCCGCCGGAGCGCGGCAAGGCTGCGGCGCCGGATCACGCGGAGCACCTCGGGATGGCAGAATTCCCGCTCCCGGGAGGCGCGGAACTCCCCGATCACCAGGTCTCCCCGCCGGGCCATCTCGAAGAGGACCGCCTCAACCTGGCCCGGGTCGAGACCCCACCGACGGGCGGGCTCGGAGCCGGTGAAAGGGACGTGCGTCCGGGCGAAGCGCGAGAGGAGCTGGTCAAGGGCATCGCCCACGGGCTCCAGGAGCATCAGGGGCAGACCACGGGGCAGGGCGATGCCGAGGCCGTCGCGGTACCGAGCGGCATCCTCGACCGCCACCCATCGCTGCCGGCCGGCGATCCGGAGCTCAATCGCCCGCCGCTCGCGGGCGAGCTCGGCCAGGAAGCCGTCGGTGATCCCCCGGGCATGCGCCTCGTCTCGGTCGAGGTCCCCGAGCCGGACCAGCAGATCGTGGGCCTCGTCGGGATCGCGGGGCTGCCGGTCGGGCAGCAAGCCCTGGAGCTCGAGCTCGGTGTGGGCGGCGGCGTCGGGGTCGAGAAGCTCCCGCAGGTCCTCGTCGCCGAGGAGCTCGGCCAGGAGCTCGCGGTCGAGCGTCAGGGCCTGGGCGCGCCGCTCCGCAAGCGGAGCGTCGGAGTCGTAGAGGAAGCTGCCGACGTAGTCAAAGAGGAGCGAACCCGCGAACGGGCTCGCGCGCTCGGTGTCCACGCTGACCAGCCGGATCCGCCGGCTGCGAACGTCGTTGAGCAGCTCCTTGAGCGCGGGCAGGTCGAAGGCGTCGGAGAGGCACTCGCGGTACGTCTCGGCCAGGATCGGGAAGTCGGGATGCCGCCCGGCGACGCTGAGCAGGGAGGCCGAGCGCTGGCGCTGCTGCCAGAGGGGAGTTCTCTGCCCGGGCCGGCGGCGCGGGAGGAGCAGGGCGCGGGCCGCGTTCTCGCGGAACCGGCCGGCGAAAAGAGCGGTGTCAGGCAGCTGCTCGGTGACCAGGGCCTCGACCTCCTCGGGCTCGAGGACGACATCGTCGAGCTCGAGGGGACGGTCGGCGTCGGGCAGTCGAAGGGCGAGCCCGTCGTCGGTGTGGATGACGTAGACCTCCAGGCCAAGCCGCTCCTCGAGTCGCCGTTTGAGGGCCATCGCCCAGGGGGCATGGACGCGGTCTCCGAAAGGAGTCAGGATGCAGAGCCGCCAGTCCCCCACCTCGTCCCGGAAGCGCTCGACGACTATCGTCCGGTCGTCAGGCACCGTCCCCGTCGCCTCCCGCTGGTCCTCCAGGTACTGAAGCAGGTTGCGGGCCGCGCGATCGTCGAAGCCCGCCTTCTGCTTCAGGCGCTGGGCCGCCGTCTCGGGGTTTGAGTGCACCAGCTCGCGCGTCATCGCCCCCAGCCGACGACCCAGCTCGACCGGCCTTGGCAGGGAGTCGCCGTGCCAGAAGGCCACCTTGCCGGGCTCGCCCGGCGCCGGCACCACCAGGACCTGGCTCGTGGTGATGTCGGCTATCCGCCAGGTGGTGGCGCCGAGCACGAACGTCTCGCCGACGCGGGTCTCGAACACCATCTCCTCGTCCAGCTCGCCAACCCGCCGGCCGTCGTCAAGCAGGTTCACCGAGTAGAGCCCTCGATCGGGGATGGTTCCCGCGTTTGTCACGGCCAGACGCTGGGCCCCCTGCCGGCTCCGGAGCGTCCCGGCCACGCGGTCCCACACGATGCGAGGCCTGAGCTCGGCGAACTCCGCCGATGGGTAGCGGCCGGACAGCATGTCGAGGACCGCGTCGAAGGCGCGCTCACCCAGATCGGCGAATGGTTGGGCCCGGCGCACCAAGCGTTTCAACTCGTCGACCGCCCACTCCTCGAGGGCGCACATCGAAACCACGTGCTGGGCCAGAACGTCGATTGGGTTGCGCGGCACCTTCGTCGTCTCGATCGCAGCGTCGAGCATGCCCTCGGCCACCGCGGCCACCTCAAGCAGGTCACCCCGGTACTTGGGGAAGATGGTGCCCCGGCTGACTTCGTTGACGGAGTGTCCGGCCCGTCCGATCCGCTGCATCCCGGCCGCCACGCTGGGCGGAGCCTCGACCTGGATCACGAGGTCGACGGCTCCCATGTCGATGCCCAGCTCAAGGCTGCTGGTCGCAACCAGCGCCTTCAGCCGGCCCGACTTGAGGGCATCCTCGATTGCCGCTCTCTGTTCCTTGGCGATCGATCCGTGGTGCGCCTTCACGACATCCTCGCTGCCGGCCAGCTCGTTCAGCTTGGCCGCCAGCCGCTCGGCGAGCCGCCGAGAGTTGACGAAGACGATGGTCGATCGATGCTCCTGGATCAGTTCCAGCACGCGCGGGTGCATGGCCGGCCAGATCGAAGCCCGGGCCGAGAAGTCGTCTGGGCCGCCTGCCAAGCTTGCGGCCGGTGCGTCCGGCGCCGTCCGAGCGAGGTCTGTCATGTCCTCGACCGGCACCTCCACCCTCACATCGAGCGCCTTGCGGCGGCCCGCATCGACGATGGCGACCTTGCGGCTCGGCCCGACCAGGAAGCGACCGACCTCCTCGAGTGGTCGCTGAGTTGCCGAGAGGCCGATTCGCTGAGGGTCGCCCCGGGACTTGCCCGTCAGCTGCGCCAGCCGCTCCAGCGAGATCGAAAGATGCGCGCCTCGCTTGGTCGCAGCGACGGCGTGAATCTCGTCCACGATGACCCAGCCGACCCCTTCCAGAATCCGCCGGGCCGCGCTCGTCAGCATCAGATAGAGCGATTCCGGGGTCGTGATGAGGATGTCCGGCGGCCTGCGCTCGAGATGCCGGCGGTCCTCGGCGGGCGTGTCGCCAGATCGCGTCGCGACCCTGATGTCGGGTGGCTCGAGCCCCAAGCGGGCGGCGTGATGACGAATACCCGCCAGCGGCGCCCGCAGGTTGCGCTCGACGTCGACCGCAAGCGCCTTCAGGGGGGACACGTAGAGCACTCGGCACCGGTCCTGAGGGTCGGCGGGCGGCAATTCGACCGCCAGACGGTCGAGACACCAGAGGAACGCCGCGAGCGTCTTGCCCGAGCCGGTCGGTGCGCTCATGAGGGTGTGTGACCCGGCGGCGACCGCCTGCCAGCCCATCTCCTGGACCTCCGTGGGCTCCTCGAAGGTGCCCCGGAACCAGGCCTGCGTGGCGGGCGAGAAGAGCTGGAGTATGCCTCCGGTCACCGGGGGGACGTCTGATGTCGCGCGGGACATGCCGACCTAGTGTGGCGGAGAATCGGCGATCGAGCTCCGCCGAGATCCCGACTCATCCGAACCCTTACGATGACGACCACGGGTCGTCGTCGAGCAGCAGCTGTCGAAGTTCCAACCGCTCAGTCGCTGACCCGGCTGACGGCCCTCAGCTGAGCGAAGGCGGCTGCCAGCGCCGGAAGCTGGTAATGCGCGTTGAGGCCGCTCGGGTTGGGCAGCACCCAGAGGCGCGTCCCGCCTATGGCTTCGGGCTGCAGGCCAACGGAGGCGCCTGGCCGGCCGAAGGCCTGCCGGTAGGCGGTGACGCCTAGCACCGCCGCGAAGCGCGGTGCCAAAGTCTGAACCTTGTTCGCCAGCTCGATGGCGCCCGACCGCAGCTCCTCGAGGCTAAGTTCGTCGGCGCGGGCAGTCGGCCGGGCGACCAGATTGGTCACTCCGAGCCGCCGGTCGAGGAGCAGCCGCTGCTCGCTCGGGTCAAGCACCCGCTCAGTGAAGCCCGCGAGGTGAAGAACCTTCCAGAAGCGGTTGCCGGGGCGGCCAAAGTGGTGACCGGCCCAGGCCGTGTAGAGGCCGGGATTGATGCCGCAGAAGACAACATCCAGACCGAGAGCCAGGACGTCGGGCACGGTGAGGGCGCGCGCCGCCTCGAGGTCGGCACGGGTCGGCCCTCGCCCTGGGCGCCTGGTCCCTGGATCAGCCGTCGGCCCTGACTCTCGCGATCGCCTGTCCGGCGGAGACGGCCGCTCCCTCCCCCACCAGCAGTTGCTCGATCACGCCGGCAACCGGCGACTCGATCTCGGCATTGACCTTGTCGGTCAGGGCCTCGGCGACCGGCTCCCCCACCTCGACTCGGTCGCCCTCGGCCTTCAGCCAGCTGCCCAGGGTGATCTCGGTCGCGCCTTGGAGCTCGGGGACGCGGATCTCGTCGGCCACACACCAGATGATCGCGGATCAGAGAAGGGTCGCGGCCGAGGTGAGCAATTCTTCGACGCTCCGCGCACCGGCGCGGATGCTGCTCCCGGCGACGGTTAAGCTCGGCCCAGTGGATCTCGCCGCGCGCCGGAGCTTCGAGCGCCACTATCGCGCCGTCCTCGGCCACTTCGCGAGCGGCGTCGCCGTCGTCACCGCCGTCGACGCCGGCCGGCCGGTCGGCATGACGATCCAGTCCTTCTGCTCCCTGTCGCTCGATCCGCCGCTGATCCTCATCTGTCCGAGCCGTTCCTCCACGAGCTGGCCGCGGATCCGCCGGGCCGGGCGGCTGTGCGTCAACCTCCTCGCCGAGGGCCAGGCCGACCTGGCGCGCCGTTTCGCCAGGCCGGGTGGCGACAAGTACGCCGGGATCGCCTGGCGCGGCACGCCAGCGGGCGGCAGTCCGATCCTCGAGGAGGCCCTGGCGTGGATCGACTGCGAGATCATCGACGAACACGAGGGAGGCGACCACACGGTGGTCGTCTGCCGGGTGGTCGACCTGCACGCGCACCACGACCGCCGGCCCCTGGTCTTCTTCCAGAGCGGCTTCGAGCGTCTCCTCTCCTCCCGGTCGGCCGCCCTCGGCGACGTCCGCTCGGTCGTGCTCTCGGTGGCCAACATGGACCGCGCCTGCGACTACTACGGTCGAGGGCTCGGCCTCAGCCTTCTCTTTCGCGACGGCGACCGCTGGGCCGTCTTCAGCGGAGGCGACTTCAACCTCGCGCTGGCCGGGGCCGGGCAGCGGATCGCGAGCGAGATGGCGGTCAACATCAAGGTGCCCGACGTCACCGCGGCGCTGGAGCGGGCGGCGGCTGCCGGTGGGACGGTCGTCGAGCAGCCGTCGCGCGGAGCGCACGAGGTCCGGGGAGCGTTCCGCGACCTCGACGGCCACCTCTTCTACGTCTACTCGCCGTACGGCGACGGCGAGCCGGGATGAACGCAGCTCCCAAAACCTTCGCTTAACCTACTTGTAGTAGCCTGCCGACCAGACCATGGTGCGACCGGCACCTCCGACCCTGATCCCCTTCGACGTCCTCCACCAGGTCACGGTCTGCGCGGGAGGCGTCCTCTGGCGCCGCAGCCGCGGCCGCGTCGAGCTTGCTCTCGTGCACCGGTCGACCAAGGACGACTGGGGCTTTCCCAAGGGCCGAGTCGGCGCCGGGGAGTCAACGGCCGCCGCCGCCGTCCGGGAGGTCGGTGAAGAGACGGGTTACGCCGTCCACGTCGGCGAGCTGCTGGGCAGCGTGCTCCGCCAGACGCGCAAAGGCCGCTCCAAGGTCACCACCTACTGGTTGATGGAGCCGCAGAGCGGCCGCTTCCGGGCCAACCACGAGATCGACTCGCTGGTCTGGGTCGAGCTGGCGGTGGCCGAGCGCGCGCTCCACCGCCGTCCCGAGGCTGCGCTCTTCGAGACCCTCCGCGACCGCCTCGAACCGCCGTCCGACGAGCGGCTGGCGACTAGCGCCTAGCCTCCCACTCCTCGAGCAGTTCGCGGTCGTGCTCGTAGCTCAAGAGCTCGAGCGCTTCGTGGACGGTGAGCCACCGCATCTCGTCGACCTCACGGTTGGGCTCAAAATGCCCCCTCAGCGGCCGCATCTCCCAATAACGGGCGACCTTGGCCCGGCCCTTGTGGTCGATGTAGTGGGTGGTCCCGACCGGCCGGCCGAGCCGGCAGCGCAGCCCGGTCTCCTCTTCGACCTCGCGCAGCGCCGCCTCCTGGCCGTCCTCCGTCTCATTAACGAGCTTGCCCTTGGGCAAGGTCCAGTCGTCATAGCCGGGGCGATGCACGACGATGATCTCGGGCATCCCGCCCGGACCCGGCCGCATGACCAGGCCGCCGCCCGCGTGAACAAGGGAGGGATCGTCCCAGCGATCGCCGGCGAAGACGTCGCGCGGGCTGCTCATGGCATCCACTTTCTCAGGCTCCCCCTCCTCGCCGTCTTCCATGCCCGCGGGAACGCCTCCAGGGCCCGGGCGGCGGCCGCCGCCTCCAGCTGATAGAGCTGTCCCGCGACGAACCCGCGCCGCCCGCTGCCGGCATGCGAGCGGAGCCACTCCTGGGCCGTGGCGCTGTCGCGGTGCTCGCCGAGCACGGCCTGGACACGGGCCAGCGCCGAGACGTAGGGGGAAACCTCGATGCCGGCCAGCGCGGTCGCCTCGCCCGCGTAGCGGGCATCCTTGGCGCGGACCCGGACGGCGTGCAGCTCCTCGACGCTGGGTGCTCGGCCGAGACCATCCACCGCCCGCCGCAGCCGTCTCCAGGGGACGCCAGCCAGCTCGGAGACCGCCTCGGCCGCGCCGTCCACACCCGGACCCCGCAGCGACGGCTGGGCCACCGCTTCGACCAGGAGATCGAGCAGGGCGGCATAGCGCTCCGAGTCGAGAACCTGGCCAAGCCGGCCGCGCCCGGCTGCGGCAGCGGCGAAGGGTCCATCGGCGAGGCGGCGGGCGGTGGGCCGGTCGGGCTCGGCCACCTCCTCGGCCCGCTCCCGCAGGCGCGTGCCCACCACCTCGAGGTCGCGAACAGCGCCCAGCTCATCGGCCAGCCACTGGAGCTCGCCGGCGATCCGCGCCGTCCATTCGCGGTCGAGGAGCGGCCGGAAGCTGTGCAGGTGAGAGCGGAGCCGGCGCACCGCGACCCGCATCTTGCGGAGGTGGTCGGGATCCCGACCGAGCCGGGCCCCGGGGTCGTTGGCCAGGAGCGACTCCACCGAGCCCGCCAGGGCGGCCCGCAGCACGCCGGCCGCGGTGGAGCGGCCGGCCGTCGCTTCCAGGTGCACATCGGAGGGGCGCTGCGCGGGCGGTCCCAGCGCCCTGATGTGGACGGGGATCTCGGCCTGGTCGCCGGCCCCGAGCCCGGCCAGGCGCTCGCGGACCGCCTCGACGATCTCGGGGCCGGCCCCCGGCTCGGCCTCGATCCGGACCTCTCGAAACCGCGCCGCAACGCGGCGCCCCTCGAGGACCGACACCTCGTCATCCGTCACCGTAGAGAGCTCGACGCCGGAGCCGTCGAAGAGGCGCACGCGGCGGCGCATCGTCGAGAGTCGGGCCACCGGACGCAGCTCGGCACTGCGCCGGAAGGCGGTCACCAGGCGAAGGGCCTCCTCCGGAGGCGCCGCCGCCCGGCCCGGAAAATCGAGCGGCTCGACGCCGGGCAGCGCCAGCGTCCAGCCCTGGCCGCCCCGGTGGCGCAGGCTGGCACCGGCCCTGGCCAGGCGCAGGTCGGGAGCGTCGAAGTACGTGGCCTCGATCCGGCGCTCCTCGGGTTCCGAGGCTTCGACCCCGGCAAGGACGCCGGCCAGGTTGGGCAGGTGAAAGCCAGGGGAAGCGCCGAGCCTCAGCTCGCGCTCACCTGCCACCCGACCGCTCCAGCGCCTCCCGCTGGAGCACGTCGTGGACGTTGATTCCCCGCACCGTGGGCACCTTGCGCCACTTCCCGTCTGGTCCGAGCTCCCAGCTGAGGACGTCGTCTGCCAGGGTGGCGTCGAGCCAGTGCTGGATCTCCTTGCGCAGCCCGGGCTCGCTGACCGGCGTGATCACCTCTACCCGCCGGTCCAGGTTGCGGTCCATCAGGTCGGGCGAGCCGATCCAGAACTCTGCCCGCTCATCCGGGCCGAAGCGGTAGATCCGCGAATGCTCGAGAAATCGCCCGACCACCGAGCGCACGCGGATCTTCTCGGAGAGCCCGGCCACGCCCGGGCGCAGGCAGCACATGCTGCGGACGATGAGATCGATCTCGGCGCCCGCCCCGGCGGCGGCGTAGAGCGCTTCGATGATCTCTGTGTCGACCAGGTTGTTGATCTTGAGGACGATCCTGCCGCCCTCCCGCGCCTCGCGCCGGATCAGCGCGAGCAGGCTCTTGCGCACGGTCGCCGGGGCGACCATCAGCTCCCGGTAGCGCCTCTGCCGGCTGTACCCGGTCAGGAAGTTGAAGAGGTCGCTGACATCTGCGCCCAGCTGCTCGTTGGTGGAGAGAAGGCCCACGTCCTCATAGGTGTGGGCGGTGGCCGGGTTGTAGTTGCCTGTGCCGATGTGGACGTAGCGCCGGATGCCCTCGGCCTCCTGGCGCACGACCAGGACCACCTTGGCGTGCGTCTTCAGGCCGACCAGGCCGTATACGACATGGACCCCCGCCTCTTCGAGGTGGTGAGCCCACTCGATGTTCGCCTGCTCGTCACCTCGAGCCTTGAGCTCGACCAGCGCCACCACCTGGACGCCGGCCTCGGCGGCCTGGATCAGCGAACGGGCGATCGGGCTGGCGGGGCCCGACGTCCGGTAGAGCGTCTGCTTGATGGCGAGGACATCGGGGTCGCTGGCGGCCTGCGCGATGAACGCCTCGACCGAGGTCGAGAAGGAGTCGTAGGGATGGTGGACCAGCAGGTCGCCCTGCCGAAGCACGGCGAAGATGTCGGGCTCCTCGACCCCGTTGCCGCGCAGCCGGGGCTGCGTGGTCGGCGTCCAGGGCTCGCGCTTCAAGCTGGGCCGCGGCAGCTTGGCCAGCATGGACAGGCCCTGGAGATCGAGCATGCGGCCGATCTCGTAGACATCCTCCGGCTCCAGCTCGAGCTCCCGGATGAGCACCTGCAGAACCTCGAAGGGGATCCCGGGCTCGACCTCCAGGCGGACGGCCGCCGCGCGCCGGCGCTGCCGGCGCAGCTCCGACTGGATGGTCGAGAGCAGGTCCTCGGCCTCGCTCTCGACCACGTCCAGGTCGGCGTCGCGGGTGACCCGGAAGACATGGCTGCTCACAATGCTCATGCCCGGGAAGAGCGACTGGAGGTTCTTGGCGATCACCTGCTCCAGCGGCACGTAGCGCTTGCCGTCGGCGAGTGGCACGAACCTGGGCAGGAGCGGCGGAACCTTGAGCCGGGCAAAGCTGCGGCGGTGGCGCAGCGGATCGCGCACCAGGACGGCCAGGTTGAGCGACAGATTGGAGATATAAGGAAACGGGTGACCGGGGTCGACGGCGAGCGGGGTCAGGACCGGGAAGATGCGATCGCGAAAGTACCGTTCGGTGAACGCCAGGTCGTCCTTTTGCAGTTCCTCGGCGGCTGTGATCCTGATGTCTGCTCCGGCCAGGGCGGGGACCAGCTCGTCGCAAAAGAGCCTGGTGTGCCGCTCGACCAGGCCGTCGACGCGCTGCCGGATCGCATGCAGCTGCTCGGCGGCGGTCAGGCCGTCGGGCGACCGCCGGTTGGGCGCCGCCACGTACTGCTCCTTCAGGCCCGCCACGCGGATCTGGAAGAAGTCGTCCAGGGAATAGCTGGACATGGAGAGGAAGGAGACCCGCTCCAGCAGCGGATGCCCGGGAGCCTCCGCGATCGCGAGCACGCGCTCCATGTAGTCGAGCATGGAGAGCTCGCGGTTCAGGAAATAGCTGGGTTCCGACGCGACCGATCGGGGGGTGAGGGTTCGGGTCTCGGCCTGCACTGGCTCTCAGGAGAGATTAGACCCGAGACGTGCCTCCCCCCGCCAGGGTTTGCTCAGGCCGCCAGCGAGCAGACCAGGGAGCAGTAGACGCGGCCGCGCCGGGTGACCGGCGCCGACTCGATCACTGCCCCGCAGGTGGCGCAGTGGCTGACCGGGCGCCGGGAGCCGGCCACCGGCCGGCGGCGGCGGGCGGCCAGGACGGCGGCCGCCGGCAGGCGCTTCACGAGGCGCCCTCGATCAGCCAGGGACCGATGTCGCCCGGCAGCGGTGCGACGCCCTGCCGGTCGAGGATCTGGCGCACGAGGTCGGCATGCGTGCAGACGACGGTCGGGGCGTCCGGCATCTCGGCCAGCAGCGTCAGGATCCGGTCGATCGGCTCCGCCTCGGCCAGCGCCCGGTGCTCGTCGACGTCGATGCCCAGCTCGTCGGCCAGGGGCATCAGCGTCTGCCGGCAGCGCAGCCAGGGACTGGCCACGGCGCGGGTCACGCGCTCGTCGCGCAGGCGCTGGGCGACCTGGCGCGCCTGCCGCCAGCCGTCGCGGGTGATCGGCCGGTAGCGGTCCGGCCCGGGCCAGCTCGAGCGGTCGCCCGCGTCGGCCTCCGCGACCAGGAAGATCCTCCGTTCCACGGCGGCAGCGTATGTATGGGCGGTTAAGTCGGGGTTAGCACCGCAATAAATAAGAAAGGGCGGCCGGGCCGCGTCTGGCCCGGCCACCCTCCGGAGCGGCGTCCCTACTTGAGGACCGGCGTTCCGTTGACGGTGATCAGCTTCAGCTGGGAGCTGGCGTAGTCCTGCGCGACCTTGGGCAGCGGCGCGTACTGCAGGGCCTTGCCCTCCGACTGACCGTCGGTGACCAGCCACTGGAAGAGATGGGCCAGGGCCTTGCCCTTGTTGGCGTCGGTCTGGGCCCGCTTGGTGATCAGCCAGGAGAAGCTGGCGATCGGGTAGGCGGTGTTGCCGCTGTCGTTGGTGATCGAGAAGTTGGTCGGGCTGGGGTTGCTGTTGGCAGCGGCGGCGGCGGAGGCGCCGTCCAGGCTCGGCTTCACGAACTGGCCCGAGGCGTTCTTCAGCTCGGCCGCCTTCAGGTTCGACTGCACGACGTAGGCGAGCTCGACGTAGCCGATGGCGCCGTCCGTCTGCTGGACGGCCTGGCCGACGCCCTGGTTGCCCTGGCCGCCGATGCCGGCCGGCCACTGCACCGACTTGCCGGTGCCGACCTTCGACTTCCAGTCCGGGGAGATCTTGCTCAGGTAGTCGGTGAAGGCGTAGCTGGTGCCGGAGCCGTCAGAACGGTGAACGACCGTGATGTTGGTGGCCGGCAGCGTGCCCGAGTTGAGCGCGGCGATCGCCGGGTCGTTCCACTTCTTGATGTTGCCGAGGTAAATGTTGGCGAGCGTCGGGCCGTCGAGCTTGAGGCTGCTGAGGCCGGAGACGTTGTAGGCGATGGCCACGACGCCGACCGTGGTCGGGATCTGGATCAGCGAGGAGGCGCCACCGGCGGCGGCCAGCTCGGTGTCGTTCATCGGCACATCGGAGGCGCCGAAGTCGACGGTTCCCTTCGTGTACTGCTGGATGCCGGCGCCGGAGCCGACGGCCTGGTAGTTGACTGTCACCTGAGAATGCTTCTGGGTGTAGTCGTAGAAGGCCTTCGTGTAGAAGGGCTCGGGGAAGGTCGCGCCAGCACCGGTCAGGCTCCCGGCACCGACGTCGGCGGTCGGGGTTGCGGCCGGCTGCGAGGATGCTCCTCCGCACGCGACGAGCGAGATGGCCGCCAATAGGCCGGCGGCAGGCTTAAGCAGTTGGGTCGAAAGACTCATGCCTGCAAGCTAGGCCCGTGACGGTTAAGGCAGGGTTATCCAGTTCTTATGCAAAAGCGTCACAGGCTCGGCCTTCGACTCCGCCTGCGATACTGCCGCCCGTGATCTGGCGATCGTGGCGCCAGCGTTCGGGACAGCCGGCTCCCGAGACGGGCGAGATTTTCCAGGACCTGCTTGAGGACGCGCCGGTGATGGCGCTGCTGGTCGACGTCCGGGAGCGGGTGTTGGCCGCCAACGCGGCCGCACGGGCCTACTTCGGGATCGATCCGCAGCAGCTGCCGGCACCGCTGGTCGAGGTGACGCGTGAGGGCAGCCTGGGCGAGCAGCTGCGGTTGGGCGCCCGTGACGGCGAGACCCGCCTGGTCCACCGACAGCGGGTGGCCGCGACCCGGGTGGTCCCCGGGCCGGCGCCCGGCGACCAGCTGCTCTTCGTGACCGACATCAGCGACCTGCGCCGCCTTCAGACCGTGCGCCAGGAATTCGTGGCCAACCTGGCGCACGAGCTGAAGACGCCATTGACCTCGCTCCGGCTGGCCGTCGAGAGCCTTCCCGACGCGCCGGCGCCGGCGCAGCGCCGGTTCGTGGAACGCGCCCTCGGCGAGACCGACCGGCTGGCGCTGATCATCGACAACCTCCGGCAGCTGACCGAGATCGAGTCGGGCGCGATGGCCGTCACGCGGATGCCGGTGGCGGTCGCGCCGCTGCTCCGCGAGGTCGCCGAGCGCGCGGCGCCCCGGCCGGTGACGATCGCAGCCGAGGAGCGGCTCACGGTCGCCGCCGACCGCTCCAAGCTGGCGCAGGCGCTCGGCAACCTGGTCGAGAACGCAGCCAAGTTCTCCCCCGGCGGCTCGGCGATCGAGCTCACCGCCCGGGGCGCGGAGAATGAGGTCGCGATCGCGGTCCGCGACCACGGCCCCGGCATCTCGCCCGAGCACTGGGACCGCGTCTTCGAGCGCTTCTACAAGGTCGACCGGGCCCGGCCCCGAGACGTGCCCGGGACCGGCCTGGGCCTGGCCATCACCAAGCACCTGGTGCTGGCCATGGGAGGCCGAATCTGGACCTCGGCCGCTCCGGACGGCGGCCAGGTCTTCTCGATTGCGCTGCCCGCTCTTAACAGCGGCATAACGCGCCCTTAATCCTGCCCGACTTAGCTTGGGATGGTTGCAACCCAGCGCGAGCGGCCGCCCGCTGCCGCCGCTCCATCGGAGGCCTGAGCTGAGAGCCGTCGAAGGCGCGCCGGAAGCCAAGCTGTCCGTTCGCGATCTGTCCTTCTGGTACGGCAAGTTTCAGGCGCTGAAGGCCATCAACCTGGAAGTACCCGAGAAGCGGATCACCGCGCTGATCGGACCCTCGGGCTGCGGCAAGAGCACCCTCCTGCGCATCTTCAACCGCATGTACGACCTGGTGCCGGGCAGCCACGCCGAGGGCTCGGTGCAGCTTGACGGCGAGGAGGTGCTGACCACCTCCCGGCTCCTTCAGTTGCGTCAGCGAGTGGGCATGGTCTTCCAGCGCCCGAGCCCCTTTCCGCTCTCGGTGTACGACAACATCGCCTTCGGTCCACGGCTCCTGGGCTGGAACCGCAAGCGGGTCGAGGAGGTGGTCGAGCGCAGCCTCCAGGACGCCGCCCTCTGGGACGAGGTCAAGGACCGGCTCAAGGCGCCAGGCGTCTCGCTGTCCGGCGGCCAGCAGCAGCGGATGTCGATAGCTCGCTGCCTGGCGGTCAACCCCGAGGTCATCCTCATGGACGAGCCGGCCTCCGCCCTCGATCCCATCTCGACCCTGAAGATCGAGGACCTGATGGCGCGCCTGGTCGAGAAGTACACGATCGTGATCGTGACCCACAACATGCAGCAGGCGGCACGGGTGGCCAACTTCACGGCCTTCATGCTCATGAACCCCGAGGACCGGCACGGCGAGCTGATCGAGTTCGGCCCCACGGTCGACATCTTCAACCGCCCGAAGGACCAGCGGACCGAGGATTACATCACCGGGAGGTTCGGCTGAGACAGGAGTTCGAGCACGAGCTCGCCGAGCTGCGCGAGACGGTCGTCCGGATGGCGACCAAGGTCGAGGCGCAGATCCACGCCGCGCTGGAGGCTCTCCGCAACCGGGACCCCGACGGCGCCGACCGCGTTCGCCTGAGCGACCAGCCGCTGAACGAGATGTTCCGGCAGATCCGCGAGCGCTGCTTCGCCGTGATCGCGACCCAGCAGCCGGTCGCGCGCGACCTGCGCACGGTGATGGGAATCCTCTACATCTCGGCCGAGCTCGAGCGCATCGGCGACTACGCGGTTCGGGTGGCCCGCATGACGGGCACCCTGTGCGGACTGCCCGGGGTGCCCCTGCGCGCCGAATTCGGCGTCATGGGCGACCTCGCCTCGCGCCAGGTTCACGACATCCTGGACGCGCTGATCGAGCACGACCAGGACCGGGCCCGCGAGGTCGCCGCCAAGGACGACGAGATCGACCGCGTCTACCACCGGGTGTTCGACGAGCTGATCGACGAGATGGCTGACGGCACCGACGCCGACGGGGCTCTCCGCACTGTGACCCTGCTCCTGGTCGCGCACAACCTGGAGCGGATCGCCGACCGGGTGACCAACGTGGCCGAGGACATCGTGTTCCTGGAAACCGGAGAAGTGGTGGAGCTGGGATGACGAACGCAACCGGACGCGTGCTGGTGGTCGAGGACGACGAGGGCATCCGCGAGACGCTGAAGTACAACCTGAGCGCGGCCGGCTACACCGTCCTCGAGGCGGCCGACGGCGCCACCGGCGTCCGCACCGCCCAGACCGGCCGCCCCGACCTGGTCCTCCTCGACCTCATGCTCCCCGGCCTTTCCGGCATCGAGGTCTGCCGCGCCGTGCGCAGGACGAGCCGGGTGCCGATCATCATGCTCACCGCCAAAGACAGCGAGGTCGACAAGATCGTCGGTCTCGAGCTGGGCGCCGACGACTACATAACCAAGCCCTTCTCGGTGCGCGAGGTGATGGCCCGCGTCAACGCCGTTCTCCGCCGGGCGCAGCCCCCGGGCGCCTCGGCGGCGCCCGAGCGCGAGATCCTCGGCGAGTTCGCGATCGACCGGGCCGCCCGCCGCGTGGTGGTGGACGGCCGCGAGGTGAAGGTGACCGCGCGCGAGTTCGACCTGCTCTCCTTCCTGCTCTCGCATCCCGGGCGCGTGTACTCGCGCGACGCGCTCTTGACGCAGGTCTGGGGCGCCGACTTCGTCGGCGACCGCAAGACGGTCGACGTTCACGTCCGCTGGCTGCGCTCCAAGTTCGAGAACGTGGGCGGCTTCACCATCGTGACCGTGCGCGGCATCGGCTACCGGCTCGACCGCACCGACGCGCCGGGCGACGTCGCCTCTTGAGCGCGGTCGCCGAACCGCGCGCGTCGGTCGTCTCCCGCCCGCCGCGCGAGCCCTTCCGGATCGAGACCGCGATCGTGGCGGGACTGGCGCCGCTGCTCCTGCTCTGCATCGTCGGGGTTCTCATCTACCAGGCCGGCCCGGCCTTCGAGCGCTTCGGCCTCGGCTTCTTCCTGACCCGGGCCTGGAACCCCGTCACCCAGGTCTTCGGCGCCCTTCCGCCGATCTTCGGAACGCTGGTCACGAGCGCCATCGCGCTGGCGCTGGCGGTGCCGGTCGGGGTCGGCGTCGCCGTCTTCCTGGCCGAGGCCGGCCTCGAGCGGTTCCGGGCCACGATCGGGATCGGCGTCGAGCTGCTGGCCGCCATCCCGAGCGTGGTCTACGGCCTCTGGGGCCTCTACGTGATGGCTCCCTGGGTCTACCTCCACATCGAGCAGCCGCTGGCGGCCCATGCCGGCTGGATTCCGTTCTTCGCGCCACCGGCGCGGCAGACCAGCATCCTCTCCGCCTCCCTGGTGCTCGCGGTCATGATCCTGCCCACCCTGGCGGCGGTCTCTCGGGACGTCATCAAGGCGGTGCCCAGCGGCCTGCGCGAGGCCAGTTTCGCGCTTGGCGCGACCTGGTGGGAGACGACCTGGCGGGTCATCCTGCCCTCCGCGCGGCCCGGCATCTTCGGCGCCACGGTGCTCGCCCTCGGCCGCGCGCTGGGCGAGACGATCGCGGTCACCATGGTGATCGGGAACCGTCCCGACATCCAGCCCTCGGTGCTCCAGCCCGGATACACGCTGGCGGCCGTGATCGCCAACGAGTTCACCGAGGCGACCGGGCGCCTCTACCCGGCAGCCCTGATCGAGCTGGGGCTGATCCTCATGCTGGTGACACTGATCCTGAACCTGGGCGCGCTTCTGCTCGTGAGGTCGGTGACCAGGTGAACCGCCGGCTCATGGTCGACCGCATCGCCCGGTCCGTCACCTACGGCCTGGCCGTGCTCGCCCTCGTCCCGCTCGGGCTGGTGCTGCTGTACACGGCCAGCAACGGCCTCTCGGCGGCGCTCAAGCCGGAGTTCTACCTCGACTCCTACCGCCCGATCGGGATCCCGGGGGCGGGCGTCAATCACGCCATCGTCGGCACCGCGATGCTGGTCGGCATGGCCTCCCTGATGGCGCTCCCGGTTGGTGTTATCGCCGGCGTCCACCTGGCCGAGTTC
Source organism: uncultured Actinomycetes bacterium (assembly GCA_964383855.1). GTDB lineage: Bacteria > Chloroflexota > Dormibacteria > Dormibacterales > Dormibacteraceae > CAZHAC01. The sequence goes on along the minus strand of CAYLIP010000023.1, from coordinate 9,455 downwards.
GCCCACCGCCGCTGGGCCTCGTGGGTGCGGCTGGCGAGCGACGTCCTGGTGGGCGCTCCGTCGATCGCGATCGGACTCTTCGTCTACGGCCTGCTGGACGCGCCCTTCCACCACTTCTCGGCCTACTCGGGGTCGGTGGCGCTGGCCATCCTGATGCTGCCGATCGTGATCCGGACCACCGAGGCCGCCCTCCTCCTGGTGCCCAACGGCATCCGGGAGGCCGGCCTGGCCCTCGGTCTGCCGCGCTGGAGGGTGGCGCTCCAGCTCGTGCTCCGGGCCGGGATGCCGGGGGTTGTCACCGGCTGCCTGCTGGCGGTCGCCCGGGCGAGCGGCGAAACCGCCCCCCTGCTCTTCACCGCCTTCGGCAACCAGATCCTGAACACCGATCCCGGCCGGGCCACGATGGCGCTCCCGCTGGTGGTCTACAAGTACGCGCTGACCCCATACCCGGAGCTGCAGCACGAGGCCTGGGGCGCAGCACTCGTGCTGGTCGTGCTCGTCCTCGCGGTCAACGTGCTGAGCCGCCTCGTGCTCCGCCGGCAGATCGCCCTGGCGGCGCGGCTCTCCTAGGCCGGGGTCCGGCCCGGCCCGGCTGCGATCGCGACCTGACCGTCTCGGATCACGACCACCATGTCGTCATGCCGGGCCACGTATTCAACAGCCTCGAGCAGCTCGAAAAGAGGCAGCTCGAGAACGTCGCCCACCGGCTCTTTGGTTTTCCCCACCCTGTTCCCCAACAAGGATACGGGACCACCGGTTAAGAAACGGGAAAAGAGCCGGGGCCTGGTGGGCCCCGGCTCAACAGGACGGAGGAGTGTGTTTCCACCAACGAGGCTAGCGGGGCGCCCGTTAACCGGGGGCTAAGTCGGGGCGAAGGTCCCATCTCGCGCCGCGACAGGCGGCCGCGGCAAGATCTTGTGATGGCCCTTGATGCGGACGTGATCGTGGTCGGCGCAGGCCTTGCCGGCCTGGTCGCCACCGCCGAGCTGGCCGACGCCGGGCGCCGCGTGATCCTGCTCGAACAGGAGCCCGAGGCCTCGCTCGGCGGGCAGGCCTTCTGGTCGCTGGGCGGGCTCTTCCTCGTCGACTCGCCCGAGCAGCGGCGCCTGCGAATCCGCGACTCCTACGACCTGGCCCTCCAGGACTGGATGGGCACCGCCGCCTTCGACCGCCCCGAGGACCTCTGGCCCCGGCGCTGGGCCGAGGCCTACGTCGCCTTTGCCGCCGGCGAGAAGCGGGCCTGGCTGAAGGGGCAGGGCCTGAGCTGGTTCCCGATCGTGGGGTGGGCCGAGCGCGGCGGCTACGGCGCCATCGGCCACGGCAACTCGGTGCCCCGTTTCCACCTCACCTGGGGCACCGGGCCGGCCGTGATGGCCCCCTTCGCGCGCCGCGTCCGAGCGGCGGCGGCTCGCGGCCTCGTCAGCCTTCGCTTCCGCCACCGCGTCGACGAGCTCTGCCTGTCGGGCGCCGCCATCCAGGGAGTCCGGGGAACCGTGCTCGAGCCGAGCGCCGCCCCTCGCGGCACCGCCAGCTCGCGGGCGGCCGTGGGTGATTTCGAGCTCAATGCGCAGGCCGTGATCGTGACCTCGGGTGGCATCGGAGGCAACCACGAGCTGGTGCGTCAGGCATGGCCGCCGAGCCTTGGCCCCGCCCCCCGGCACATGCTGAGCGGGGTCCCCGAGCACGTCGATGGGCGCATGCTCGGCATCGCCGAGGCAGCCGGCGCCCAGCTCATCAATCGCGACCGCATGTGGCACTACACCGAGGGCGTCGCCAACTGGGCGCCGATCTGGAACAACCACGGCATCCGCATCCTGCCCGGCCCCTCCTCGCTCTGGTTCGACGCGCTCGGCAACCGGCTGCCGGTGCCTCTCTTCCCCGGCTTCGACACCCTGGGCACCCTCGCCCACATCACCGGCACCGGCCATGACCACACCTGGTTCGTTCTCACGCAGGCCATCATCCGGCGCGAGTTCGCGCTCTCCGGCTCCGAGCAGAATCCCGACCTGACCAACCGCCAGGTCCGCCAGGTGCTGCGGCGCGGGTTCTCCAAGCGCGCGCCGGAGCCCGTCGAGCGGTTCAAGGAGCACGGCGCCGACTTCGTCGTCGCCGGCAACCTGGGCGAGCTGGTGAGGGGCATGAACGCGCTCACCGAGGAGCCGCTGATCGACGCCGGCCGGCTGGCCCGAGAGATCGTGGCGCGCGACCGCGAGATCCTGAACCCCTACTCGAAGGACCTGCAGGTGACGGCCATCCACGGCGCCCGCCGGTACCTGGGTGACCGGCTGGTGCGGGCGGCCAGGCCTCACCGCATCCTGGATCCGGCCGCCGGGCCATTGATCGCGGTCAGGCTCCACATCCTGACCCGGAAGACGCTGGGCGGCCTCGCCACCGACCTCGAAGGGCGGGCGCTGCGGGCGGATGGGAATCCGCTTCCAGGTCTCTACGCCGCCGGCGAGGCGGCCGGCTTCGGGGGCGGCGGGGTTCACGGCTACCGGGCCCTCGAGGGCACCTTCCTGGGCGGCTGCCTCTTCTCCGGGCGGGTGGCGGGAAGGGCCGCCGCCGCGGCCACCGCCTAGGCCTGCCTCAGCCGGTTAACCGCACGATAACCGCCGCTTCACGGGAGGCCCCTTAGGGTCGGCGGGATGGGCCTCCGGCACGCCGGCGCCCGGGCCGCGTGGCTGACGGCCCGGATCACCGACCGCCCGCTGCAGATCGCCGTGCTGGACGGCGGCCGGGAGCTGCTGCAGACGGCGCGCGCGGGCGCCCTGATGGCGGTGGCCGAGGGCACTCCGCATCCCGCGCTCCTCGAACCGGAAGGCGAGGGCTGGATCGAGGAGGTGATCCCACGCTCAGCGCTGGTGCCGCTGCCCGGGGCCGAGGTGACCTGGGAGCCGGCCGGCGATCACTCGCTGCGAATAGAGGTCAGCAGCCAGGGGGCCCGGGGCCTGGTCGTCTTCCTGGCCGCCCGAGCGCGCGAGCGCTACTGGGGCTTCGGCGAGCGCTCCGACCTGGCCACCCGCAGGGAGGGCACGGTCGAGAACTGGGTCGGCGAGGGACCGTACCAGCTGGCGGAGTACCCGCTGCTCTCGGCGATCACCCCCCGCTGGGCGCTCCGGCGCCGGCGCGACGCCACCTACTTCCCGGTGCCCTGGGTCATCAGCTCGGCCGGGTACGCGCTCCTGGTCGAGAACTCCGAGCTGAGCTGGTTCGCCCTCCCCGGCCGCCGCCGATCATGGGCGATCGGGGTGCTGGCGCCGCGGCTCCGACTGCGGGTGTTCGGACCGGGGTCGCCGGCCGAGCTGCTCGAGCTGTTCACCGCCGCCACCGGGCGGCAGCCGCAGCCCGCCGAACCCTGGTTCCTCGGGCCCTGGGTGCAGACCGGCCACCAGGATCTTGTGCCCCTGGAGCGCGAGCGGGAGATCCTCGAGCGTCTGCGGTCCGGCGGCGCGCCCCTGGCGGCGGTGGAGACGCACATGCGCCGCCTGCCCGGCGGTGCGCACGAGGGCCGTCGGGACGCCGAGCGCGCGCGCACCCGGCTCTTCTCTTCGCTGGGCCTGCCCTCGCTGACCTACCTGAACCCCTTCCTGAGCGAGGACTACGCCGCCGTCTACGCCGAGGCGGCGGCCGAGGGCGCCTTCCAGCGCCGGGCCGACGGCTCGCCCTACGTCTTCCCCGCCTACATCGGCGGCCGGCAGCCACCTCTGACCACCGAGGGCCAGCTCGATTTCGCCACCGAGGCGGGCCGGGCGATCCTCGAACGGGTCATCCGCGAGGCGGTGGAGGACGGCCACTCCGGCTGGATGGAGGACTTCGGCGAATACACGCCCCCCGACAGTGTGAGCGCCGGCGGCGAGCCCGGCGAGTTGACGCACAACCTCTACCCGGTCACCTACCACCGGTCGGCGGCGCAGGCCGCCGAGGCCGCCGGCCGTCCGCTGGCGCGCTTCGGGCGCTCGGGCTGGACCGGGGCGGCCGCGCACCTGCCCCTGGTCTGGGGCGGCGATCCCACCACAGGCTGGGGCTTCGACGGACTCGCCAGCGCGCTCATCGAGGGCCTCTCCGCGGGCCTCTCGGGCATCGCCCTCTGGGGGTCCGACATCGGCGGCTTCTTCACGCTCGGAGAAGAGGAGCTCGACCTCGAGCTCCTGGTTCGCTGGATCCAGTTCGGCGCCCTCTGCCCGCTGATGCGGACCAAGGCCGAGGGCATCGCCATCCCGCCCCGAGCGCGGCCGCAGGTCTGGGACGAGGAGGTGCTCCCCCACTGGCGGCGCTGGGCCCGCTTTCACGTCGCCCTGACGCCCTACCTGCTGGAGGCGGCTCGCGAATACGCCGAGACCGGCATGCCGCTGATGCGGCATCACTGCCTGACGCACCCCGAGGACAAGCGGGCGCGGGTCATCGACGACCAGTACATGCTCGGTCCGGCCCTGCTCGTGGCGCCGGTGCTGGAGGCGGGCGCCCGCTCGCGCCACGTCTATCTGCCGCAGGGAAGCTGGCGGCGGCTGGGCGGTTCGCAAATCCGGCGCGGCCCGACGCGGGTCAGGGTCGCCGCCCCGCTGGAGGAGATCCCGATCTTTGTCAGGGAGGGCTCGACGGGCATCCCCGAACCCAAGCCTTAACGCGCCCTGCGCCAACCCTTCGACGACCGATTCCGGTGCATTAACCCGCAGCCGGTAAGTAGGAGGTGAAAGGTAGCCAGGCACCCAAGTCTGGCGCCGGGAAGGGAGGAACCGTCCGATGCAGCGAGCGACACGGCCAGCCGGTTACGCCGACCTCCACGTCCACACCTGCTTCAGCGATGGCAGGCACACCCCGCGCGAGGTGATCGACCGGGCGCGCAGCCTTCCCTGGCTGGTCGTGATCGCCATCACCGACCACGACGAGATCCGCGGCGCCGAGGAGGCCTTCGAGTACAGCGCCATGGCCGGCGGTCCGGAGGTGATCATCGGCGAGGAGGTGTCCAGCCGGGACGGGCACATCCTGGCCCTTTTCATAACCGAGCTCGTCCCGCCCGGGCTACCCGCCGGCGAGACCGTGGAGGCGATCCACGAGCAGGGCGGGATGGCGATTGCGGCCCATCCCTTCTGGCGCCACAACCCCGCCGCCGGTTTCAGCTACGGGGTGGGCTCGCTGGCCCGGGCGCTCCCCTTCGACGGCATCGAGGTGCTGAACGGCGGGTTCACCCCGAGCATGATCGTGGCCAACCGCCGGGCGGCTCGCCTGGCGGCCGGCAGCAGCCTGGCCCAGACCGGGGGAAGCGACGCTCACGTCCGCGACGCCGTCGGCTGGGCGCGGACCGCGTTCGAGGGCTCCTCGGCGGCCGAGCTGCGGTACGCCCTGCTGCAGGCCGCCACGCAGCCCTCGAGCGGCCCGATCGCGGTCGGCGCCCTGACCGGGTACGCCATGTGGAGCCTCGGCAAGCTGCGCGCGGTGGAGGCGGCCTCGTGAGGATCGCGATCGTCACCGAGACGGCTCCGCCCAACGTCAACGGCATCGTCACCCGCCTCGGCCACACCCTCCGCGAGCTCCGCGCGAGCGGCGACGAGGTGATGGTGGTGGCCCCATCCGCCGCTCCCGCCGAATGGGAGGCGGCCGAGGTCGTTCGCGTGCCGAGCCTTCCTCTCCCCCACTACCCAGAGCTCTCGATCGGCCTTCCGCGCCCCGCGCTGCGCGACGCGCTGGTCCGCTTCAAGCCCGACGTCGTGCACGTGGTCAACCCGGTGCTGCTCGGCGCCGGCGCCCTCCTCTACGCGCGCTCGGCCGGCCTGCCGGTGGTGGCCTCCTTCCACACTCATCTCCCCCGCTACCTCGGCCACTACGGGCTGGCAGCGCTGCAGGACGTGGCCTGGGAGCTCCTGCGCAAAGTGCACAACCAGGCGGCCGTCAACCTCGCCATCTCGACTCCGCTGGCGGCGGAGCTGCGCCGCCGCGGATTCGAGCGCGTGGTCGAGGGGTGGCGAGGCGGCGTCGACGGCGAGCTCTTCCATCCCCGCCGCGAATCGGCCCAGATGCGCAGCCGGCTGACCGGCGGCCGGCCGGAGCGGCCGCTGGTGCTCTACTGCGGACGGATCAGCGCCGAGAAGTCGGTCGGACAGCTGGGCCGGATCATGGATGGCATTCCCGGGGCGCACCTGGCGGTGGTCGGCGACGGGCCCCAGCGCGCGTGGCTGGAAAGCTCGCTGCGCGAGCGCCCGGTGACCTTCGCCGGGTACCTGAGCGGCACCGAGCTGGCCTCGGCGCTGGCCAGCGCCGACGTGCTCGTCTTCCCCTCCGCGACCGAGACCCTGGGCCTGGTCGCGCTGGAGGCGATGGCGGCGGGCACGCCGGTGGTGGCGGCCGCCGCCGGCGGCCTGCTCACCCTCGTCGAGCACGGCAGCAACGGCTTCGTCTTCGCGCCGGGCGACACCGCGGCGGCGGCGCGGCTGGTGCGGCGGCTGCTCGACGACCACTTCGAGCTCGAGCTGTTGCGCGTGCGGGCGCGCCGCTTCGCGGACGCCTGGACCTGGCAGGCCGCCGCCGCCGACCTGCGCAGGCACTATATGGGGGTGATCGCCCCAGCCGAACCCAGGGCCGCTTAGCTGGCCCGCGCCCGGGCCGGCCAGGGCGACCCGACGATCGAGCTCGAGTTCGAGGTGATCGGGGATCGTGGGCCGCACGTCCTTCTGGTGGCGGGCCTCGGCGGCCAGCTGATCAGCTGGGACGCCGGCTTCTGCGAGGCCCTGGCCGCGCAGGGGCTGCGCGTGATCCGCTTCGACAACCGCGATTCCGGACTCTCCACGCAGCTCGACTCGGCGGGTATCCCGGACGTGCTGGGAGCGCTCTTCGGCACCCATCCAGCCCCGTACACGCTGGACGACCTGGCCGACGACGCGGCCGCCGTGCTGGACGCCGCCGGAGCCGAGCAGGCGCACGTGGTCGGCATCTCGATGGGAGGCATGGTCGCTCAGCTGCTGGCGCTGAACCGACCCGAGCGCGTCCTGACCCTGACCTGCCTGATGTCGGGTCCGGCCGGACGGCCGGCCCATCCGCCCGCGCCGGAGGTTGTCGACGTGATGCTGCGGACCCCTCCCACGGACGCCGAGGGCCGGCTCGCGGCCGCCGTCGAGCTTCGCCGGGTGCTGGCGGCCAGCGAGCGGTTCGACGCGGCGCTCGCCCGCCGGCGGGCCGAGGAGCAGATCCGGCGTGCCCACACGCCGGCGGGGACCATGCGGCAGGCGGTCGCCGTGCTGGCGACGCCGAACCGCCTCGCCGACCTGAGGCTGATCGGGGCGCCGGCCCTGTTCGTGCACGGAGACCGCGATCCCCTGGTCCCGCTGGAGGCGGGGGTGGCCGCCAGCGCCGCCATTCCGGGCTCGCGGCTGCTGGTCCTGGAGGAGACCGGCCACGACCTCCCGGAGGAGGCCGTTGCCCGCACTCTGCAGGCCTTCCTCGAGTTGGCAGCGGCAGCCAAGAGTTAGCGCTGCCGTTACCTCCCTTTCGCTGGCGCCGTGCCACCCTCCGACCTGTGACGGCGATCACCGCCCAGCCCGAAGCCGGCCGGCGCCTGCTCTGGGAGGGCCTCCACAACGCGCGCGACCTCGGCGGTCACCAGGCCGCCGGCGGTTTCACCCGCTTCGGCGCCGTGGTTCGCAGCGAGGTACCGACCCTGCTGACGGATGCTGGCCGCCGCCAGCTTGAGGATCACGGCGTCACCGGGTGCCTGGACCTCCGCTCCGACGAGGAGGCGGCCGAGGAGCCGACGCCGCTGGCGGCCGGGCGCGGCTACCGGCGGTTCCCGATCCTCGACCGGGAGTCGATGCTCCGGGTGCGGGAGATGCACAGGAGCGAGGACCTCATGCGGTTCCTGCTCGACACGCGCTCTGAGCAGATCGCCGAGGCGCTTCTCAACCTGCTCGATCTCTCGGCGGGCGGCGGCGTGCTCGTGCACTGCCGGGCCGGCAAGGACCGCACCGGCCTGCTGGCGGCGCTGCTGCTGGCCAACGCCGGCGTCGAGCCGGAGGCGATCGCGGTCGACCACGCCCGCAGCCGGCTCAACCTGGAGCCGCTGTTCGCGTACTGGGCGACCCGCGCGCGCAGCGAGGAGGAGCGTACGCTCGCCTCGATGCGGACGTTCGTGCCGACCCGGGAGTCGATGCTGGTCACCCTGGCCGGCCTGGAGGCGCGGCACGGGGGCGCACCGGGCTACCTGCGGGCTGCCGGCCTGACCGCCGACGAGGTGGCCGCGCTGCGGCTGCTGCTGGTGCAGCCGGTCACCCCGGAACGGGCGGCCTGAGTCCAGGCCCGCTTCCTACCGCCCGGGCGGCGTCCCCGGCGCGACGACGGCCATCAGCTCGATGAGCTCCTGATCGAGTTCCCTGTCGGCGACGACCGCGGCGGCGAAGAGCTCGCGGCAGGCGGCGTCGTCATTGGTCGGATCGATGAGCGCAGCGGCTTCCTGCATGCCCCACACCTTATCCGGCAGCGGCGAGCGGCGGACAGGGCCGATCGGCCCTGAAATGAGGTCGGCGCCCGGGCTCAGTCGGGCAGGGCCGCGGCCACGTAGACCGCGATGTCGTCGACGGTGAGCCGGTCGCCGAGCTGCTGACCGGCGATGCCCTCGTCGAACATGGCCAGGCAGAAGGGGCACGCCGTGGCCACCCTGGACGCCTCGGTGGCGGCGGCCTGCTGGACGCGAGCGTGGTTGACGCGCGGTTTCGACTCCTCCATCCACATCCGGCCTCCACCGGCGCCGCAGCACATGCCCTCCGAGCCATGCGCGGCCATCTCGACCAGCTTCAGGCCGGGGATGCGCTCCAGGATGTCGCGGGGCGGCGCGAAAACGTCGTTCCACCGGCCGAGGTAGCAGGAGTCGTGGTACGTGAGGGTGGCCTCAAGCGGCTTGGTTAGCTTGATGCGGCCGTCCTTCAGGAGCTGGTCGATCAGCTGCGTGTGATGGATCACCTCGTAGTTGCCCCCGAAGTCGGGGTACTCGTTGGCGATGGTGTTGAAGCAATGCGGGCAGGACGCGATCACCTTCCGGGCGGAGTGCCGGTTGAGGGTCTCCACGTTCTCCTTGGCACGCTCCTGGAACAGGTACTCGTTGCCGATCCGGCGGGCGGGGTCGCCTGTGCACTTCTCCTCCGATCCCAGGATGGCGAAGTCGACCTTGGCGGCCCGGAGGATCTTGACCAGGTTGGTCGAAATCGTGCGCGCGCGGTCGTCGAAGGAGGCCGCGCAGCCCATCCAGTAGATGTATTCGGCGCCCGGATTGTCGGATGCGAGGGGCACGCCGAGCTGGGCGGCCCACTCGGCGCGGGCGTTCTGGGGCAGCCCATAGGGGTTGGCGACGTTCTCGATGTTGCGGAGCGCCGACTCGGCCTGCCGGGGCATGCGGGATTCGTCCAGGACCAGCGCGCGGCGCATGTCGATGATCTTGGGCACGTGCTCGATGAAGACCGGGCACTGGTCCATGC
>CAYLIP010000022.1:19575-38111 GCA_964383855.1 uncultured Actinomycetes bacterium | reverse complement strand
CCCTGACCGCGCAGCAGCCCGAGCTCAACATCGCCCGGACCGCGGTCGAGGGGCTGGCGGCGGTCATGGGCGGCACCCAGTCCCTGCACACCAACGCGATGGACGAGGTGCTGGCGCTGCCGACCGACAAGGCGGCGCGGATCGCCCTGCGGACGCAGCAGATGCTGGCCTTCGAGACCGGCGTCGCCAACACCGTCGACCCGCTGGGCGGCTCCTACTTCGTGGAGGCGCTGACCGACGAGATGGAGCGCCAGGCCGAGGACTACTTCCGGCGGATCGACGAGTACGGCGGCGTGATCCCCGCGATCGAGAGCGGGTTCTTCCAGAAGGAGATCGCGGACGCCTCCTTCCGCTACCAGCAGGAGCTGGAGCAGGGCCGCCGGGTCATCGTGGGCGTCAATGCCTTCGAAGGCGGCAACGAGGATGACGAGCTCGAGATCCTGCGCATCTCGCCGCAGGTCGAGCTGGAGCAGGTCGAGCGGGTGCGCCAGGTCCGCGCCCGGCGCGACCAGGCGGCCGTGACGCGGGCGCTCAACGAGCTTCGCAAGGTTGCCCAGACGCCTTCCGGCAACACGATGCCCTGCATCGTCGACGCGGTGCGCGCCTACGCGACCGAGGGCGAGATCATGGGCGTGCTCTCCGACGTGTTCGGCCTCTACACGGAGAAGGCGATCATCTGATGAGCGCGCGCGCCCCCTCCAAGCCAGTGCGCATCGTGGTTGCCAAGGTCGGCCTCGACGGGCACGACCGCGGCGTCAAGGTGGTGGCGCGGGCGCTGCGCGACGCCGGCTACGAGGTCATCTACACCGGCCTCCGGCAGACGCCGGCCATGGTCGTCGATGCCGCGCTCCAGGAGGATGCGCAGGTGATCGGGCTCTCGCTGCACTCGGGCGCCCACATGACGCTCTTTCCCGCCGTCATCGAGGAGCTGGAGTCGAAGAAGGCGACCGACATCGTCGTCTTCGGCGGCGGGATCATCCCCGACGAGGACATCGCCGAGCTCAAGAAGCGCGGCGTGTCCGAGATCTTCACGCCGGGCACGCCGCTCGAGGAGATCGTGGCGTGGCTGCGGCAGAGGTTCCCCGAAGGACCGGGTTAGGAGAGCCCTCCTAGACTCATCCCATGGCCTTCTGGGACGCGCCGGAGCTGCCCGGGATCGTGGGCCGGGTGCACGGCGAGGTGCCGCTGCCGCGGGTGGGCATCGTCCGCCAGCGCATTGAGGCGCCGGTGCTGCCCGACCCGGGGGCGGAGGCGGCCCGCCAGGCGGCGGCTGTGCTCGCCGCCGCCGGCCGCCGGCCGGGTCCGGTCGCGGTGGGCGTCGGCAGCCGCGGCATAGCCAACCTGGCCGAGATCGTGGCGGGCGCGATCAGGGCGCTCCGGGCCGACGGCTGGGAGCCCTTCATCGTGCCCGCCATGGGCAGCCATGGAGCGGCCACCGCCGAGGGCCAGGCGCGAGTGCTGGCCGGCTACGGGGTGGACGCGGACACGATGGGGGTCCCGGTCCGGGCGACCATGGACACGTCCGTCGTGGGCGAGGTGGAGGGCCTGCCCGTCCATCTCGACCGCTTCGCGGCCGAGGCGGGCGCGCTCTTCCTGGTCAGCCGGGTCAAGCCGCACACCGACTTTCACGGTGACTGGGAGAGCGGGCTGGCCAAGATGGCGGGGCTTGGCATCGGCAAGCAGGCGGGCGCCCGGACCATGCACTCGGCCGGGATCCATGGCCTGCGCGACCTGGCGCCGGCGGCCGCCCGGCTGCTGGCCGGGCGCGGCCTGCTGTTGGGCGGGCTGGCCGTCGTCGAGAACCAGCGCGACCAGACGGCGGAGATCCATGGACTGCGCGCAGACCAGATCGGCGGAGGCGACGAGACGGCGGTGCTCGAGCGCGCCCGCCGGCTGATGCCCCGCCTCCCCTTCGAGCAGCTCGACGTCCTGGTCGTGGACGCCATGGGCAAGGAGATCAGCGGCACCGGCCTCGACAGCAACGTCCTCAACCGGATGCGGATCGAGGGCGAGCCCGAGCCGGTCGGTCTGAAGATCACGTGCGTTGCCGTCCTCGAGCTCACCGAGGCGTCCCACGGGAACGCGATCGGGGTCGGTCTCGCCGACTTCGTGCCGCGGCGGCTGGCCGACCAGATCGAGGTCGAGAGCTTCTATCCCAACGTCCTCACTTCCGGGTTCGTGTCGATCAACCGGGGAAAGCTGCCGATCGTGCTCTCAGACGACCGGGAGACGATCCAGGCCGCGATCGCCTTTCGAGGCCGGCCGGCCGGCCAGCCGCTGCGGCTGGCCTGGATCGCGGACACGCTCCACACCGAGCACCTCGGAGTGTCGGAGGCGGTTTGGGAGGAGTGCTCGGGCCGGCCGGACATGGAGCCGCTCCAGGAGCCTCTCCCGCTCGAGTTCGAGCCCGGCGGGAGGCTGGTTCCGCTGGTCGAGCGGCTGGGCGCCTTTCGGTAGGCGCCCGTCAATGGGCGGTGCCGCTCCCCGGGTTGCCGAAGTCGTCGGTGGTCATCTCGGCCAGCTGGGCGGAGACGGGCTGGCCGTCCCCTGGCACCACGTCGACCGGAGTCCCGACATCGGCCCAGGTGTAGAGCCAGTGGGCCAGGCTGTACGGGAGGTGCACGCAGCCGTGGCTGCGGGTGGCGGCGTTGAACTGCGAGCCCGGACCCAGCTCCGAATCGGGCTCCCAGCTGGCGTCGTGAAAGGACTCGCCGGTCCAGGTGAAGAACACCGTCCACTGGACCGCGGTGTCGGGATACCAGTACGGGGAGCCCTTCGGCCATGGCGAGTGCATGGTCCAGGGATGCTCGTTGTGAAGCACCTTCATGGGGCCGAAATCGGTTCCGTAGGCGTCGGCGCCCCGAATCCCGGTCGTGACCAGCGAATCCATGACCTGCTTCGACCCCTCGTACGCGTACGCCTCCTGGGCCGTCCAGTTCACGACCAGGTGCTTGGGGCCGAGGTTGCTGTAGACGAGGGTGTGCACCTGGGCTGCATAGCGCTGGATGGCGGCCGTGGCAAAGGCGACCTGGTGAGCGTCGGCCGTACCCAGCCGGGGTGCGTACTTCTCGATCCGGTTGTACGTCGCCATCAGCTGGTCGATCGGCCCGAAACGCTTGGGACGGGCCTCGTAGGCCCCGATCGTGGCGTCGTTGCGGCCTGCGGCGAGCGCCGCGTTGGCCACGCTCCGGATCGCATCCGCGCTCCCGTTGTGCTGCTGGAAGAGAGCGTCGGCGGCCTGCTGGATGGCGGCATTCTCAGCCGCCTGGTCGGCCCCCGCCTTCTGGGCATCGGCTCCCAGCTTCTCGGCCTGCGGCTGCAGCTTGCGCAGGTCGGAGATGCGTGCCGAGGCGGCCAGCGACTTGCCGAGGCCGTCGTAGCGGCTGTTGAGATCGGCGATCACGGGGTCGTCGACACCGAGCTGAACGTCCTTGTCGATCTCCGTCCGGGCCGAGGCCAGGGCCTGCTGGTCCTGGCTTCGCGCCTGCGCCAGCACAGCCTGCTCCTGGTCGCCGAGAACCGTCCGCAGCTGGGTGAGCGCGTTGCTCTGGGTGCGGTAGAAGGTGGCCCGGTCGCCGATCCAGACCGGCTCCGGCTGCCCGGCGATGAGGGCCAGCTTTTCGGTGATCGGCTGGAGGTCGGCGTCCGTGTAGCCCTGGACCTGCGCATCCTTGAGGGCCTGGTCAAACCGGCCGCGATTCCCCTGGTAGCCACTGAACGCCTGGACGGTGGCGGCCTGGCTCTCGGCGACGATGATGGCGAAGAGCCCGAGCATGGCGGCGATGCAGAGCAGGATGAGAGTGCGGCGTTTCCGGATGACTTCCATGGGGTTGCTAGAGTGGTAACGCAGCGGGCCACACTGTCGTTTCGCCCGGACGGATGATCAAATGTTACCGGCGGTGTCTCGAAGTCCTGCTTCGGCGCCAGCCCTGAGAGGTCCAGATGAAGCTCAACGGAACCCGGCGTGAACTCGTGGGACGGCACTCCCGCCAACTGCGCCGCCAGGGACAGGTCCCGGCCGTCGTCTACGGCCACCACACCGAGTCGACCCCGATCGCGCTCGATGCGCGCGAGTTCGACCACGTCTTCCGCGAGGCGGGCCGCACGCACCTGGTCGACCTCGTCGTGGCCGGGCTCGGCGGCCGCGGGGGCACCAAGGTCCTGATCAAGGCCGTCCAGATGCACCCGAGGCACCTGGGCCCGATCCACGTCGACCTGCAGGCGGTCAGCATGCGCGAGAAGCTGCAGGTCGAGGTGCCGATCCACGCCACGGGTGAGTCACCGGCCGTCAAGAGCGGCGAGGGCGAGGTGATGGTGATGGCCCACGTCCTTCGCGTCGAGTGCCTGCCCGCCGACATCCCCGAGGCCTTCGAAATCGACGTCTCGGGCCTGGCCGCGGTTGGCGACCAGGTGCGCGCGGGCGACCTGGCCCTGAGTGACGGCGTGACTCTCCTGGCCGACCCCGAGGAGGTCCTGGTCAAGATCCAGCCCATGCGCGAGCTGGCCGCGGAGCTGGAGGCCGAGGAAGCCGCCGAGGCCGAGGCGGCGGGCGAGGTCGAAGAGGAGGGGGCCCAAGACGAGGAGGCCGAGGCCGGTCAGGAGGCTGGCCAAGAGGCCGGTCAAGAGGCCGGTCAGGAGGGCGGACAAGCGGCCGAGGCCGGCACCGGGGAACAGGCCTAGCTACCCTTTCCGTCCGTGAAGGCGCTCCTGCTGCCCGCGATCTACGTGGCCGTGGGCATCGCCGTCTTCGCCATCTCCTGGGTGGCGGCGCGCTACCTTCGCGACGCTGCCGGCCGCTGGCTGGTCGGGCACCACGTCGAGGCGGATGCGGTGGTCCTGGGCCGCCGGGTCGTCTATGTCACCCTCCTTCTTCTCGGGGCGGCGGTCGGCATCGGATTCGCGCTCAACAACGGGAACGTGACCATAGCCGGCATCGTGGTGGCCACGATCGTGACCAGCTTCGGCGTGCAGGACGTGCTGAAGAACTACGTTTCCGGGTACTACGTCCTTCTCGAGCGCCACATCCACGTCGGCGACGCGGTCGAGTTCGACGGCCACGGCGGCGTGATCGAGGACATCCGGCTTCGGGTCAGCCTGTTGCGAGGAGATGACGGCTCACTGCTGGTGGTGCCCAACACGGAGCTCTTCAACAGCGCCGTCAGCGTCCGGCCGGGAGCTTCAAAGCCCGCTTCACCGACGCCCGCTGCGCAGCCGCCCTCCTCTGCGGCCCGGCCCGGGCGATCTCTACGTAAGCGCGCCCATGAGCACCCGGCAGAGGGCTTCGAATCCATCTGAGTCAAGGTCCGACTCATCCCGCAGCAGCCGCTTGATCTCCTGCGTGGCCAGGTCGACGTGGGTGCCGGCGCTGACCTGCGCGAACAGGGAGCGGAGATGGAAGGTGTGGTCGGGCCGGTCGCTCGAAGCCCCGGGCCTGGCCCCGATGGCATCGAGCGACACGTAGCGGCGCCAGAGGGCCGTCTCCTTGGCCCCGGTCTCGGGGGAGTCGGAGAGGTGGAGGCAGTTGATGCCGCCGAAGATTCCGAAGCGCTCGCGCAGCGAGCCCGGCCGCGACTCGTGTATGCGCGTCTCGCCGAGCTCGAAGCGCATCCCCTCGAGATCCATCGGCTCCGCCTCGACCAGGCCCACCAGCAGCGGCAGAGCGGTCATGAAGTCGACCAGCCACGGGAAGAACGGACGGCCCTGGAGGAAGTCGTAATGCTGCTCGACGAGCTCCTGTGGGGCCTGAAACCAGGTCAGGCCCTTGAGGCTCCAGTTGCGCTCAGAGCTGAGCCACTCCCACATGCCGGCCTGCACGGCGAGGCGGTGCGACGCGTCGGGTTTGAATATGACAAGAGCTTCGGACACGAGGTCCGAGTCTACTGGTCCCGCTCGGTCGGCTCGTAGAAGCGCTCGCCGGCCAGCTCGTCGGGCAGGTGCTGCTGCTCGACCACGCCGCCCTCGAAGTCGTGGGCGTAGCGGTAGCCGCGCCCGTACCCCATCTCCTTCATCAGCCGGGTGGGCGCGTTGCGCAGGTGCAGCGGGACCGGGAGGTTGCCGGTGCGCTGGATGGCCGCCCGGGCCGCCCCATAGGCGCGATATGACGCGTTCGATTTGGACGCTCGGGCCAGGTAGACGCAGGCCTCGCTTAGCGGGATCACCGCCTCCGGCATTCCGACCAGGTGCGCCGCCTGCTGGGCCGCGATGGCCAGGGGAAGCGCGTGCGGGTCGGCCAGGCCGACGTCCTCGGCGGCCGCGATCACCAGCCGGCGGGCCACGAAGTTGACGTCCTCGCCCGCCTCCAGCATCCGCGCCATCCAGTAGACGGCGGCGTCCGGGTCGCTGCCGCGGATGCTCTTGATCAGGGCCGACGCCATGTCGAAGTGCATGTCGCCGGCGCGGTCGTAGTGGAGGTGCCTCTGCTGGAGCGCCTGCTCCAGCTGGTCGCGGCCGATCTCCTCGCCGCCGGCCAGGGCGGCCGCCGTCTCCAGGGCGTTGAGGGCGACCCGAGCATCGCCGCGGGCGGCCTCCCGGAGGAAGGCGACGGCGTCGGGGCCCGCGGCTGCCCCCAGCTCGTGCAGCCCCCGGCTGACGATCGCCTCCATGTCCTCCGGCGCCAGGGGTTCCAGCCGGAAGACCCGGCTCCGAGAGAGGAGCGGAGTGATGACCTCGAAGCTGGGGTTCTCGGTCGTCGCCCCGATCAGGGTGAAGGTGCCGTCCTCGACGTGCGGCAGGATGGCATCCTGCTGCGCCTTGTTGAAGCGGTGCAGCTCGTCGACGAAGAGCACGGTCCGCCGTCCCGACCGGCGCATGGCCTGCGCCTCGGCCACCACCTTGCGCAGGTCGGCGACGCCGGAGGTGACGGCGCTGATCTGGACGAAACGCGCTCCGGTGGCGCGGGCCAGCACCTGGGCCAGAGTCGTCTTGCCGCTGCCGGGCGGCCCCCAGAGCACCAGGCTGGGCAGGCGGCCGGACTCGGCCAGGCTCCTCAGCACCCGCACCACCTGCGGCTGGCCGACCAGGTCCTCGAAGCGCGCCGGGCGCAGCCGGGAGGCCAGCGGCGCGTCAGGAAGCCGGCCGGGCTCAGACGGAGTCGCCGGCGCCGGCTCCCCGGCCGCCCCGAAGAGGTCGGGCTGATCCACTAAGGCCGGAGCATATTGGGTATACGGCGCGCGGGCGCGCGACTAGAATCCCCGCAGCCATGAAGGTCTGTTGGTCGTGCGAGGCGCAGCTGCCCGAGGACGCCAACTACTGCCTGCGCTGCGGTCACAGCCAGTCGGATCGGGGGACCAGCCCGATCTTCGTGGTCGACGCCAACACAGAGCTCTTCAACGCCGTCTTCATCCGGGCGATCATCGGCCAGGAGAGCAACCGGGCCGTCCGCTACGAGCGCCCGCTGTCGGTCCTTGTGGTCGAGGTCGACCATGCCGAGCATCTGCACCGCGAACTCGGCAGGGGCCAGCTCGACGCGCTGCTGAAGGAGATCGGGCAGGTGCTGGTGACGGCCGTGCGCGACACCGACACGGTCGCCTTCCTCGACGCCGAGGGCCCGCCGCACTACGCCGTCGTGCTGCCGGAGACCGATCCCAGCGGCGCCCTGCTGGCGGCCGACAAGATCCGGCGGTCGGTGGCCAACAACGACTTCGAGGCGGGCGGGGCCTGGAAGCGGCTGACGGTCAGCGTGGCGGTCGCCAGCGTGGTCCACGAGCGGATGCAGCAGCAGGACCTGCTCAGCGAGGCCTACGCCACGCTGCAGGCCGGCCTCGCCACCGGGCAGGGCCCAAACCGCACCTACACGGCCGCGCTCCCGGTCTGAGCCCGGACTCCCCGTAAACTCGGGGACCGTGGGCCTGACCCGCGTCTTCCTGATCCGCCACGCCGACGTCCGCAATCCGAACGGCGTGCTTTACGGCTTCCTGGACAACTTCCCGCTCAGCGAGAAGGGTCGGGCCCAGGCGGCCCTGATCGGACGGCGCCTGGCCGACAAGAAGGTCCGGCGGATCGTTCACAGCCCGCTCGAGCGCGCCCGGGAGACGGCGCAGATCATCGCCGCCAACCTCGGCCAGCCGGTCCAGCTGATCGAGGACGAGGACCTCCGGGAGGCCGAGATGGGCCGCTACCTGCAGGGCGTCAAACCCTGGCAGGTCCCGATCCGCCGGCCGCTCTGGTTCGTGCACAAGGCGCGGCGCGGGCTGCTGCCCAACGACGAAACGATCGAGGCGATGGGCGGCCGGGTCATCGGCGTGGCTCGCCGGTACGCGACCGCGTTTCCGGACGAGGTCACCGCCTGCGTGAGCCACGCGGACCCGCTGCAGGCGGCGTGGATTCTGCTCGAGGACAGGCCCCGCTCGGAGATCGAGATGTACAGGCGGGGCATCGCACGCGCCGGCGTCCTCGAGGTCGACTTCGAGGGATTGCGGGTGGTCGGAGTCTCCTACGTCCCGCCCCCCGACCTGCCCGTGCCCGGCTCGCCGGAGCCGGACGTGCCCAAGCCGGCCTGAGCCGGCCGGTGGCCCGACCGCTCGAGTTTCCTCAGGGTTTTCTCTGGGGCACGGCCAGCGCCGCCCACCAGGTGGAGGGCGGGAACCGCAACAACGACTGGTGGGAGTGGGAGCAGGTGCCCGGCCATATCCACGCTGGGGACAGCTCGCTGGTCGCCATCGACCACTATCACCGCTACCGGGAGGATTTCCAGCTCCTGGCGCGGCTGCCCACGAACGCCCACCGTTTCTCGATCGAATGGTCGCGCGTCGAACCGCGGCCGGGGGAATTCGATCTCCGCCAGTTCGCGCACTACCGCGACATGCTGGCCGCCCTCCGCGAGGAGGGCCTCACCTCGATGCTGACCCTGCATCACTTCTCCAGCCCAGGCTGGTTCGCAAAGGGCGGCGGCTGGGCGGCGGCGGAGGCGCCGGAGACCTTCCATCGCTTCGTGCGCCGGACGGTGACCGAGCTGGGCGAGCTGGTCGACCTCTGGTGCACCATCAACGAGCCCAACATCTATGCCGCCAACGGCTGGATGGTGGGCGAATTCCCGCCCGGCCGGCGAGGCGACGTGCCCGGGTTCTACCGGGTGTTGCGGAACCTCCAGCGTGGCCACGAGCTCGCCTACCGGGCGATCCACCAGGCGCTGCCGGAGGCGCGCGTCGGCCTCTCGCACCACAAGTTCCTCTTTCTTCCCGCCACGCCGTCGGTCGCCGACCGCCTGGCGGCGGCGACCGCTCAGGGCTTCACCGACCGGTGGCCCGAAGGGTCGCGCCTACGGAGGGTCTGGGACGCCAGCTGTGACTGGATCGGGGTCGCGCACTACTGGGGACAGCTCGCGGCCTTCGATCCGCTCCGGCCCCAGGAGCAGTTCATCCGGCGCTTCAACGATCCCGCCCTGGCCGTGACCGAGATGGGCTGGCCCTCGCATGCGCCGTGGATGCGCGCCATCCTGAACGAGGTGCGGGGGCTGGGCAAGCCGGTCTACATCACCGAGAACGGAGTCTCCGCAGCGGATGACCGCGTCCGCCAGCGCTACCTGGTCGAGATCCTGGAACAGGTGCACGCGGCGATGGGCGACGGCGTGGACGTGCGCGGCTACTTTCACTGGACCGCCTTCGACAACTTCGAGTGGGCGCGAGGCTACTCCCAGAGGTTTGGGCTCATCTCCGTCGACCGCTCGACCCTGGCCCGCGAGGTGAAGCCGAGCGGGCGCCTGTTCGGCCTCATCGCCCGTGCGAACGCGGTTCCCGTTGACTGAATAGAGTTAGGCCGTGCGGTTGGGCATCAACCTGCCCTACACGGACCATCTTCCTCGCGAGCTGGTGCTCGCATATGTCAAGGAGGCGGACCGGCTCGGGTACGACAAGGTCTGGGTGGCCGAGGCCTACGGCTGGGACGCCTTCACGGTCCTCACGCAGCTGGCCTGCAGCACCCAGCGCATCGGCCTCGCGACCGGCATCGTCAACGTCTTCTCGCGCTCACCCTCGCTGATCGCGCAGAGCGCGGGGTCACTGGACGCCATCTCCGGCGGCCGGTTCACGCTCGGCCTGGGCACCTCCGGACACCAGGTGATCGAGGGCTGGCACGGCGTCAAGTTCGAGAAGGGCATCCAGCGCATGAGCGAGACGATCGACATCGTCCGGACCGTCCTCCGTCGGGAGCGCCTCGATCACGACGGCCGGGTCTTCCAGATGCGGATGGGCCTGAAGCTGATCACACACCCGGTCCGGGACTCGATCCCGATCTACCTCGCCACCCTCACGCCCAAGGGCGTCGAGCTGGCGGCGGCCAAGGCCGACGGCTGGCTGCCCGTCTTCTTCTCGCCCGCGCACTTCGAGCGGGTGATCAAGCCCGAGCTGGAGGCCGGCGCCAGGAGCGCGGGCAGACCGCTTTCCGAGCTCACGATCTGCGTGGCCCAGCCGGTCGTGGTCACCGACGACCGCGCCGCCGGCCGCGACCTGGTCAGGCCACACCTGGCGCTGTATATCGGCGGCATGGGCTCGCGCGAGAAGAACTATTACAACCAGCTCTTTCGCCGCTACGGGTGGGAGGAGGAGGCCGAGCGCATCCAGGACCTCTACCTGGATCGCCGCAAGGATGAGGCGATGGCCGTGCTGACCGACGAGATGATCGACGCGGTCACCATCATCGGCCCCGCCGCGGAATGCCGCGAACGCCTGGCCGGCCTGGAACGCGCCGGCGTCGGCGAGGTCGCGATCGGCCTCCAGGTGCCGGGCAACGACCCGGTGGCCATCCGCGACGCGCTCGAGGCCCTGGCGCCGCGATGAGGACGCGAGTCCTCGGCTGGGCGGCCGGCGCCGCCCTGGTCGCAGTCGTCCTCACCGCCGCCGCCTGGGGCATGCTCCACGCTTCGACCGGCTCGGCCAACGCTGTCGGCAGGCCGGCGCCCGAGCTCGTCGTGCGCACCTTCGACGGCTCCACGGTCAGCCTCTCGACCCTGCGCGGGCATCCGGTCGTGCTCAACTTCTGGGCCTCCTGGTGCGCGCCCTGCCGGCAGGAGGACCCGGCTCTGCAGGCGGCCGCCCGGGCCCATGCCGGCTCGGTCACCTTCGTCGGCATCGCCTTTCGGGATTCCGGGCCGGCGGCCCGGCAGTACGAATCGGCGGCGCGCCACCCCTACCCGGTGGGCGAGGCGGTGGCCGGTGACCCGGCCGCGTTCGGGGTCTCCGCGCCGCCCGAAACCGTCTTCGTCGACGCCGGCGGGCTGATCGCGGCGCGCTTTGCCGGGCCGCTCGACGACCAGGTGCTGAGCCGCTACCTGCAGCTGGTCGGCGTCTCGTGAGGGCCGTCCGCTGGGCCGGCCTGGGCCTGGTCGTGGCTGCCTGCGTCGGCTACCTGGTCTACTCGTCGACGCGAAGCTCGGCCGAGTATTACCAGACCATCCCCGAGGCCCGGGCCGCTCGCGCCGGGTCGGCCGACGTCCGCGTGCTGGGCACCGTCCAGGATGACGTGAGGCGGCTGGAGGGCGGCCGGGAGGTGCAGTTCACGGCCGCCGACCACGGAGCGACCATGGCCGTCGACTACCGGGGCACGGTGCCGGACATCTTCAAGCCGGGAATCCAGGTCGTGGTCGAAGGGCGCACCGGGAGCGACGGCGTCTTCCACGCCCGCACGCTGCTGGCCAAGTGCCCTTCGAGGTTCACCGCCCAGGGCGCGCCCTCGCCGTGACCGCCGGCATCCTGGTTGCCGCCGGCGGCACCGCGTGCCTGCTCACCGCGCTGGTCCTGGCCGGGTTCGCCGCCGTCGTCTCGGGATGGGCCGGACGCCGCCAGGACGCCGTGCTCGGGCGGGTCGGCCGCCGCGCCCTTTACGCGGCCGCGGCGGCCACGGCGCTCGCCTCGGCCGCGCTCGAAGTGGCCATTCTCAACCACCTCTTCCAGCTCGGCTATGTCACCGAGCACAGCGATCGCTCGCTGCCCGTCCCGCTCCTAGCCAGCACCTTCTACGGTGGCCAGGAAGGGTCGCTCCTCTACTGGACGCTCGTGCTCACGGTCCTCTCCGGGATCACGCTGGCCGCCTCCGCGCGCTCGGGCGTCCGCCTCAACGCCTACGCGACGGCCATCCTCTCGGCGCTGTCGGCCTTCTTCCTGGCCGTGCTCGTCTTCGTGGCGACCCCGTTTGCGCTCCTCCAGGTGGTGCCCGCCGACGGCCTGGGCCTGAACCCCGTTCTTCGCGACGGCGGAATGCTCGTCCACCCGCCCTTCCTGCTCGCCGGCTTCAGCTCCTTCGCCATCCCCTTCGCGTTCGCCATGGCCTCGCTGCTGGCGGGAAGGGCCGACGCCCAGTGGATCGCCCAGACGCGCAGGGTGGCGCTGGTCGCCTGGGGCCTGCAGACGGTGGGACTGACCCTGGGCATGTGGTGGGCCTACCACGTGCTCGGCTGGGGCGGCTACTGGGGCTGGGACCCGGTCGAGGACGTGGCCCTGCTGCCCTGGCTGGTCACCACCGCCTATGTCCACTCCGTGCAGGTCCAGGAGCGGCGAGGCCAGCTCAAGGCCTGGAACTTCGGGCTTGTGATCGCCGCCTTTCTCCTCAGCATCTTCGGCACCTTCCTGGTCCGCAGCGGCGCGGTGGTGTCGGTGCACACCTTCGCGGTCAGCGACGTCGGCCCCTGGTTCTTCGGCCTGCTGGTGGCCGTCGTCGCCGGCTCGCTGCTGGTGCTCGGCTTGCGCTCCGGCGGCCTCCGGCCCGACCGGCCGCTGGAATCGCCGGTCTCCCGTGAGGGCGCACTCCTGCTTCAGAACTTCCTGCTCGTGGGACTGACCGGGGCCGTGCTCTGGGGCGTGCTCCTGCCCCTCCTGACCGGCATGCTGGGCCGGCAGCAGGTGGTCGGGGCGGCCTACTACGAGCGCGTGTCAGGGCCGCTCTTCCTGGCGCTCCTCATGCTGCTCGCGGCCGGCCCGCTCCTGCCCTGGCGGCGCGCGGGATGGTCGCGGCTGGCCGCCCTCAGGTGGCCGGCCACAGTCGCCGCGGTGGTGGCCGCCTCGCTGCTCGCGGCGGGCGTCAGGGCGCCGGTGGCGCTGCTCGGGATGCCGGCGCTGGCGGCGGCCGCCACCACCTCGATCCGGGAGTACGCAAGGGGAGTCCGCTTCGCGGCCGGCCCGGGGGCCGCCCTGCGGCTGCTCGGCCGCCACCGCCGGCGCTACGCGGCGCACCTGGCGCACCTCGGCATCGTCGTCGTGGCCGCCGGCGTGATCGGCTCGCACGCCTGGCAGCAGCAGCGCTCGGCCGTGCTCGTCGCCGGCCAGTCGGTGAGCGTGGCCGGGCAGCGGCTGACCCTGGAGCGGACGGGTGAACGCGCCGGGCCGAGCGGCGTCGTCGAGCGCTACGCCGAGCTTGGCACGGGGGGCGACACGCTGGAGCCGGTGCGCGCGCTTTATCCGGGCGGCCAGGCGGTGTCCCGGGTGGTCATCCGCTCGCTGCCCCTGGAGGACGTCTACGTTGTGCTCACCGACGTGGGCCCGGACACCGCCACCGTCAACGTGTTCGTCAACCCGCTGGTCAGCTGGATCTGGGCCGGCGCCGCCATCCTGGTCATGGGCATCCTGCTCGGCAACCTCGGCTCGGCGCCCCCCGGGCGCGAGGCCGTGCGGGCGGCGCTGCCGGTCCCGCTGCCCCAGACATGATCTGGCTCGCGGCCACCCTCCTGCTCCTGCTGGCCACGCCCTTCGTCGTCTGGCCACTGCTCACCCACTGGACTCCGGAGCCGCCGCCGCCGGTCGACGCGGCCGGCCTCGAGGACCTGCGGCGGCGCGAGCGGGAAGAGCTGGAGCTCGACTCATGATCGATCCCGGACGGCGCCGCCCATGAGGCCGGCGATCGAGGCCGAGGGCCTCATGCAGCGCTACGGACGCAGCCTGGCGCTGCGCGGAGTCGATGTGCGGCTGCCCACTGGCGGCCGCCTGGCCGTGCTCGGAGACAACGGCGCCGGCAAGACCACCCTGCTCCGCATTCTGGCCACCGCCGACCGGCCGGCGGCGGGACGGCTCAGCCTCTTCGGCCTCGACGCCCTCAGGCACCGATCGGCCCTGCGTCCTCGGGTCGGGTGGCTCGCGCACCAGACCGGCCTCTACGGCGCGCTCACCGCCCGCGAGAACCTCGAATTCTTCTGCGCGCTGCACGCGCTGCCGCCGGCATGGGCGGCTCGATGCCTCGCCCAGGTCGGACTGGAGGCCGACTCCGAGCGGCGCGCCGGCGAGCTTTCGCGGGGCCGCCAGCAGCGGCTGGCGATCGCGCGGACGCTGCTCCACGACCCCGAGCTGCTCGTGCTCGATGAGCCGGACACCTCGCTCGACGCCGCCGGCCGCGACCTGCTCGCGGGGCTGGCCGAGGGCCGGACCCTGGTCTTCGCCACCCACGACCGCGAGCTGGCGGCCCGGCTGGCAGACGAGGCGCTGGTGCTGCGCGCCGGCTCGGTCGCGCCGCCGCTGCGGCTGCTCGAGGGGCAGGGGTCATGAGAGCCGCGCTCGCGGTCGCCCGCAAGGACCTGGTCACCGAGCTGCGCACGCGCGAGCTGCTGCCATCGCTGGCCCAGTTCATCCTGCTCGCGCTGGTGATCTCGGTCTTCGCCTTCGACCTCGACTCGGAGACCGCCGGCCGGGTGGCGCCCGGAGTGCTCTGGCTGGTGCTGCTCTTCACCGGCCTGGTCTCCTTCGGGCGCGCCTTCGCCGCCGAGAAGGAGGCGGGGTCGCTGGATGCCCTGCTCATGACGCCCGCCGGCGCCAGCGCCGTGTTCGCCGGCAAGGCGCTGGCGGCGGCCGCCATCCTGCTCGCCTGCGAGGCGGTGCTGATCCCCGGCCTGGCGCTCTTCCTGGGCGTCCTGCTCCCGCCGCTGGCGATCGCCGCCGTCGTGCTCTCGACTGTGGGCATGGCGGCGCTCGGCTGCCTCTTCTCGGCGATCGCGGCCCAGACCCGGGCTCGCGAGCTGCTGATGCCGGTGCTGGCGATGCCGCTCTGGGTGCCCTTCGTGGTCTACGGCGCGGGCGCCGTGACCGGCCGCCGGATCGACGGCGACATGTCGCTCGCCGTCCTGGACATACTCTTCGTGGTGGTGGCCTCGCTGGCCGCCCGCTTCGTGCTCGATGACTAGGCTTCTGAACCTTCGCAACGCCTCGATCGCCGCCGCCGCGCTGCTCGCGGTGGCGCTGCTGATGGACTTTGCCTACGCGCCCCAGGATGCGCTCCAGGGGCCGGTGCAGCGGATCTTCTACGTTCACGTGACGTCGGCCATCGCGGCCTACGCCTGCTTTGCGCTCGTCCTCGCGGGCGGCGTTCTCTATCTATGGCGGGGCAGCCAGCGAGCGGACCGGCTGGCGCGGGCGGCGGCCCCGGCCGGCCTCGTCTTCACGAGCGTCACCTTCGGCATGGGCACGGTCTGGGCGAAATCGATCTGGGGCTGGGATCCGAGCAAGCCCTGGGACGCGCGGCTGACCTCGACCGCGGTGCTCTGGGTGATCTACGCGGGCTACATCCTCGTCCGCCGCTTCGCGACCCCCGGGCGCTCGGCGGCGCGGCTCTCGGCGATCGTGGGCATCGTCGGCTTCTTCGATGTCCCGGTGGTCCACTTCTCGGTCCAGTGGTGGCGGACGCTCCATCCCGGTCCGATCGTCGAAGCGGCCGGCGGCCCAGCTCTGCCGGCGGCCATGCTCCAGGCTTTCATGGTCACCATGGTCGCGGTCCTCTTCCTGGCCGCCACGCTGGTCGCCGCCGGCTACCGGGTCGAGGTGCTGCGCGAGCGCAGGGAGGCCGAGCTCGCGGGGCGGGAGCTGGGCCTGGAACGGGTGCCGGAGCGGCCGGCGCTTGGCGGCCCGACGCCGGGAGGTGAATCGGCGTGAGCTACCTGCTCGCGGGGTACACCGTGGCCGCGCTGCTGTTCGGCGGCTACGCCTGGCACCTCTGGCGAACCCTGCGCGATCTCAGCTCGCGCTGAGCTGGGCCAGCGCCGCCCGGAAGCGGGGCAGCAGGTCATCCAGGATGCGCGCGGTCAGCCCCCAGACGATCCGGTCGTGCCATGGAAAGTGCTGGCCCAGCCAGGATCCGGGATCGGCCATCATCCAGGCCTCCTCGCGCAGCAGCTCGAGCAGCGGGATCTCGATCACCGCGTCAAGTTCCGACTCCTGGTGGACGAAGGCCGGACGGGGACCGTCGACGACGGCGACGAACGGCACCACCGAGTAGTTGGTGACGGAGGCATAGATCGGCCGCCCTGCCCCCAGGGGCCGAAGGGTGGCCTCGGCCACGCCGACCTCCTCGGCGCACTCCCTGGCCGCGGCGGCCCAGGCCTCCTCGCCCGGCTTCACCCTGCCGCCGGGCAGAGCGACCTGGCCCGGGTGGTCGGGCGCGTCGTTGCGGCGGGCGACGAAGGGCAGCATCCACTCGCCGTCATCCTGGAAGAGGGCGGCCACCACGGCGGCCGGCCGCGCTCCCAGCCGGAAGGCGCCCCAGCCCTCGATCGGAGCCAGCTGGCGGGCCAGGTATGCGGGCAGTCCCGGAAGACCGGGGTTGCTCGGCTTCGTCACTTGGGTAAGGTAGGTCTAAGGATGATCGACGAGACCAACCTGACCATCGAGCAGCTGAAGGACGAAATCCAGCGGGAGAACCGTCGCCGGTACGCGTTCCAGCGCATGCTGCGAGCGACCGACAAGGTGCTCTGGATGCTGGAGGAGATGAACCGGGACGGCGTCAAGACGCTGGCCGAAGGCGACCGGACCGAGATCCGGGAGACCTTCGCCGAGCTACCGCAGGAGTGCATCGACATCTACCGGGACACCGACCGGGTGCAGGAGGTGCTGGACTCCGTCTTCGACATCCAGGAGTGCCTCTTCCGGAACCGGTTCCCCGAGTACGGCTTCGACGAGGACGACGAGCGGCAGCAGGCCGTCTAGGTCGAGCGCCTAGCCGCCGACGTAGGTCAGAAGCAGGTCGGTGGCGTAGGCGGCGAGCAGGCCCAGCAGGATGCCCCAGGCGACCACCTTGGGCGTGGCCAGCCGCCTTCCGACCGCGAAGAGCTCGTTGAGCACGTAGATGAGTGCGCCCGCCGCCAGCGCCAGGAAGAGCACGTACACCGGCGGCGACGTGAACACGTACCCGATCACGGTGCCCAGGAAGGTGGGCCCGCCGCCGATCAGGCCGGCCATGCCCAGAAAGCCCCAGGAGGCGGGGCGGCTGGCCGTGGCCATGGGCGCCGCGATGCCGAATCCCTCGGTGATGTTGTGCAGTGCAAAGCCGATCACGAGCACCCCTGCGAAGGCGACCGCGCCGGTGGCGGCCGACTGGCCGATGGCCAGGCCCTCGGAGAAGTTGTGAAGGCCGAGGCCGGTCGCGATCATCATCGCGATCGCCTGTGGGGAGGTGGCGCCGGCGCCGGTCTCGGCCGGGCGGAAGCGAGCGAGCAGGGCGCCGTTGAAGTACACGAGGCTCAGAAGGCCGGCGCCGATGCCGGCCGCGAAGACCGCGACCAGGAGTGTGAACTGGCCGAAGCCGCTCTTGTGGGCGCCGCGCAGCGCGTCCTCCACCGGCCCGCCGGCATGGCTCAGGATGTCCCAGAGAAGGAAGACCAGGATGCCGGTGGCGAGCGCGTTGAGGAAGCCCTGCGCCGGGCGGGAGAGTCCGCGCAGGCGCGCCACGGGCAGGCCGATGAAAATGGTGAGGCCAGCGATGGCGCCCAGCAGGGTGGCGGTGCCGACATTCATGGATACCAATATTAGCCAATGGCAACACGAGAGTTAGCCGACGCTAACGAAGCGGCGTCCCGGGTCCGGGTCCCGTCCGAGGTGGTCACCCGCTATCTGGAGGCCATCTACTACATGACCCACGAGGGCGAGCGGGTGCGGAGCGCGCGCCTTGCCCAGTGGCTGGGGGTGAGCCGTCCCACGGTCACGGTCGGGCTGCGCCGCATGAGCCGCGACGGCCTGGTCAGCATCAGCGGTTCGCGTGAGATCTCGCTGACCGAGGCCGGAGAGGCCGCCGCCGCCGCCATCGTGCGGCGGCATCGGATCGTCGAGCGCTGGCTGACCGACACTCTGGGCCTGGACTGGGTCCAGGCCGACGAGGAGGCGGCGCGGCTTGAGCACGCGGTCTCGGAGCTCGTGGAGCAGCGCCTCTACGAGGCGATCGGACAGCCGCAGACCTGCCCGCACGGCAACCCGATCCCGGGCCATTCCGAGGTCGCCGCGGGCGAGGAGCGGCTGGCCGACCAGCGCGAGGGCACCCGGGTGCGGGTGACGCGCGTGAGCGAGGTCGCGGAGCGGGAGGCGCCGGCGCTGCTCGGGTACCTCCTGCAGCGGCGGATCACGCCCGGCCGCGTGCTCGAGGTGAGCGATGTCGATCCGGTCGGGCAGACGCTCCGAGCCGGCGAGGCCACCCTCAGCCTGGCCATAGCATCCAAGGTCTGGGTAGTACCCGCCTGAGAGCCGCGCAGCGCGAAGCGCCTCGCCGCCTCTCCTAAGGCGGCGCCGGGGGCCGCCGCGTGCGGCGCACGGAGCCGTTCCGGGGGGCGGAGCCCCCAGACAAGACACGCCCGCGCGCCGGCA
>CAYLIP010000022.1:0-19475 GCA_964383855.1 uncultured Actinomycetes bacterium | reverse complement strand
ACGGAGCCGTTCCGGGGGGCGGAGCCCCCAGACAAGACACGCCCGCGCGCCGGCACGGTCCGCGGCAGCAGGGGCGCGAAGCCAGCCACCTCCCCACCAAGTGGGGAGGAGTCTTGGGGGCTCAGGCGATGCCCGACCCCAGCTCCGCGTCCGGGTCCGGGCGCAGCAATCGCAGCCGCCCCCCGGCCTCGGTCGCGGCCAGCACCAGCACCTCGGAATCGAGGCCCGCGATGCGCCGCGGCGCCAGGTTGAAGACGCACACCACCTGCTTCCCGGGCAGCGCCTCCCTTGCGTAATCGGTCGCGAGCGCGGCCACCGAGCGGCGAACGCCGAGCGGTCCGAAGTCGATCAGGAGCCGGTAGCTCGGCCTGCGCGCCTTCGGGAACTCCTGCGCCTCGACGATCCGCCCCACCCGCAGATCCAGCCGCTGGAAGTCCTCGATCGTGGCCACGCCCGGATGCTAGGTTCTTCGGCGTGATGAACGCCCTCGAGGTGATCGGCCGCAAGCGGGACGGCGAGGAGCACCCGCCGGACGAGATCAGCTTCCTCCTCGACGGCTACCTCGCGGGTTCCATCCCCGACTACCAGATGGCGGCCTGGCTGATGGCGGTCTGCACCCGCGGAATGACTCGCGCGGAGACGCTCCATCTGACCCGGGCGATGGTCGCGAGCGGCGACACCCTCGACCTCTCGGCCATCCCCGGCATCAAGGTCGACAAGCACTCGACGGGCGGCGTCGGCGACAAGGTGACGCTGATCGCGGGGCCGCTGGCCGCGGCCTGCGGCGTGCCGGTGCCAAAGCTCTCGGGCCGCGCCCTCGCCCACACCGGCGGCACGCTCGACAAGCTGGAGTCCGTTCCCGGCCTCACGGTCCACCTCGAGCCCGACCGCTTCATCGCCCAGGTGAGGGAGATCGGCCTGGCGGTGGCCGCCCAGTCGCCCCATATGGTGCCGGCCGACGGCGCCCTCTACGCCCTTCGCGACGTGACCGCGACCGTCCCCGCGGTGCCCCTGATCGCTTCCAGCGTGATGTCGAAAAAGCTGGCGGCGGGGGCGGATGCCATCGTTCTCGACGTCAAGTTCGGTCGCGGCGCCTTCATGCACGACCAGGACATGGCGACCTTCCTCGCCTCCGAGATGGTGCAGCTCGGCGAGGGCGCCGGCCGGCGCACGGTGGCGCTGGTCACGGCGATGGACAACCCGCTCGGCCGCGCCATCGGCAATGCGCTCGAGGTCAAGGAGGCGCTGGAGGCGCTGGACGGCCGGGCCGACGAGGAGCTGGTCACGGTCTCGGTGGCGGTCGCCCGCGAGATGTGCCGGCTGGCGGGGGTCGATCGCGACCCCGCCGAAGCTGTCCGCGACGGCTCCGCTCGCCAGCGCTTCACGGCGATGCTGCGCGCGCAGGGAGGACGGCTCGAGGAGGGCCTGCCGGTGGCCCCGGTGCAGGTTGCCCTGGCCTCGCCGGCCAGCGGCTGGGTGGCCGGCGTCGATGCCCTCGAAGTGGGTCTTGCCAACCTCGAGCTCGGCGCCGGCCGCCTGCGGAAGGAGGACAGCATCGATCACGCCGCCGGCATCGTGATCGACGCGCAGGTGGGGGCGCGGGTGCAGGCCGGCGACCGGCTGGCGACCATTCATGCGGCCGACGCTCACCGCGCGGCCGCGGCGGCGCCGCGCCTGGCGGCCGCCTGGCGTATCGTCGAGCAGCCGGTGGAGCGCCCGCCACACGTGCTTGCCCGGGTTGACCGCGACGGGGTGCGACGGCTGGGCTGACCGGCCGGCCCGGACGGCGCCCCGGACGGTGGAAAGCTACGCCTTCCGGCCCTTCTCCCGCCCCTCTGGTCGTTCCTCCTGTGCTTCCTCGTGCTGCGGTTCCTCGTGTCCTTCCTCTTGCCATCCCTCTTCCCGGCCGTCGCCGGGGTTCGAGGTGGCCGGCGGGTCGCTGGAGGGAAAGCTGTCTGCGCTCTCGCGGTCGATCTTGTCGAGGTCGCCGCCGGGCTCGCCGTCCGTTTCGCCGATCGGCTCGCTCTTGCGGCGCGGCTCTGGGGCCTGTCCCTGCTTCATGCGTCCAGTTCTACGTGCCCTCTAGACTTCTCCGCCGATGCCGGACGAGCGCAAGTACCACGTCGGGCTCAGCGCGGGCGAGGTCGGTGAGTACGTGCTCATGCCCGGCGACCCCTTCCGCACCGAGCTGATAGGCAGGTACCTGGACGGGGCAGAGGAGAAGGCGTTCACGCGTGAGTACCGCACCTTCACGGGTGCGGTGGCGGGGGTGCCGGTGTCGTCCACCTCGAGCGGCATCGGAGGCCCCTCGGCGGCGATCGCGGTCGAGGAGCTGAGCGAGCTGGGAACGCACACCTTCCTGCGCGTGGGCACCTGCGGCGGCGCCCAGCCGGGTATCAAGCTGGGCGACCTGGTGATCGCGACCGGCGCCGTCCGGAGCGAGGGCACTCCCGACGGCTACGTACCCAGGTCATACCCGGCGATCGCGCACCTGCACGTGGTGCAGGCCGCGGTGGAGGCGGCCGAGGCGGCCGGCGCGCCCTACCACCTGGGCGTGATCCGCTCGGTCGACGCCCTCTACTCGGACCTCGTGCCGGCGCGGATGCCGCGGCGTGAGGAAGCCGAGCTGGAGCTGCGGGTGTGGGCGCGGGCGGGCGTGCTCGCCAACGACATGGAGTCGAGCACGATCATGATCGTCAGCGCCCTGCGCGGGCTGCGGGCGGGGGTGATCCTCCTCTGCGTGGATGAGCTGGGCGCGGGCGAGATCCACCATGTCGACCCCTCCTACATGGACCGGATGCTTGGCGTCGCCGTGGACGCCATCCGGAGGCTGGTGACCAGGGATGCCGCTGCACGTAAGTGACCATCCGCTGGTTGCCGACTGCCTGACCGGGCTGCGCGACCGGGAGACGCCCCCTGACGAGTTCCGGGTGCTCTCCAACAAGATCATCTCGATGCTGGTCTACGAGGCAACGCGCGGGCTGGCCACGCGGCAGGTCTCGGTGGTGACGCCGCTCCAGGAGACGCCGGCCCAGCTGATCGAGGGCGAGGTCGTCGCCATCCCTGTCCTGCGGGCCGGCCTCGGCCTCCTGGGACCGGTGCTCGACCTGCTTCCTAGGGTGAGCGTCGGCTACATCGGTCTCGAGCGCGACGAGGAGACGGCCCTGGCGCGCATCTACTACAACAAGCTGCCGAGGATGGAGGGCAAGGTGCCGCTGCTGCTCGACCCCATGCTCGCCACCGGCGGGTCTGGCGCCCAGGCGCTCGACCTGATCAAGGCGGCCGGCGGGCGCGACCCCCGCATGATCTGCGTCGTCGCCGCCCCGGAGGGGGTGCGGGTGATCGAGGAGCGCCATCCCGAGATCGAGATCTTCACGGCCGCGCTCGACGAGGGCCTCAATGACCGCGCCTACATCGTGCCCGGCCTGGGCGATTACGGCGACCGGCTCTTCGGGACCGTCCGGTGAACCGCATCGATCAGCTCCGCCAGCGGCTGCTCGCGGCCCGCTCCCGCCTCGACCGGATCTCGGCCACCGGCCCTGGCGAGCTGGGCGCCCCCGACCCCCAGACGGGCGAGCGCTGGCACCGCGGCAACGTCCTTGGCCACCTGGCCGAGATGCTCCCCTTCTGGACCGAACAGGCCCGCCTCGCCGTATCCGGCCAGCGCAGCCTGGGCCGCGGGGAGGCCGGCGGACTCCGCCGCCGGGCCGGGATCGAGGAAGGGGCGGTGCTGCCCGAGGCGGAGCTCAGGGCCCGTGTCGGCGCCGGCCTGGCCGACCTCGACCGCCTGGTGTCGGAGATGGCGCCCGAGGACCTCGACCGGGCCGTGGTCTACACCCGGAGCGACGGCAGCTCGCGCGAGATGACGCTTGGCGACTTTGTCGACTCGATGCTGGTCGGCCACCTGGAGCAGCACCTGGACCAGCTCGAAGAGCTGACCTGACAGAAGCCTCCCGCGGTTCAGCCGGGAGGCGGCGCCGAGGTCAGGCCCCGGCGGTCACCGGCTGTCCGCAGTGGCCGCAGCGCCGGGCCTGGAGCGGGATCGCCGAGAGGCACTCCGGGCACTCGCGCGTGGTCACCGGCGTCTTGTCGTAGCGGTCGCGGAAGCGCGCGTAGGGAAGGACCACGAAGTAGTAGATGACCAGCGCGATCACGATGAACGCGATCAGCGCATTGAGGAAGTCGCCGTACAGGAAGCGCGAGTTGTTGATGGTGAAATAGAGGCCCGCGAAGTCCGGCTTGCCGCCGAGGGCGGCGATCAAGGGGGTCACCAGGTCTTTCACGAAGGCCACGACCACGGTGCCGAAGGCCGCGCCGATGACGATGCCGACCGCCAGGTCGACCACGTTCCCCGCAGAACGAATGCCCTGAAACCCTTCATGGGCGGATTATGCGCCCAGCTCTGAGGTGCAGTACATGCATCTCGTGGCCGCCTCGGGGATCCTGGAAAGGCAGTACGGGCAGTCGCGCATGGGGGCCGGCGACCGGCCGGGCATGAAGCGCTCCTGCAGCGTGTGAAACGGCACCACGACCACGAAGTAGACGACGGCGCAGACGATCAGAAAGGAGACGCCACTCTGGACGACCTGGCCGTAGGGGAAGGGCACGCCCCTGACTCGAAAGACCAGCGATCCGTACTCCCCGGGCGCGCCGAAGAGCCTGATCAGCGGCGTGATGAAGGAGCCCACGAACGATTGCACGAAGGCGTTGAAGGCGGCGCCGACCACGATGCCGACCGCGAGGTCGATCACGTTGCCGCGCAGCAGGAAGGCACGAAAGCCGGTGATCACTGCCACGGTATTTCCTCCGTCATCTCCGGCCGCGGCATCGGCCGGCCCTCGAGCGCGGCCAGTACCTGGAGCAGCTCCTCCAGGATGTGGGCGCTGGCCCCGTACATGGAGCCGGCGTCGAAGTCGAAGATGGGGGACGTCCAGCCGCCGTGCTCGACCGCCCGGTAAGAGATGGAGCCGGCGAAGAAGCGGTCGACCGGCATCCGGATCAGTGCCGCCACCTCGCCCCGGTGCGGGACCACGGCGGCGTGCTCGGCGACCGCGACCACAACCGGGTGCAGCAGGTAGCGAGAGGTGGCGGTCGGGACGGCGCTCAGCGTTCCCAGGACGCGCAGAGCCTGGCGCGGCAGCGCCAGCTCCTCAAAGGTCTCGCGCAGCGCGGTCTCGACCAGGTCCCGATCCTCGGGCTCCCGGCGCCCGCCCGGGAATGCCACCTCGCGGGGGTGGTGGCGCATGCTGTCGGGCCGCTTGATCATCAGCACCTCGAGGCCCGCCGCCCCGGGATGCAGCGGCACCGCCACCCCGGCATCGATCCGCCCCGTCACCGCCAGGCGCGAGCGCCGCGGGGCTCGGTCGGCGAGCGCCTGCTCCAGGGCCTCAAACGTCGAAGCGAGCGGCATGGGCGGTCTCGTTGCAGGCGCGCAGCTCGGCGTCCGTCATCCCCATCACCGTAGCGGCGAGCTCGAACTCCCGGGTCAGGCTGGTGGCGGCGACCGTGCGGGAATCGGTCGAGATGGTGCACCGGACGCCGGCCCTGACCAGGCCGGGAAGAGGATGGTCCTCCAGCCGCTCGACGGCCTTGCACTTGAGGTTGGCGGTGGGGCAGAGATCGAGCACGATCCCCTCCGACCGGATGCGCTCGACGATGGCGGGGACCCGCGCGCCGATGACACCATGCGCCACGCGCTCGATGCCGAGGTCGAGGGCCTCCTCGACGCTGGCCGGGGCGCCGGCCTCCCCAGCATGGCAGGTGAGATGCAGCCCGGCCGCTCGCGCCGCCTCGAAGGCCGGGCGCTGGGGCGTCGCCGGCCAGCGCGCCTCGTCGCCGGCCAGGTCGAACCCGGCCACGCCCCGCCCCGCGTAGCGGCCCGCGACGCGCGCCAGGTCCACGTTGTCCTCCACGCTGTGCTGCCTCATGGCGCAGACGATGGCGGCCGCGGGCACCGGCCCCTGCGCCAGTCCCCGGAGCACGGCCTCGATCACCTGCTCCGGGCGGAGCCCGCCCCGGAGGTGGAGGCGCGGCGCCCAGCGCACCTCCAGGTAGTCGATGCCGTCGGCGGCCGAGTCCTCGGACAGCTCGCGGGCTGTGCGTTCGAGGGCGGCCTCGGTCTGCATGACCATGAGCGCGTCATCGAAGTAGGAGATGTACTCGGCCTGCGATGGGCATTCCGGGGGAGCGACCATCCGGAGCGGCCGGCCGATGCCGAGCTCCCGGGCCAGTTCGGCGGCGGTGGCGGGCCGGACCGCACCGTCGAGGTGACAGTGCAGCTCGGCCTTCGCCCAGTCTCTGTAGCCCGCCAGCGCGTCAGCCCGTGGCGAGGATGTCGTTCATCTTCTTGACCGCGTCATTGAGGCCCGTCTTCGGGTCCTTGCGGAGTGCCGAAATGTTGCCCAGCTCGGTGGTGAGGGCATCGCGCTGCTCATTGCTCGTCGGGGTCGCCGGCAGCACGATCAGCTGGTTCTTGCTGAGCATGCCCGCCCCGATGCCCTGCGAGGGGTTCTGCGAGTAGAAGCCGCTCTGCAGGTCCTTGTACGCCGACTGGCGCACCGGCATGTAGGACGTCGTCTGCGCCCATTCGGTGGTCCGGGCCTGGCCGGTCAGGTACTTGATGTAGAGGAAGGCGCCGTGCTGGGCGTCCTTGCTCGACTTGTCGAAGACGCACATGTTGGCGCCGAACATCTCGTCCTTGACGCCCTTGTCGCCGGCCGGCAGGGCCGCCTCGGCGAACTTGAACTTGGTCCCGATGGGGCCCTTGATGAACTGGTAGCTGACCTGCGTCGAGATGTACATGGCGGTCTTCTGGTTCTGGAAGTCGACCTGGTCGGCGAAGTTGCCGGAAGGCACCGCCTTCACCGCCGCCGCCTTGGTGGCGTTGTACCAGAGGGTCATCGCCTTCACGCCAGCGTCGCTGTTGACCAGCGCCTTGGAGGGCTTGGTGTCGCTGTCGTAGAGCTTGCCGCCGTACTCGTAGAGCATGGAGAGGAAGGTGTCGAGCGACGGCCCCTCGGCGCCCGTCACGCCCTTCTGGGGGTCGGCGAGCTTGGCCGCGTCGGCGAAGAACTCGTCCCAGGTCGCGGGCGGGTTGGAGATGCCCTTGGCCGTGAACATGTCCTGGTTGTAGTAGACGACCGTCGTCGACTTGTTGAACGGGAACTGGTAGTAGGTGCCACCGATCTTGGCGGCGTTGAGCATGACCGGGAAGATGTCCTTCAGGTCGGCGCTGGAGAGTCCGTCCTCGGCGTTGATGTAGGGGGTGAGGTCGGCCAGCGCCTTCGACGAGTGGTACTTGGCGGCGTCGGTCTCGATGCACTGGGCGACGTCGGGCACCTGGTTGGCGGCGAGGCCGGTGAGCACCGCCTTGTTGAGGTCGGTGTAGGCGCCCTTGGCGACCAGGTTCACGTGCACCGTGCTCTGCGTCGAGTTGAACTGGTCGGTGAGCTTCTGCAGCTCGGCCTGCAGGTTGCCGCTCAGCGCGTGCCAGAACGTCACCTGGACGGTGTTCTTCAGCGCCCCCAGCTTCGATTCCGAGGGGCTGGTGCCGCCGCCGCAGGCGACGAGCGCGAGCGCCGCCAGCAATCCGATCGAGCGTCTGAATCTGTTCAAGCTGTCCCTCCTGACTGCTATCCGCGAATACCGCTGGCTGCGATGCCGCCGACGATCTGGCGCTGCGCGACCAGGAACACGACCAGGATTGGCAGCGTGACCATCAGGCTCCCGGCGGCGTGGAGCACCGGATTGGTGGCGTCCGCATAGCTGAACGCCTCGAGCCCGACCTGGACCGGGCGGTAATTGTCGCTGTTGGTGACGATCAGGGGCCAGAGGAAGGCGTTCCAGCTGGCCACGAAGTGGAAGACGGCGATCGTGACCATGGCCGGCCGGGCGAGCGGCACCGCGACCAACCAGAGGAATCGCAGGTGGCCGCAGCCGTCGAGCTGGGCCGCCTCCCAGAGCTCGACCGGAAGTCCGAGATAGAACTGGCGCATGAGGAAGATCCCGAACACGGAGGCGCCGAAGGGCACGATCTGCGCCTGGTAGCTGTCGATCCAGTGGAGGTCGGCCAGGATGATGAAGTTGGGCACCAGCGTGACCTCGGCCGGGACCATGTAGATGGCCAGCACGAGGCCGAAGATCACCCGCTTGCCGGGAAACGGGACCGACGCGAAGGCGTACCCGGCGGCGACCGAGGTGAGCAGGACCAGCACGGTGCTGCCGGCGGCCACGATCACCGTGTTCAGGAAGTAGCGAAGCCAGGGGATGTGCAGGTACTGGCCGGTCGCTGGATCAGGAGCGAGGCCGACAGCCGAGAGGTAGTTCTCGAAATGCCCGAGCGGCAGCAGGATGGGCGGGAAGACGAACACCGACTGGAGGGTGCCGAGCGAGATGACCGCCATCCAGTAGAAGGGGAAGACGAAGAGCGCGGCAAAGGGCAGCAGGATCGCGTAGCGCGGCAGCAGCTCGAGCGCTCGCCTGCCCGTCATCGGTAGAAGACCCGGCGCGAGAGCACGCCCACCTGGACGCCGGTGATGGCCAGGATGATGAGGAAGAGCACGACCGAGACGGCCGCCGCGTAGCCGGCGTGAAAGAAGGAGAAGGCCTGCACGTAGAGGTAGTAGCCGACCGTCTCTGCGGCCTTGTCAGGCCCGCCGCCGCCGGCGGTGGCGCCGCTGACGCCGCCGGCGAAGATCAGGATCGGCTGCACGACCTTGAACGACGCGATCATGTTGATCAGGAGCACGAAGTAGGTCGTCGGCGAGAGCAGCGGCCAGGTGATCTGCCAAAAGCGCGTCCAGGCGCGAGCCCCGTCCACGCGCGCCGCCTCGTCCAGCTCCGGCCCGAGGTTGGCCAGACCGGCCAGGAAGATCACCGTGTTGTAGCCGGTGTGCTGCCAGACGCTGTAGATCATGATCGCCGGCATCACCGCCTTCGGGGAGTTGAGCCAGTTGATCCTGGAGATCCCGAACACCCCCAGCGCGGCGTTGAGGACGCCGACATCGGGGTGATAGATGAAGCCGAAGATCAGCGCCGTGGAGACGATCGGCATCACGTAGGGGGTGAAGATCAGCGTTCGCAGCAGGTCGCGGCCGGGCATGGCCCGGTTCAGCATCACCGCGAGCAGGAGGCCCAGGCCCATGCTCGCGGGCACGGTGACAGCCACGAAGTAGACGGTCTGCCAGAGGGCTTTGCGGAAGACCTCGTCGCGCAGGAGCAGCCTCTCGTAGTTGGCCGTCCCGATCAGGTCGCTGCTGCCGCTGATCAGGTCCCAGCGCTGGAACGACAGCCAGAAGATCCAGAGCGCCGGGATCAGCACGAAAACGATCAGCAGGAGCATCGCCGGCGAGATGAGCAGGAAGCCGGCCAGCTGGCCGCCCTCGCGCCGGCCCCGCCTGGTTGCCGGGGCGCGAATGGCGACCGGCGAAGCGTGCCCGGCGGTGATCGGCTCCATCAGGTCAGCCGGTGAGTATCTCCGATATCCGGTTAGGCCGGGGTCATCCGATTCGCGGCGGGCCCGGCCGTATGATCGACTGCTCCTCTTGGCCCCGCCCACCTCGATCCGCTTCTACAGCACCGGGAACCCTACCGGCCTCAAGTTCGCCGTCGAGCATGGCGGCGCCCGCTGCATCTTCGACTTCGGCATCGAGCACGCGCCCGGGCGCGCGCTCTTTTCCATGGGGCTGCGCCCGCGGCCGGGTCGCGAGCTCGAGGACCTGAGATCGGTGGGCGCCGCGCCCCGGCTTTCCGGTGTCTACGCGGACGGCGAGTGGGACGGCACGACCGCGCTCTTCATCTCGCACATGCACCTCGACCACACCTCCCTGGTCCGCTTCGTACACCCCGAGGTGCCGCTCTTCTTCCCGGCCGAGATGAACCCCGTCAGGTCGGCCGTGGACGCCTCCGGGTACCTGTCCTGGCGGGCGCCGGCGGGAACGCCGGTGCCGGATCGCAGGCGGGTGACCTGGGGCGACATCGAGGTCACCTTTCTCGAGGTCGACCACGACGTGCCGGGCGCCAGCGGATTCCTGGTCCGCACCCCCGACCTGACGCTGGCCTACAGCGGCGACCAGCGCTGGCACGGCTTCCGCCCGGAGGTCACCGGTGCCTTCGCGGAGTCGGTCCGGGGCGTCGACGTGCTCATCATGGAGGCCGTCGCCGCGGGCCTGGAACCGAGGCCGGCGGAGGGAGCGCCGGCGCCCGACGCGCTGACCGAGCGGGAGGTCGTGGACGAGATCGCGGCCGCCCTCGCCGGGACCGGAGGGCTGGCCGCCATCAATCTCTACCCGATGAACCGGGACCGGGTCACCGCCCTCGGTGCAGCCGCGGCGGGCCTCGGCCGCCGGCTGGTCATGGAGCCCCAGGCGGCTGCGATCGCGGGCTGGCGTGACCTGCTGGAGCGCGAGGAGGTGGCGTCGGATCCCGGCGGCTTCCTGGTCCAGGCCGGCTTCGAGAGCCTGCCCGGCCTCCTGGATCTGCCCAGGCCGCCGGGCTCGCTCTTCATCCACAGCAACGGGGCGCCCCTGGGCCCCTTCGATCCCGCCTTCAGCGTGATGGAGGGCTGGACGCATGCCCTCGGGTTGGAGCTGCGGCGGATCGGGACCAGCGGGCATTCGCGGGCCGCCGACATCACGCGGACGATCACATCGGTCGCGCCCGGGGTGGTGCTGCCGGTGCACTCGCGGATGCCCGAGGCGGTGGTCGCGCCGGGGATCCGGCGGCTCATCGTGGAGCCCGGCCGGGAGTACTCACCCCATGACCTGGTGTCGCTCTCGAAAATCTAGGTCGAGTCGCGGTCGGCCTGCTGCAGGCGCACCTCGATCAGCCTCCGCACCAGGGGCTCGGGCAGCGGCTGGTCGACCGGAAAGTGGAGGGCGCTCTTGGTGCCCCCGTAACCCGCCGCAAGGTCCCCGATCTGCTCGATGACGGAGCCGCTGAAAGGCAGGTAGCTGAGGTGGTTCTTGAAGGCGGCGAAGCCGGCGATCACCTTGCCCCGGACCCGGAAGGCGGGCACCTGGTAGGAGATGCCCTCCTCGGCCTCGGGCAGAGCGGCCCGGATCGTCCGCCGCAGCTGCTCGAGCGTGGAGCGTTTGGGCTCCTCCACCTCGGCCAGGTACCTGTCCACCTCGGCGCTGGACATGCCGCCATTCTCCGGCTGACCCGGATGCCGGTCAATCCGTGGTCAGGGCGGGGGCAGCGGCTTCTGGGTGAAGTCGAAGCAGTCGGCCATTCCGCCGGCGGCGGCGGTCGCCGGCGAGGTGTGGGGCAGCCCGAAGGTGTCCTCGCAGAAGCGGAGCAGGCTCGCGTGCGAATGCTGAAGGTGGGACACGTAGCCGGCCTTCGCATAGGGGCTGAGCACCAGGCAGGGCACCCGGCCGCCGAGCCGGAACTGCGTGCCGTCACTCCACTTCTCGAGCTCGGGCGGATCGACGTGGTCGTACCACCCGCCCCAGTCGTCCCAGGTCACGAAGATGGCCACCTTCGGCCACAGGCCGCCTGCGACGATGGCCGCCACCTGGTCCGCGCTCCACCTGGATCCGGCGGTCACGTTGCCGGTGCCGGCCGCCCTCTGGGCGGAGGTGTCGGCAGCGTGCTCGCTCAATGGGTTGTCGGCGTAGACCCAGGAGACGGCCGGCAGGCGCCCGGCGGCCGCGTCGGCCGCGAACCGGGCTGCCGTCAGCTTCTTGCCCGCCGTGTACCGGATGGAGTCGAAGACATAGCCGTTGTAGTTGCCCCAGCTGAGCTTGGCCGCGTCCAGGCTGGCCGCCAGCGTCGGGAGGTCGAGCGAGGGAGCGGGATGCGGGTTGTCGATCACCGGGGATTGGCCGGCGACCAGCATCAGGTGGTTGGGTGTCGAGGGTCCCGCCACCTCGGTGAAGTACCGGTCGCAGAGCGTGAAGCGGCGAGCCCAGTCCCAGTAGATCGGTATGTCCGACTCCGTGAAGGCGGTTCGAGTGGCCGTCTGGGCCCGCGTCAGCCAGGCCGCGTGGGTGTGGTTGGGATCCTTCGGCGGCGGGTTAGGGCTGTGCGGGAGGCCGCTCTCGCCGTCCGCTCCCGGGAAGCCGCCGAAGTAGTTGTCGAAGCCGTGGTTCTCCTTGACGATGATCACCACGTGCTCGACCGGGGAGGTCACCGGCAGGCCCCCGCCTGGTTCGACCACTCCAGCTGCACCGTGTAGGCGCCGAGCGGCCTGGTCTGCCAGGCGCAGATGTCGCCGATCTCGCCGTGACTGTCGTCGTACCAGCCCTGCCCGGGAACCGGGTCGGTGATGGCCTCGCACAGCTCGTGGGAGCTGGTCGAGGTGAGCGCCTCCAGCTCGGACAGGCCGCCCAGGCAGCCGCTGCAGTCGGGAGCCGGCATGACGGCGTAGTAGAGCCCGCCTGCCGTCTGCTGGTGGTAGCCGCAGAACTGGCTGCAGGAGGCGGCGCCGTCCTGCTCAACCGTGGTCCCGGAAGGCAGGTATAGGAAAACCAGCGTGTTCGGGCCGGGGTCGGGGAATTCCGGGCGCTGCCCGGCCCGGCCGTCCAGGAACGCCTGCACCTGCGCATCTGTGACCGTGGCCCCCGGATCGGGGTCGGCCGCCTGCAGGGTGCCCGTCCGCCGCCCGTGGCCGATGGCCTGGCCTTCCACGCTGTACTCCCCCAGCTGGTCCAGCAGCGGGCTGGTCAGGACGTAATCGAAGAAGCCGTTGAGCTGGTCGAGGAGGTCCTGCCGCTCCGCCCAGGCCGAGCCCCAGAAGACGGTGAAGACCTCTGGCGCCCCGAGCAGCGGGCCGCCGCGGTAGGTCAGCTGAGGAGGCGGCGCCTTGGGCGCGGCCGCGAGGTCGGGCGCGTAGAGCGGGACGATGCGGATCGGCGATGGAGCAGCCATGGGGAATGGTTTACGCCCCCGATGGTTAAAGCCGGACTCCCCAGTCGCGAACGTCGGGCAGGAACTGGTAGGCGGTGAGGTCGAATGTGATCGGCGTGACCGAGATCCAGCCGTTCTCGAGGGCCCAGGCGTCGGTGTCCTCGTCGGTGTCCTGCAGCTTGTAGCTGCCGGCCAGCCAGTAGTAGGGCTGGCGCCGCGGGTCCTCCCGGACCGCGAAGTCCTCCACGTAAGCCGACTCGCCCTGGCGAGTGAACTTGACGCCCTTGATCCGGTCGCGAGGCAGGTTGGGCACGTTGACGTTGAGCAGGACCCGGGGGGGCAGCCCGCGCTCGAGCACGTGGCGAGCCAGCTGGCGCGCGAAGACGGCCGCCACCGACCAGTCGGGGTCGACGAAGGTGCCGAGCGAGATGGCGATCGAGGGGATCCCCAGGATCCGGCCTTCGGTGGCCGCCGAGACGGTTCCCGAGTAGATGATGTTGGTCGCCGTGTTGGGGCCGAGGTTGATGCCTGACACGACGAGGTCGGGCGCGGAGTCGAGGAGAGCGCCCACGGCCAGCTTGACGCAGTCGGCCGGGGTCCCGTTCACGGCGTAGCCGATCTGCTCCCGGCCCAGGCTGAAGGGCTTGGCCCGCAGCGGGGTGAGGGTGGTGATGGCGTGCCCCACCGCGGACCGCTCGGCGTCGGGCGCGATGGCGGTTGCGTCCCCGAGCTTCTTCATCTCGGCAAAGAGCGCGTGCAGGCCGGGCGACGTGATCCCGTCGTCGTTGGAGACGAGGATCCTCGGCCTGCGATCTTCCTTCTGGCGGCCGCGGCGGCGGACGCGGGTGGCCGCGACGCTCAACTGACCTCGAGGACGACCTTTCCGAACTGCTCTCCCTGGTCGAGGTGCGCGAGCGCCGCCTGCACCTCCGCGAGGGGGTAGGTCGAGTCAACGACCGGCTTGAGGCCCGAGCCCACCGCCTCCAGCATCGCCTCGAACTCGGGGGCGGTGCCCATGGTGGAGCCGGTCAGTTCGATCTGGTTGAGGAAGAGGCGGGGCATCGTGAGCTCGGCCTTGACCCCGCTGGTGGAGCCGCAGAAGACGATCCGGCCGCCCTTGCGTACCGAGCGGATCGACTCCTCGAGGGTGGCCGGGCCCACGTGCTCGAAGACGACGTCGACGCCGCCGCCCCCGGAGGCCTCGCGCACCGCCCTGGAAAACCCCTGCGAGGGAAACGCCTGCTCGGCGCCCAGCTCGCGCGCCCGCGCCTGCTTGGCCTCCGAGCGCGAGGTGGCCAGCACGCGCGCCCCCAGGTGCCGCCCGATGGCGATCGCGGCGGCGGCCACGCCGGCGCCGGCGCCGACCACGAGCAGCGTCTCACCGGCCTGCAGCCGGGCGCGCGTGGTGAGCATGCGCCACGCGGTCAGGAAGGTGAGGCCGAAGGCGCCCGACTCCTCCCAGGACAGGTTCTGCGGCCGCGGATAGAGGTTGGCGGCCGGCGCCACGAAGCGCGTGCAGGCCGTGCCGTCGGTGTGCTCTCCGACGATCCCAAAGCTGCGGCAGAAGACCTGCTGGCCGGAGCGGCAGGCGTCGCACTGCCAGCAGCAGCGGACCGGGTAGACGACCACCTCGTCGCCGGGCCGCCAGCGGGGGTCGCGCGACTCGCTGACGACGCCTGCGCCGTCGGCGCAGAGGACGCGCGGCGGCTCTATGCGCTGGGCCCCGGAGGCCACCCAGAGGTCCAGGTGGTTGAGGCCGGCGAATCGGGTCTTGATCGCCACCTCCCCTTCTTCCAGGGGCGTTTCCGGGCGGTCAAGCACCGAAACCCCTTGGGGCCCGATCGCCTCCGTGAGCACCGCGGCCCGGCCCTCGCTTCTCATCCCCGCCACTGTGGCTATGCTAGCCGAGCCTTATCAAGACACCCCGGGCAAAGACACCCCAAAGACACCCCTGGAAGGAGAGGAGCCTTTGAAACTACCGAAGCGATTCGTGGTCGCCGTTTCGGCCCTTTTGATCGCCGCCTGCGGCGGTGCATCG
The DNA here is from genome assembly GCA_964383855.1 of uncultured Actinomycetes bacterium. Lineage (GTDB taxonomy): Bacteria > Chloroflexota > Dormibacteria > Dormibacterales > Dormibacteraceae > CAZHAC01. The sequence continues at coordinate 4,588 of CAYLIP010000022.1, read as the reverse complement.
AGCGGCTCCCAGCCAACACCGGCCCCGATCAAGCAGGAGATCGTGATGGGCTTTGTGCCCTCTCAGACGACCAGCATCGTGCAGACCAACGCCACGCTGATCGCCGACTACCTGTCCAAGAAGACCGGCTATCACGTCACCTCGCAGGTGCTGACCAGCTACGCGGCGGTGACCGAGGGCATGACCTCCAACAACGTGGACATCGGCTGGGTCGGCCCCCTCGACTACGTGATCGCGCACAAGAAGAACGGGGCGGAGGCGGTCACCAAGTCGGTCCGCAACGGGCTGCCCAGCTACAAGGCGTTCATCATCGTCAACAACAACTCGGGCATCAATTCGATCGCCGATCTCAAGGGCAAGAAGTTCGCCTTCGGTGACCCCACCTCGGCCTCGAGCAACCTCTACCCGCACTACATGATGATGAAGGCCGGGTTCGATCCCAAGAACCTCGGCCAGACCGTCAACATCTCCAACCAGACCCAGATCGCGGTCAACGTCTGCCAGGGAGTGGTCGACGCCGGCGCCATCTACGACGACGCCCGCAAGAACGTGGGCGCCGACACCTCCTGCCCCGGCATCATGACCAAGACCAAGGTCATCGCCACCACCGACCCGCCGGTCCCGGGCGACCCGCAGATGATCCGGCACAACCTGAACCCGGCCCAGAAGAAGAAGCTCAAGGACGCCATGCTCGCCCTGGGCACCGACCCGACCATGGCCGACCCGCTGAAGAAGCTCTACACCATCGACTCCCTGGCGCCGGCCAGCGACAAGGACTACGACAACCTGCGGGACGTGATCAAGACGGTCAACCCCGCGCTGCTCAACGGCTAGCGAGCACATGACGAAGATGGCGGCCGCCTCGGCGGCCGCCACCTCGCTGATCCGGGTCGAGGGCCTGAGCAAGGTCTTCGACACCGGCACGCGGGCGCTCGACGGTGTCAGCCTCGAGGTGCCGGCCGGACAGTTCGTCTGCGTGATCGGGCCCTCGGGATCGGGCAAGTCCACCCTCCTGCGCTGCATCAACCGGCTGGTCGAGCCCAGCGCCGGGCGGGTCTGGGTCGGGGGCGAGGAGATGACCGCCCTCGGCGGACAGGCGCTGCGCCGGGCGCGGCGGCGGACGGCGATGGTCTTCCAGCAGTTCAACCTGGTGCGCCGCTCGCCGGTCCTGGCCAACGTGCTGACCGGGCGGCTCGGCTACCAGGAGGGCCTGCGCGCGCTCTTCCCCGGCTACAGCGCGCACGACCAGGAACTGGCCTGGCGAGCGCTGGAGAGGCTCGACATCGCCGAGAAGGCGACCGTGCGCGCGGACATGCTTTCGGGCGGCCAGATGCAGCGGGTGGCGCTCGCGCGCGCCCTCGCCCAGGAGCCGGAGATCCTGCTCGCCGACGAGCCCGTGGCCTCGCTCGACCCGGAAACGGCGGTGGTCGTGCTCGACTACCTGCGCGACATCAACCGCTCGGACGGGATCACGGTGCTCTGCGCCATCCACCACCTGGAGCTGGCCAAGCGCTACGCCGACCGCATCGTCGCCATGCGCCAGGGCCGCCTGGTCTACGACGGGTCGCCGGCCGACCTCGGCGAGGAAGCCTACCGGAGGATCTATGGCCGCCTCGGCTACGACTGAGCCGCGCCGGCGAACGCTCCCGGAGCTGATGGCCGAGGCGGAGGCGATCCGCAACCGGGAGCGCATCCGCAACCTCGGGCTGGCGGTCCTGCTGCTGGTGCTGATGGCCTTCACCTGGAACCGGACCCAGGTCGATTTCGGGCTCTTCCTGTCCAAGGCGGACCAGGTCGGCCGGGTCCTGGGCGGGTTCGCCCATCCCGCCTTCGGCGACCTGGTCGATCCCATCCTGCTCAAGACCCTGGAGACGCTCTACATCGCGGTCCTGGGAACGCTCCTCGGCGCCGTGATCGCGATCCCGGTCAGCTTCATCGCCGCCCGCAACCTCATGCGGCGCAACCCCCTCGGCTCCGCCGTCTACTTCGCCGTCCGCTTCCTGCTGAGCGTGATCAGGGCGATCCCCACCCTGGTCTGGGCCATCATCTTCGTGATCATCGTCGGCATCGGCCCCTTCCCGGGGGTGCTGGCCCTGACGACCTTCTCGGTCGGCCTGATCGCCAAGCTCTTCTCAGAGGCGATCGAGGCGATCGACTGGGGCCAGGTCGATGCGCTGACCGCGACCGGCGCCAACCCGATCCAGGTCATCTGGCACGGCGTGGTGCCCCAGGTGACGCCCTACATGGTCGCCCATGTCCTCTACACCTTCGAGGTCAACATCCACTCCTCCACCTACCTCGGCATCGTGGGGGCGGGCGGCCTGGGCCTGATCCTCCAGCAGTACATCGGGCTCTTCCTCTATCCCGACCTGGCGATGTGGATCATCGTGGTGGTGATCCTGACCACCCTCATCGACTACTCGTCCGCCTCCATCCGCCGGCGGCTGGTCTGATCCGCCGCCCGTAGAGTAGGACCGTTGCGCCGACTCCTGAGCGCGGTGGCCGCCGGCGCCCTGCTTGCCGTGTCGGCGTGCGCGGGACTTGCCGGCCCCGCGCCGACCCCGTCGCCCAAGGCCATGCTCGTGCTCGGCCTGGCCCCCAACCGGTCCTCCGCCGCCCAGACACTCGCCGCCCAGCAGCTGGCGGGCCAGCTCTCGGGAATGCTGAAGCTCCCGGTGGTGGTGAGGGCGGAGCCTTCGGCGGAGGCGCTGGATGCCGACCTCTCGGCGGGCAGCATCGACTTCGCCTGGTCGGACGCGCTGACCTACGCCGCGCTCCGCCAGCGGCACCCCTTCAATCCCGTCCTGCGGGCCGCCCGCTGCTTTCCGACCTACGCCGCGAACCCGCCGGCGCCGGACTGCAAGCCGCAGCCGGGCACGCCCGCGGTCCTGATCTGCAACTCGACCCTCGACATCCCGGAGCTCGTCTCCGGCGGCGGCGACTGGGGCGCCCTCAAGGGCAAGCGCTTCGCCTTCGAGGACCAGGCGTCGCTCAGCGGCTACGTGTGGCCCCGTTACTTCCTCGGGCTGAACCACCTGGACCCCGACCGCGACCTTCTCAAGGGCCCGCCCACGCCCACCGATCTGGCCGTCTCGCTCTCCGTCTACAACGGCATCGCCGACTGCGGCGCCCTCGCCGGCGACGGACGCCTGCCCGCGCGGGCTCTCATCCCCGACGTCTTCGACCGCACCAAGGTCGTCTTCGTGGCGCCCGGCAACGTGCCTGGTGACGTCGTCTTCACGGGGTGGCGGCTGGGCTCGAGCCAGGCCAGCCGGCTGCGCGACGGCCTGCTGCGCCTGGGCGTGTCCGCACCCGCGGCGGGGCCGATCGCCGACCTCTCGGGCGGCTCGCCGACCATGCTGCCAGCGGGCGACCGCGACTTCGACCTGCTGCGGGCGGCGGTCGCCGCCGTCAACCCTCGCCTGCTGGATGGAGTGCTGCCCGCCGCCACGCCCAGCCGGCGGCCCTCGGCATCACCAACCCACCGCTAGAACTCAACCCTTCTTAACAAGCCCTCCGCGGCACCGTCGCGGATGAGGCGTTGACTGGGCGCCGTGGCCCTTCGCTGGATCCTGGTGGCCTTCGCCGTGCTCGCGGGGGCGGTGATCCTCACCGCTTCGCCGGTCCTCGCCGCCGAGCCCAAGGTTCCCGGGCAGAAAGAGGTCGCCTTCCACCGCTGGTGGTACCCGAGCCAGATTCCCAACGGCCCCCTCGAGGATGGGGCGGGGCCGTCGCGTCCGAGCTCGGCGGGATTCCTCACCCTGCCCTTCGACCGGCCGGCTTACGTGACCTCGATCTTCGATCACTGCAGCCCCAACTACGTTCCCGACGGGCTGGTCTGCCGGTACGACGGCCTGGTCAAGCAGGCGGGCGGCTTCGACGAGAAGGGTCCGCCCTCGCAGTCCTGGCTCTTCTATGACGGCCACGACGGTCTCGACTACGGGCTCTACTACGAGGACGTGCTGGCCTCCGCCGACGGCACCGTCAGCTACTCGGACTGGGACAAGCCCGGCTGTGCCCGGTGCGGCTTCGGCCAGGAGGTCCGGATCGACCACGGCAACGGGATCACCACGCGCTACGCCCACCTGAGCCGGCTCCTCGTGGCCCGCGGCCAGCACGTCCGCCGGGGCCAGGTGATCGGCATCTCGGGCAACACCGGCGCCAGCACCGGCGAGCACCTGCACTGGGGCGTCTACCTGACCGAGGGCTTCGTCCCGGTCGACCCCTACGGATGGTCGGGGGCCACCGACGATCCCTGGCCCCATGACGTGGGCAACCTCTGGCTCGACGGGGCGCCTCGCTTTCCGGCCAGCCCGCTGCCCGCGATCGCGATCAGCATCAAGCAGGCGGAGGGACCTCGGTTCGTGCTCGACTGGAAGCCGCTCGGCGCCGGCGCCTACAACGTGTCCGTCGTCCGCGACGGCGGCCTCGCGCAGCCCTGGCTGAGCGGTGTGACCGGCACCTCGGCGACCTTCGACGGCGAGGTCGGTCACGCCTACGCCTTCATCGTCGACTATCGCGATCAGCTCGGCTGGACGTCGGCCGGCATCTCGGACAGCGTCGCCACCGCCCCCGGCCTGACCAGCTA